>JADFUS010000053.1 GCA_015222165.1 Bacteroidota bacterium
ATGGTTAATCGCTGTTTGTGTGTGTTTTTATTTGGACTATTCGTTTTGCAAAATCGGTACTTTTCGTTTTGCCGATTATATATCTTTTATAGATAAACATTGACCAATAAATTTTCCAAGAGATGGAGTACCTAAGATATTAGGAATATAATCAGTTAATATTTCTTTAAGAAAATCTCCCTTATTTTCATTAACAAAGGAAAACATACAAAAATATTTATCTAAAAAACCTTCTTCAAGAGTATAATCTCCACATATCAATAGCTGAATAAGGATATCTCTTTTTATATATTCGAAGATATCTTTATTATTTACTACTTGATAATTTACGGGGTGAATGGTTATAAATGTTCTTTCTTCCTTATATTTTGTTTTAAAATCATTCAGGAAACAAGTTTTGCCATCTCCAAAATGTGCCGATAAAATAGTTCTGCTATAACTATTTACTAATGTGTTAAACTCTTTTATCTGTTTTTCATTTGAAATTTTACAACTATTATCATTCATTTTCAATAAGTTATGGTAACAAAAAAAAGGAGTCGAATAAATCGACTCCTTTTAGGGTGGATGATGGGTTTCGAACCCACGACCTTCTGAACCACAATCAGACGTTCTAACCAACTGAACTACAACCACCGTATCAGTCGCAAAGGGCAACGATGCGTTGTTTCTCCCTTTTTGACACTGCAAATGTACGGTCTTTTTTTTAATAAACCAAATAAAATAGCATAAAAAATTATTATTTTATTATTTTTGTAAAATTGTTTGTAATTGCCCCATTTTTTATTAATTTTATAACCATAAAAAACTTAAATCTTATGAATATAATACCTTCGTATACTGCCCCAATAACCAGAAATACTCCTGGATTATTCGGTTTTGTATTAGACATGTCAGGTTCTATGAGTGAGCCTATCTCTTTTGAGGGTTCTCAAATGAGAAAATGTGATGCTTTGAATGTTATTGTTAATAGAACAATTTATGAATTAATTTGCAGATGCCGTAAGTTTTCTGGATATTATGATTATTTTCAATTTTTCGCTATAGGGTATTCAGATAATCAAACTGTAGATTTATTTGAAGATACTATTGGAAATGGTTCTGTAGGGTCAAACATCTATTCTGTAAACGATTTGGTCTCTTCTATGGTGGAGAAAAAAACTTTCAGAAGGCAATTTAAAGATGAAAACGATAAAATAATATCATCAACTTATTCAGTACCTCAATATTTATGCCCCGGAGCTATGGGAAATACACCTATGTATCAAGCTCTTAGAGAAACTCATAATATTACTAAAAAGTGGTTAAGCATACATGGAGAAGGGCTAAGCTTTCCTCCTATGATTATTCACATTACCGACGGAGACGTTACTGATGCACCCGTAGAAGAGGTTTTAGATGTAGCTGAAAAAATAAAAGGGTTAAGTAGTGGAAATGGAAATGTCCTTATTTTAAATATACATATAGGTGATGACGTTATAAACGAAGAAGTAATAACCTTCCCAAGAAACGAAAATGAACTTAGATGCGTGAAAAATGCTACCGACTTATTTAAGATGTCTAGTGTTTTCCCTGAAACTATGCTCGAGTTAGTCAAAAAAATAAAAAAAGCTGATAGTATCAACGATGTTCGTAATTCTAGAATGATGACTTTTAATTCAAGTATGATAACAATCCTTGAAGCCATAAACATAGGTACGATAAGCGTTGCAAACCATATATAATATTAATCTTAATATAATAAAGATATGAGTGCTATAAAAATAATAGATATACTTGATTTACTCGAAAATAATAAAGAGTGCTTTAAAACTTTACGAGATATAAATATACAAAAAGATGAAAATGGTGAAATTTATTTTGTTACAGAAAAAAATTCTCTTTTTATAAATATCGACCACGAGGGTAAAGCAAAAATTATAAAAATAGATATCCAAAATAATAACGATAATAAATGTCTATTATCTCTGAAAATTAAAGAAAACGATAGCTCCGCTCCAATTATAAATATTTCTCAACATAAAGGAGAATTAGAATATTATGATAATTATGGAGATAAAAAAATTGTTAATGTTATATTAATAGACAATGAGCCTATAGAGCTATTATCTATGATAGTTCCTCACAGAGAAGATGTTAAGCAAAATACAGAAATAATTATAGAATATGTGAAATCATTCTTATGGTTATTCAAAAATAAATTTGTTCTTGATGGTTTTAGTTTAGACAGCTGTTTTATTGACAAAAAAGGAAAAGTTATCTTTTCTTGCGTTCATGATATGAAACTAGTCAAAACGGTTGAGGGAGATATGGAAAATGTTACAGCTTTCAAAAACTTCTTCCTAGACTCGCTTTTATCACTAATTCTTGAATCTTGGTGTCAAGATATTATATTAAAAAATGACGTTTTTAACATCAAAGATAAAAAGTATTATAATTCTGAGGCATATCTAATAACGATGCGTAATTCTTTGAAATTAATTAAAAATGTCACAAAAAAAGAACTTTTTAATATTTCGGAACTTTTGATATGTCGAGTTTATACTGAGTGTCTTTCGTTAATGGAGAGAGCAATCATAGAATTTGAAAATAAAAATGTCAAAGCAAAGAAGCATCATTGCCCTTGGGAAAATGAAAAATATATGCTTGCTGGAGAAATCTCGGAAAACAGAATTCCTGTAAAAGAGCGTTCAACGAAAAAATATGGTTACATGAATCTCTCTGGAGAAGTTGTTATACCTTTTCTATTTGATAAAGTTGGAGATTTTTATGAAAGTATTGCCGTAGCAAAGAAAAAAGAACTTTTTGGCGCTATAAATAGATGCGGAGCGAATATAATTCCTTTTAAATTTACAGAGCTATTTTGGGAAAAAAGAGGAAATGTTTTTATCTTTCAGAAAGATGGTCATTATGGACTATTAGACAGAAAAGGTAATGTTCTTCTTGAAGAAACTTATTTAGAAATAGACAGTTTTAACGATGGTTGTGCCGTGGTTAAATCTGAAGAAACTGGAAAATATGGAGTTATAAACAACGCTGGAGAAGAAGTTATATGGCCTATATATGATAAGATAGACCCTTTCAACGATATGAAAACTACATTATATAAAAAAGATAAGACAATTGTTGTAGATGTAATTGGAGATGAATTATAAAATGAAAAAATTAAATAGTTATATTTCTCCTTTTAAATATTCTCGCCTTAAAACCACGAGAGTACTTATTGGTGGAAAAGTTGTCATAGGAGATTCTGCTCCTATTATTGTTCAATCAATGGTTACTGTAGATACTAATAAAATTATTGAATCTACAGAACAAACTTTACGTATTGCAAATGCTGGCGGAGGACTTGTTCGCTTTACAGCTCAAGGAGTTAAAGAAGCTAATGCACTTAAATTAATACGTGAAGAATTAGATAAAATAGGGTGTAATGTTCCTCTTGTTGCGGATATACATTTTAACCCTAAAGTTAGTATGGTTTCAGCTCAAAATGTGGAGAAAGTTCGTATAAACCCAGGCAATTTTATTGATCCTAGAGCAAAATTCAAACATTTTGAATATACAGAAACTGAATATCAACAAGAGCTACAGAGACTTGAAGATACTTTTTTAGAGCTTATAAATATATGTAAAGAATATAAAACAGCTTTAAGAATTGGCGTTAATCATGGCTCACTTTCAGATAGAATAATGTCTCGCTATGGCGATACTCCAGAAGGTATGGTTGAATCAGCAATGGAATTTCTTAGAATAAGTAAAAAATATGATTTTAACGATATCGTTGTCTCTATAAAATCGAGCAATACTGTTGTTATGGTTAAATCTTATCGACTACTTGTTGATGCTATGGCAAAAGAGAATTTACTTTTTCCTTTGCATTTAGGAGTTACCGAAGCAGGTGAGGGTAGTGATGGACGTATTCGCTCTGCTGTAGGCATTGGAGCTTTATTGAATGACGGGATTGGCGATACTATTCGTGTCTCTTTAACCGAAGAACCAGAAATTGAAATTCCTGTAGCACAAAAATTAGTCGACTACTATTCAAACCGTGAGGATTTAGATTATAATTTTAATTTTCTTCCTAGCGAACCTTATAATTTTAGCTATCCGATAGAAAATATACCTTTTATAATTTTAGACAAAAAAGAGGAATTTATTGATAATATAGATAAAGTTTATACCGAGGGCAGTCCAAATTATATATGGGTATCAGCAGAAAACATAAAAAATATAGACTCTACTTTTTGTAAAGATAAAAAAATTGTTGTTGTAGGAAACACTCCTCAGGAACATAGAGCAATGTTTTTATATTTAAGAGAAAAAGGAATTAATGAAAAAATAATCATCTTTAAAGAGTATGATGAAGACGATCAAGAAACTTTTGATTTGAAAAGTTCTGCAGATATGGGCGGACTTCTTATTGAAGGAATCGGAGATGGTTTTTGGCTTAGAAACAAAGGGAAAGCAAAAGTATATAGTACATTGCTGACAATCATGCAAGCATCACGACGTAGAACTTCAAAACCAGAATATATCTCATGTCCTGCGTGCGGAAGAACTATGTATGATATTCAAAGTGTTGTTAAAAAAGTTAAAGAACGTACTTCTCACCTTAAAGGCATAAAAATCGCTGTCATGGGTTGCATAGTTAATGGACCTGGAGAAATGGCAGATGCAGATTATGGCTATATTGGTGCTGGACGTGGATTGATTACTCTATATTATAAAGCTCAACCCGTAGAAAAAAACATTCCTCAAGAAGAGGCCTTAGACAGACTTATATCTCTTATTAAGGAACATGGAGATTGGATAGAATTAAAAAAATAACATATGATATTGCTTTCAACAGCATATTTTGGAAACGTACAATATTTTTCAAAAATAATTAGTGGCGAAAAGGTACTTCTTGAAGCACACGAAAGTTACACAAAACAAAGTTATAGAAATAGATGTGATATTCTTTCCAGCAATGGAACGATATCACTTTCTATACCTATAAAAAAAGATGAGAATAGGCTTAAAATACCTATTCGTGAGGTGGAAATAGACTATTCTATGGATTGGCAAAGACAACATTGGCGTTCTATTGTTTCGGCATATAGTTCGTCTCCTTATTTTGAATATTTCGATTATAAATTTCAAGATTTATTCGAAAATAAAGAAAAATATCTTTTTGACCACAATGAAAAGTGTCTAAATAGAGTTTTGGAATGTATGGGAATAGATGCCACACTAGAAAAGACATCAAATTATATAGATAATACCGAAGTTGATATTTTGGATTATAGAGAAACCATCTCTCCGAAAAAAGCAAAACAACAAGAGGATATTTATTTTAATAATATACCATACTATCAAGTTTTCAAAGAGAAATTTCCTTTTGTTGAAAACTTATCTATCTTAGATTTGTTTTTTTGTGAAGGACGAGATAGCGAAAATATATTGAAATCAGCATATAATAAATTATGATAGGAGAAAAAGCAAAAAAAGTTATTCATTTTGAACAGAGTCGTTTCGTTAGACGATTTTCAATGATATTGATATTTATAATTATGGCTATAACATTATTTCTACTGTTTATTAGCAGTGGGACTTTTTTAGCAGGGTGGTTTAGCGTAATTTCTACTATATTTTTATTGTTAGCATTTATCTCGGCACCTCGACATTTTGATATATACGAAGATAAATTTGTTATTCAGTGTATTGTCGAAAGTACAGCTATAAAATTTGACCAGATAGTTAGTATCGAAAAAATGGACAAACTTAAACTACGAAATTTTTTACCTATTTATTCAAGTCTTGGTTTTATGGGATATTTTGGTTATTTTCTTAGAATAAAAGATTTCACTTTGGCACGAATATACACCACAAATTTAAGTAACTGCTTATCAATAAGAACAAAACAAGGAAAGCATTATATTATTTCAACAGAAATGGTTAAGGAGATAGATGAATTACATAACCAATTGCTCCAAAAAAAATACTAATTTTATTAAAAGTCCTGAAAAATGTTGTAATCGGCTTTTGTTTCATTGATAATTTGATAATGTTGTAATAAAATGTTATCTTTACAAAATCATT
The DNA here is from genome assembly GCA_015222165.1 of Bacteroidota bacterium. Classification (GTDB taxonomy): domain Bacteria; phylum Bacteroidota; class Bacteroidia; order Bacteroidales; family Rikenellaceae; genus JADFUS01. The sequence goes on from JADFUS010000053.1 coordinate 6,082, forward strand.
TTAAATATATAATATGGTTCGTGTAAGAGAAACCGCTTTTTCTCGATTTTTTTCGAGTTCAATCAGTGGAAGCGTTTTATTAATAGTAGCTACTATCTTAGCAATGATTTTTGCAAATTCTGGATTTGTTAATTTTTACCAACTTTTTTTACTTCAAAATATAGAGTTTTACATTGGTGGAGTCGATATTCTAGCTACACCCGAAGGGAAAATGAACGTTGCTCGTTTTGTAAACGATGCTCTAATGGCTATTTTCTTTTTCTCTGTAGGTCTTGAAATAAAAAGAGAGGTTCTTGTTGGTGAATTGTCAAATATAAAACACGCTATGCTTCCTATCATTGGAGCTTTAGGCGGTATTTTAATTCCTATAGCAATATTTTATTTCTTCTCTAAAGGCACTCCCGCTGTTTCGGGTTGTGCTATTCCAATGGCAACAGATATAGCTTTTTCTTTAGGCGTTCTTAGTCTTCTAGGAAATAGAGTTCCTCTTGGTTTAAAAGTATTTTTAACAGCATTAGCAGTCGCCGATGACCTTGGAGGTATCATTGTTATAGCAATTTTCTACTCTTCACATATAGCCTATGTTTATCTTCTTATATCACTATTGATAATGTTGATTTTATATTTTGCAGGTAAAAGAGGAGTTGACAATACATATTTCTATCTATTTATGGGTATTATAATGTGGTTTTTATTTTACCATGCTGGAATACACCCAACAATTGCAGGAGTTATAGTAGCATTCTTTGTTCCTGCACGTACAAAAATCAGCTCTTACGCTTTTCTTTCAAAGATAAGAAGAAATCTAAATCGTTTTCCTGTTGATAACATTAGAGATAAGGGAGTCGTTGTTTTATCGCACAAACAAACCGACATATTAAACCGCATTCACTACGCTTCAAATACAGTTATAAGTCCACTTCAAAAAATCGAAGAAATTATTTATCCTTTTGTGAATTTTGCAATAATACCAATTTTTGCTTTTGTAAATGCTGGAGTTATTTTAGAAGGTATTACCGTTGAGACTTTGGTTGGTGACACCTCTTTAAGTGTTTTCATGGGACTATTTTTCGGTAAATTCATAGGTATTTTTACTTTCTCTTTTTTAGCTATAAAATCAAAAATTGCTCTTATTCCTAAAGGTGTAAATATGAGACAAATAGCCGCCGTATCAATATTTGGTGGTATTGGATTTACAGTGTCACTATTTATTGCTGATTTATCTTACTCTGGAATTTCTGGAAATGTTTCGAATTTATTGAATGAAGCAAAAATGGGTATTCTTTTAGCTTCTTTACTTTCAAGTATTGTTGGTTTCTATGTTCTAAAATCTCAACTACCAAAAGAGAGTATAGAATAATAAATCTAACAAAATAGGTAAGTTTTTTGTATTAAGAATAAAAATGAACTTTTTAATATTAAAAAAATGAAATCAATAATTTGCACAGCTCTATTTTCTCTTTTAATGTTGTCTTGTGTCTCAAAAAATTCTTCTGTTGTTGGTTCATGGGTTGAACCTATAGAATACTCTGTGGACGCTGTAAAAGGCATTACTCTTAATGCTGACAGCACAGCATCTACTATCCATCTTGATGTTGATTATTCATCATGGAAACAAGAAGGACAAAAAATTATTTTAATTGGGAAAAGAAGTATTGACACCCTTATTATTATTGAACAAACAGAAAAATATCTCAATTTATCTCAAGAAGGTATAGAATTCAAATACTCTAAAATTGGAGATTCTTTAGCTTATCAAGCTACTTGTCCTATAGAGATAATAGTTGATACTATTACTATAAATTCAACTATAATTTAAGACATTGTAACAGAAGTTACGATTGATATTACTACTAAAAAAGCGACTATTTGATTCACTTTTTTTTAGAAACGAATGTTATTTTTTCCATAGGTGACGTTAGACGTGAACTTATCTTTAAATTATGCTCTTCAGAAATTACACACGTTTTAGATTTACCTCTGATTTTTATATTATATTTCCCTGCACAAGGGAAAGCCTTTATCTTATCGATGCTCATAGCAACACCTTTTTCTAAAGAAGTCTTCACAAAAAATGACTCTATAAGATATTTATTAAGAGTTTTTATATCTCCCTTAGCTATCATCTTACGAATATTTGTTGAACTTATCTTATTCTCATCAATAGAAAATTGATCTACTCTTACTACAGAAAAATATTTTTGCATAGATAACAGAATATCATAACTCCCTTCTCTATTTTTGCCAAAATGATGGTCATATCCAACAACAAAAGTTTTTATATTAAGTGCTTCTATTAAATATTTTTTTACAAAATCTGTATAACTTAACGAAGCAAATTCATGAGAGAAATTTATAAGAATAAGGAAATCTACACCTAGATTATCTAATATTTCTATTTTTTCTTCAAGAGTAGTGATAAGTCTTAAAGAGTTATCTTCATTATGGATAACTTGTCGAGGGTGAGGATTAAATGTGATTACAGCAGAAGGAGCTTTTTTCTGTTTTGAAATAGAAATCAAGGTCTCAAAGATTTGTTTATGACCAATATGAAGACCATCAAAAGAGCCCATAGTAGCAACGCACCCTTGGGCGAGTTTCATCTCTTCTATAGATCTACAGATTTTCATTATTTTCTTTGCTAAAATATGCTATTTTTTCTAAAAGAGTGATGATATCAAAATCTTGAATATAGATATTTGCCTCTTTATCCAAATTTATTGTGCTACTTGTAAAATTAAGAATCCCTTTTATTCCTGATTCTATTATGTCTGATTTAATATCATCAACTTGCGAAGAGGGCAGTGTAAGAACTAACATTTTAATTTTTTCCTTCTTTATTATTTCAACAAGAGAAGATATATCATAACAATGTATCCCTGCAATTTTCGCCCCAATTTTTTCAGGATCAGAATCAAAAGAAGCTATAATCTTAAGTTTGTTCCTTTTGCCATTAAAATAAGAAGTTATAGCTTTCGCCATTTTCCCCATACCTACAACAGCAATATTTGTTATCGTTGGCGTATCAATAATCTCGGCAATACAGTTTATAAGTTCCTTTATGTTATAACCTTTCTTTATATCTGAAGTAAATCCTATAAGCATCAAATCACGTCGAACTTGAACGGCAGTAATACCATGTAGAGAAGCAAGCTCATGAGAATAAATATGAGTTTTTTTAATTTCATAGTTATTCATTTGACGAAATAACATTCGTCTGTATTCGCTAAGTCTTTCTACGGTTCTTTCAGGTAATACCAATTGCTTATTGTCAGACATATTTTTGTGTTTTAATATCACAAAGATAGTGTTTTTAAGATAATATCAACTGTTTTTTTATAAAAATATAAATAAAAATCATATCTTTGCATTAAACATATAATGATAATATTATGAAACAAATTTTCAATCCTGAGATATATAAATTAGAAGATAAAATAAACGAACCGTTTATAGATAAAAACGAAATATTAGAGTTTTTAGAACAAGGGAAAAAGAGTTCTCTTGCTGAAATTAAAGCAATTATAGATAAATCTGTCAATAAGAAAAGATTATCGCTTATAGATGTTGCTAAACTTTTAAATACAAATTCAAAAGAAGAAACAGACCTTATTTTTGAAGGTGCTGAAAGGATAAAAAAGCAAACTTACGGTAATAGAATCGTTATTTTTGCGCCTTTATATGTCGGCAACTATTGCCAAAACAAATGTTCTTATTGTGGATTCAATAAAGACAATACTTCTATAAAAAGAAAAACTCTTACAGATAAAGAATTAGTAGAGGAAGTTGAAGCGCTTGAAGATACTGGGCATAAAAGATTAATATTGGTTTATGGAGAACATAAAAATTATGATGCCGAATTTATAGCACATACCGTAAGAACTGTTTATGGCGTAAAAAAAGGAAATGGTGAAATTAGACGTGTAAATATTAATGCTGCACCTTTTGATGTTGAAGGTTATAAAACAATAAAAGCTGCGGGAATTGGCACATTTCAAGTATTTCAAGAGACTTACGATCAAGAATTATATCCAAAATATCATCTTTTTGGTAAAAAAACGGATTATAATTATAGACTATTATCTCATGATAGAGCTATGCTTGCAGGTATAGACGACATCGGGATTGGAGCACTTTTCGGTCTTGGCGATTGGAAATTTGAAGTTCTGGCTCTCGTTCGTCACACAAATCACCTCGAAAGTTGTTTCGGCGTTGGTCCTCACACCATATCATTCCCTCGAATAAAAGAGGCTGACGGAGTAGATCAAAATATGTTTAAACCCGTTAGTGACGAAGATTTTATAAAACTTGTTGCCATATTAAGAATCGCAATTCCATATACAGGACTTATTCTTACAGCTCGTGAAGACGAAGCAATACGTTCTGAAGTTATAAAATATGGTGTTTCTCAAATTGATGCAGGAACAAACATAAATATTGGTGGTTATTCTCACCCAGAAGAGACTCACAAAGATCAATTTAAAATTAATGATGATAGATCATTATCTGAAGTTATAGATAAACTTTTAGACAATGATTATATTCCTTCATTCTGCACAGCTTGTTATCTTAAAGGACGAACAGGAGAGCATTTTATGGAATTTTCTGTTCCTGGCTTTATAAAAAATATTTGCACTCCAAATGCCATTCTAACTCTTTCAGAATATCTTGAAGATTATGGCTCGGAAAACACAAAAATAAAAGGATATAAAATTGTTGAAAGACATCTTTCTCTTCTTGAAGGACCTATAGCTTCAAAATGTAAGGAACGTGTGGAAAGGGTAAGAAACGGAGAACGTAATCTATTATTTTAAATATGGATTTCAGACTAAGTGTTTTTATATCTGTGGCTCACAACCTTTCGTTTACAGAAGCTGCAAACGAACTTAAAATATCACAACCTGCTATCACAAATCATATCAAAGAGCTTGAAAAACAATATGATATAAAACTTTTTGATAGGAGTAATGGACGTATAAAACTGACTTATGCTGGAGAGATATTTTTATCTCATGCCGAAAAAATCATTGAGAAATATAAAGTTCTAAATTATACAATGGGTGCTTTAATTCAAGATTCAAAAGGAACTTTGAAAATTGGAGCTAATTCTATAGTTTCTAACTATATACTTCCTAAAATTTGTGCTAATTTCAATTCTCAAAATAAAAATATAGGTTTAAGCATTCATACGGGCAACAATAAACAAGTAGAAAAAGCCTTATTAGAGAAGAAATTAGACATCGCTTTTTTCGACCGTGATTACAAAAAAAACGAATTAAGCTATCATCTCATAAAAAGAGAAGAGCTTGTAGTAGTTACAAGTTTCGGCAATAAAAACATAAACGAAATTATTTCTATAGACGAATTTTTTACTATTCCTTTAATTTTAAGAGAAAAAGACTCTGATATCACTCGTGCTATAGACAAAACTCTTATAGGAAAAGGATTAAATATTTCTAACGTAAATGTAGTGATGTGCATAGACAATAATCAGAGTATTTTAGGGGTCTTAAGGAACAGTGAATTGTATTCAATTCTTCCGAAAAGTGCTGTTAAAGAACATATTAACAACGAATCGCTTAAAATTATAGATATTAATGATCTATCTTTTGTCTCTAAGCTCTATTGTACGCATCTTAAAGATAATCAAGACACATTAAGAATTCTATTTAGTAATTTTGTTATAAACAGTAATATAGCGTAATTTTTTTTCTGTTATTTAAAAAAATTAACTTATATTTGCAAATCAATCGAATAATTTATCAAAAACAAAATAATAAAAGTATGCAAAACAAAGGAGGTATAAAATTCCTTACGATTATGCTTGCGATTGCTTGTCTTTACCAGCTTTCATTTACGTGTGTAACACGTATGGTGGAAAGTGATGCTCGTAAAGCTTCTAATGGCGATCCAACAATTGAAAGGAACTATCTTGATTCTGTAAAGTCGGAAACTGTCTACGACTTAGGATTCATGGATTACACTTATTCGGAGTGTAAAGAAAAAGAGATTAATCTAGGTCTTGACCTTAAAGGTGGTATGAATGTTACTTTACAGATTTCTGTAAAAGACGTTCTTGTTGCTCTTTCAAACAACAGTAAAGATGTTGCTTTTAATCAAGCAATAGCACAAGCAACTGAAAATCAAAAAAGTAGTAGATCTAATTATATTACACTATTTGAAGAGGCTTACAATGAGATTGCTCCTGCAGGTAAATTAAGTACTATTTTTTCTACTTATGACCTACGTGAACAAATTACTCCTGAAATGCCAAATGGAGAAGTTATAAAAGTTCTTCGTGCTCAATCAGAAAGTGCAATATCAAACTCTTTTAACGTATTACGTAGTCGTATTGACCGTTTTGGTGTTACACAACCAAACATTCAACGTCTAGAAAATTCTGGGAGAATACTTGTAGAACTTCCTGGTGTTAAAGAACCAGAACGTGTTCGTAAACTTCTTCAAGGAACTGCTTCTTTGGAATTTTGGTCAACTTATAGCAATAAGGATGTTTTCCCTATGCTTAACCAAATTAACCAACGTCTTAGAGAAATAAATTCAGCTAATGAATCTCTTTCTTCTTCTGAAGAAACTGCTACAAAGACTGAAACTGTAAATGAAGATAAAGAAGAACAACTTATAGATAAAATAGCTAACGATTCTTTAGCTATGGCAAATGAGGAAATTGAAAAAAATAATCCTTTATTTGTTCATCTTAACCCAGTAATTGATCAATCTGGTCAACCTGTTGAATCTCCAGTTGTTGGTTATGCAAATGTTAGAGATACCTCTTTGGTAAATCATATTTTTGCTATGCCTCAAATCAAATCTCTTCTTCCTCGTACATTGAAACTTATGTGGGGAGTTAAAGCATCTAATAAAGAAGGAACAACTTTTGAACTTTATGCTATTGACGGTAATACTAAAGATGGTAAAGCTTTAATAGATGGTGGTTCTGTTGTTGAAGCTCGTCCAGAGTATTCTCAATATGGTTCTAATGCTGAAGTAACAATGGCTATGAATCCTGCTGGTGCTCGTGTATGGGCTCGTATGACTTCTGACAACATTGGCAAAAGTATAGCTATCGTTCTTGATGGTTATGTTTATTCTGCTCCTCGTGTAAATAGTGAAATTCCTAACGGACGCTCAAGCATCTCTGGAGGCTTTACTATAAACGAAGCAACTGACCTTGCAAACGTTCTTAAGTCAGGTAAACTTCCTGCTCCTGCACGTATTATTCAAGAAGCAGTTGTTGGTCCTACATTGGGTCAAGAATCTATTGATATGGGTATGACATCGTTTATCTTAGCATTTTTCTTAGTGCTTCTATATATGATATTCTATTATAACGGTGCTGGTCTAGTAGCTTGTATCGCTCTTATTCTAAACTTATTCTTCTTATTTGGGGTACTTGCTTCGTTTGGAGCTGTTCTTACACTTCCAGGTATCGCGGGTATTGTTCTGACGATGGGTATGGCGGTCGATGCCAACGTTATTATTTATGAACGTATAAAAGAGGAATTAAAAGCTGGTAAAAATCTTACTTCTGCAGTTCAAGATGGATACAAAAATGCTTATTCAGCTATCATCGATGGTAATACAACAACATTAATAACAGGTATTGTTCTATTTATATTTGGTTCAGGTCCTGTTCAAGGTTTTGCTACTACTCTTGTTATTGGTATTCTTACTTCTTTATTCTGTTCTATCTTCATCACTAAAATGGTGTTTGTAGCATTTATTTCAAGAGGTAAAAACGTAACATTCTCAAATAAAATCACAAAGAACATTTTACAAAATGCTAAATTTGATTTTATAAATAAACGTAAAATCGCTTACGTAATTTCAGGTACTCTTATTATAGTTTCTGCTTTATCACTTACTTTTAAAGGTCTTAACTATGGTGTTGATTTCTCTGGAGGTCGTTCTTATGTTGTTCGCTTTGACGATAACGTTACAGCAAATGAAGTTCGTGAAGCTCTTTCAGACACATTCACAGGTTCTCTTGAAGTTAAGCAATTTGGTGATGCAAATCAAATGCGTATTATTACTCAATATAGAAGCGAAGAAGAAGGTGATAGTGTAACAGATGAAGTTAATACTTTACTTTACAATCAATTAAAACCTATCTATACTTCAGAAATTTCTGAAAAAGAATTTACTACAAACGTTATACCTTACGGTATTGTTTCTTCTGATAAAGTAGGTCCTACTATTGCTCATGATATTACAATAAATTCATTTATTGCAGTGTTATTCTCACTTATCGCAATAGGCTTATATATAGCTCTAAGATTTACAGGATGGCAATGGGCTACAGGTGGTGTTATATCTCTTTTCCATGATGCTTTCATAACAATAGGTATTTTCTCTATAATGAAAGATTCACTTCCTTTTGAACTTAATATTGATCAAGCATTCATTGCTGCAATCTTAACAATTATTGGTTATTCCATTAATGATACTGTGATTGTGTTTGACCGTATTCGTGAATTCAACTTCCTATATCCAAAACGTAACCAATCTGATAATATAAACTCTGCCATGAACACTATTCTTGTTCGTACTCTTAATACATCGGGTACAACACTTGTTGTTCTTCTAGCAATCTTTATTTTCGGTGGTGAAGTTATTAGAGGATTTATCTTCGCATTAACTTTAGGTGTTGTTATTGGTACTTACTCTTCAATTTTCGTAGCTACTCCAATTGCTCACGATTTAATGAATAGAAAAAAGAAACTAAAAAAATAACATATTAACATATTAAAAAATAGGTTGTAAAATTATTTACAACCTATTTTTTTTGTGCCATACTTTCATATCTATATTTACAATTAAAAAAAATGAAATTGAAAGTTATAAGAACACAATATGAAGATAAATTTACCATTGGCAAATTATATGCTGACGATAAATATTTATGTGATACTCTAGAAGATAAAGTTAGAAAAAAAGGAATTAAGATAGCTGGAGAAACAGCCATTCCCGAAGGGGAGTATAGACTTATATGGAATATGTCTAATAGATTTAAAAAGGAGCTTCCTTTGCTCCTTAACGTGCCAAATTATTGTGGAGTACGTATTCACTGCGGAAATACACATAAAGATACAGCTGGGTGTTTATTGGTAGGTAAAGACAGCCATAAAGGCTATATTACTAATTCACGAAAAACATTTAAATCTATAAAAGAGTATCTTCAAAATGCAGAAAGCATCATTATTAAATGATGCTTTCTTTTATTGTTTTTATAAATAACTGCGTTATCTTCTCTGGATTTTCCGAACGACTAATTATTCCTGAAACCGCAACTCCGTGCAAACCGATTGATAATAGAGTAGTTATATCATTTGATGTAACTCCCCCTATCGCAACTATCGGAGGACATTTAAAATCTATTTTCGAAAAAATATGTTTATATCCTTCATATCCAAGTACCCCTGCAATATTATCTTTTGTCTGAGTTTTTCTTAAAGCACCAAGTCCAATATAATCAACTTTTTGACGAGCAATATCTAGAATATCTTCAAAAGAATGAGCTGTTCTACCAATTATTTTATCATTTCCTAAAATTTTACGAGCCTCTTCTGTTGTAGTATCGCTTTTCCCAAGATGCACTCCGTCAGCTTCTGTTTCTAAAGCTATCTGAGGATTATCGTTTATCAAAAAAACGGCATTCTTAGCAGTGCAAAGTTTACGAACCTCTTTCGCAACACCAATAATTTCGTTTTCAGAAACATTTTTCATACGGAGCTGAACCCAACGTCCTCCCGCAGAAAGATATTTTTCCACTTCAAGAAGAATATCTTTTTTATTACTAAATTGAGTAATATATTGAAGTTTTGCTATTTCCATTTATTATATATTTTTAAAAAGTTATTCGTAGCATTTTCACAACCATCTTTCCAAACACCTCCCAATAGGGCAATAGTATTAAAATGATTTTCTTTTAATAAGTCTAATTTCGAAACATCTATACCACCTAAAGCAACAACATCAAATAATGGTTTTTTATCTATGAAATTTTTTAGATTTTCTAATGAAAAAGCAGATTTATAACCGACTTTAGAAATACTATCAAAAACAGGACTTATAAAAGAGTAGTCTATGTTATTAAGATTTTCCATTTCTTCTATAGAGTGTGACGAAACACTTTTAAAATCAAACATTTCTGCTTTTTCTGAAAAACCATGCACGCCTCCAAAACCATACTCTTTTGCTAAATTATGGTAGTAGTGCATTGTCAATTTTGAACTATCTACTTTTGAACACAATAAGTCTAAATAAGGTCTTAATTCAGAATCTATAGAATTAGGTTTTCTAATATGAATTCTTTCACAACCCGCATCTAATAACGATTTTATAGAATCAATTTCTTCTAAAGAAATTTTCTCTTGAGTAATAACTATACACTTTTTTATCATCATAAAAATTTTACACTGCAAAAGTAAACAAAATAATAGCATAAATGTAATGCTTAACAGAAAATTATAAGTTCAATTTATTTTTTTTTGACCTTAAAAATTATAACTTTGCATACAAACATTTTAAGATAAAATATGATAAAATTTTATAAACCTTATAAATTCTATATAATTTCATTTTCACGATTATTGCTTTCTATGCTTTTCATATTCTCAGGATATGTAAAAAGTGTTGATTATATGGGTACTTCTATAAAAATAGAGGAATATTTATATGCTTTTGGTCTTGATTTCTTAACAAATTATGCAGATTATTTTTCAATATTATTGTGTGCTTCCGAATTTTTATTAGGGGTAATGTTACTTACAAAGATACGCCCTAAATTCACTAGTATTATAACATTAATATATATATCATTTTTTCTTTTAATTACAGCATATATATTTATTGCTGACCCCGTATCGGATTGTGGCTGTTTTGGTGATGCCATAAAACTCTCAAATAGAGCTACTTTCTTAAAAAATGTTATATTTTTTATAATAGCATTCTATCTCTACCTTGATAATAAAAATAATAACACTGAATTCGAAAAAAGCGAAAAGACAGCACTAAATCTCGCTGTTTTACTATCTCTTTTTATTCCTCTATACTCTTATTTCTTTGTTACAAATTTCGATTTTTTACCTTACCATATAGGTGTAAGCCTTCGAGAAGCCACATCTATTCCAGAAAATGCTCCGACCGATAAATACGAGACTAAATTAATTTATAAAAATATTAAAACTGGAGAAAATAAAACTTTCTTAATTAGCGATACAACTTGGCAAAATAATGAGTTATGGTGCTTCGTAGAATCTAAGCAAGAGCTTATCAGCAAAGGTTTTACTCCTGAAATAAAGTCATTCGATATAACAGATAAATATGGAAATATAGTTACAGATAGCCTTTTAAATAAGCATGGTTATACGCTTTTTATTATAGATAATAACATGAAACAATTATCTAAAAAAAATTATCAACAGTTAAATAAAATTGATAATCTTTTTGATTGCGTTATACTAACAACAGCAGATATTTCAACTTCAAAAATGCTGGTTGAAAATAAATATGATTTTAATACGGACATATATAATCTTGATGAAACAACATTAAAATCTTTTTTAAGATCTGATAAAGGAGTTGTTCTTATAAAAGATGGTGTAATTTTAGGGAAAAGAAATTTCAATGATATTTTCAACTTAGAAAATGGAGATGACATTGAAAAAGAGGTTATTAAAGAAAATAGAATACGAAAAACAATCTATTACACAGTATTATTAATATGGCTATTTTACATTTTCCTTTACGCCTCAAAAAAAGAAGAAGATGAATAAATATTGGATTAGAATATCGCTGATAACAATACTATGTTTCTTAACTTTAACCGTTAAGGCAAAGCGAAATAAATTTACTAAAGAGGGTTATTTAATAGTTAACTATTCTACGGAAGAACTACGTGTTTCTATAGATAGTGTTGATATTGATTGGTACTCTTTAGATATTGTTGATGAATATATAAACATTTTTTGTGGAACTTCTAAAAGAGACTCCACGGTTTATCATACTAGAACAAATCTAAATTTTAAACGTCGTATTGATAAAGAACTTACTTTAAAAATTCCGTTCAAAAGTTCTCATTATACTTCAGCAGCAGCAACAACATACAAACGTTATGAATATCTTCCTATCTTTTTTTATAATTATGATTGTGTTCTAGATAATTATATCAACGAAGAGGAGATGTATGATATAAAATATAATAATTCAAAATTATCAACTTTTTTCAATAAGGATAACAAAATTGTTAAAATCATTGAAAAATCCAGCAATAATATATCTGTATATTATACAGATAAACGTTTCGATAAAGGGGTAGTGATGAAAGTAGAATCTTCTGATAAAGGTGCTACATGGGATTATCCTCAAATCGCAATTAAAGACAATATTCTTAATTTTGTAAACGCAACTATTGATTCCGATAAAAACGGAGATTTATATGCTTTACTTCAAGATAAAAAAAAGGATATTTATTTATCTATAAGTAAAGATTCGGGAACATCGTGGAGCTATCGTAAAAAAATGTCTTCCAAATTAAAAGGGACAAACCATGTTATGTGCTTTTACCGTTCTGGGCTACACCTTATATTTAACTCCTCAGAAAAAGAAATTAACGAAAATAGTCCATACATAATATGGGCAGGCAGAATAAATGAATTTAAAGACGGAGCAAATAAAGGCTCGTATAAAAACGTCATTGAGAAATCTGTTATAGATGAATTTGAAGTCAACAATGTAAAAATAAGACACTTAAGTTTCAATGAATATCTTATTTCTGGCATAGTTACAATATATCAACAAAAAGTTGTAGTTTGCTTTACCTATAGAGGCAAAATGTTTTTATAAAATACAATATATTTTTACCAATTTAATTCTTGGATTTTATCCATAAAGTACTATCTTTGTGTTATAGTGATAAATTTTTTAAGGAATATTTTTAATAAATAAACATACATACCAATGAAAAGATTTTTGGTTTCTACAAGCGGTGGCGATTGTCCCGGTCTTAATGCAGTTATACGTGGTATCGTAAAACGTGCAGCTCAAGAAAAAGAAGAAATAGAGATACTTGGAAGTATTCAAGCATACAATGGTATCTTATGGGAACCTACCGAGGTGAAACTTCTTGATGAACAAACAGTTAAGGGTATTCATTATCAAGGTGGTACAATAATAGAAACAACAAATAAAGGGGGTCCTTTTGCATGGCCTATTTTTGATAAAAAGAATAACGAATGGACTTATGTTGATCGTTCCGATGAAATGATTCGTAAACTTCAATATATGAATGTTGACGGAGTTATAAGCATTGGAGGAGATGGTTCTCAACGTATTTCTCAACAACTTTATGAAAAAGGGCTTGATATTGTCGGAGTACCAAAAACTATAGATAATGACCTTTCAGCAACAGATTTTACTTTCGGTTTCCAAACTGCTGTACAAATAGCAACTGAAGCAATCGATAAGTTAATGACTACTGCTGCATCACACAACCGTACTTTTATTCTTGAAGTTATGGGACGTGATACAGGCTGGATAGCTCTTCATGCTGCCATAGCTGGTGGCGCTGATGTTTGTCTTATTCCTGAAATTCCTTACGATATAAATAAGGTTATAGAGAAATTAAATTCTAAATATAAAAAGGGTAGAGGTTCTGCTATTATAGTTGTTGCAGAAGGAGCTCACTCTATAGATGGAGATCAATCTTCTGAACTTTCTAAAGAAGTTGGCTATACAAATGCACGCTTAGGAGGTATTGCATATCATGTTGGACAACAAATTAGAGAAACAGGATATGAATATGATATTAGAGAAACAATTTTAGGTCACCTTCAACGAGGAGGAATACCTATTGCATATGATAGAGTCCTTGCAACACAATTTGGCGTTAAAGCCTTTGAATTAGTTAATACAAAACAATTTGGACGTATGGTAGCTTACCAACACCCAGATATAATAAGTGTTCCATTAACAGAAGCTATAGGACGTATGAATTTTGTTCAAGAAGACAGTGATATAATGAAAACAGCCAAAGGCGTCGGCATATCATTCGGCGACTAATAATATACATCAAAATTATAACAACAATTTAAACAGCGATTAACTAATAAAGTTAACCGCTGTCTTCTATAAAATTAATAATATACTCCCCGTAAGCATCATAAATCCATGAATATTATTTTGAAGAGCAAAAAAAGGCAGGCACTTTATTGCACCCGCCCATATCTCAAATTTTATGTTCTACTCAAAAATATTATTTTTACCCTCAGCTTTAAGTTTTCTAAATTGTTCTCCAGTAATAGGAACAAAACTATAATCTTCTCTAAATACTCTGTAACACTCGAACAAATCTCCAACTTCAAAAGCCGTTAATATCTTAGCTTTACACTGCCTTGCTACTGAATTAGGAATATACGCTACTGTATCATACTTAATTTCATCATCTAAAGGTATAGTAACCTCTTTTGGGGAAATCCTTTTTCCATTATGTACAACAACAACAAAAGTTATATCCACACAATTAAAAAAAGAGCCTAAAGGTTTACCGTTAAAAAATATAGCACTCCCAGAAAATTTAAATCTATGTTTTATAAGGTCCCTAATTATTTTATAATCATAATCATCAAGACCAAGACTACCTCCACCATAATCAACATCTCCATTATCACGTCTTTTCAATGTACCGTTATCGTCTAAATACGCACAATGAAAAAATGATGCATTTTTCACTATATATTCTGCTGTTTCAGTCTCAGCTTTTGTTCCACCTCCGTTTACATACAATATAGCATTTTCATCAAGTTTAAACTCTTTTGGTTTCTCTGGAACTTTATCGTCCGTACACGATGACATTATTCCAAGCAAAAACACCATAATCATCATTAATTTTTTCATATTTTTAATTTTATATTCTACAACAAATATACCTTTTTTTTATTAAAAACATATTAATAAATATCATTTACTACATCTAAATGATAAAATGCGTATTATACATATAATTTTTGGAATAATAAATAACGCACATAATATATATTATGTTAAATAGGATTTATATAAGGTTCAAACCTAAGTATTTAGATACACTTCTTTATTCCCATCTTTGAAATTCTTAATAGAATAATTCCATTAAAAAAATTGATTATTAATACTCTAGAATTTATATATATAAACTTTATAACAAACTAAATTAAATAGCTCTACTAGATTAAAAACGTGTTAATATTAAGCCATTTATTTTTAATATTATATAAATAAGACACTCGATGCTTTTTAACTCCAAATTAAAGCTATTAAAACAAATTTAAAGGTATCATAGATATTTTTATATTCAAAATCTCAAAAAAATTTGCTCTATATCTCTTTTCTACCAATAAAAGAGACTATTTTCTTTAACTTCTTAAAGTTAAAAACAAAAAATTAGGATCCACCCAAAATAAATGAGTGAATCCTTTTTAATTCTTATTGGAAATACTAACCAATAATGTTTACATTGATAGCTTGTGGACCTTTATTTCCATTCTCAATGTCAAAAGAAACCGCTTGGTTTTCTTCTAATCTTTTGTAACCATCGATGTTAATTCCTGAAAAATGTACAAATACATCGTTACCATCTTCAGCAGTGATGAAACCATAACCTTTTGCTCCATCGAACCATTTTACTTTACCGTCCATAAATTGTTTTATAAATTATTTTAAATTACTTAGTACAAAGTAAAGAATTATTTATTACAATCAACTATGTTTTAGTACTTATTTTCAATATAATTTAATAATAATTTTCAACTTCTTAATAATCAGACACTTAAAAAAAATATAAAAACACACTATTTTTTGTAAAATAGCTCATTTTTACCAAAAAACCTTTTTTTTACTAAATACATAAGGTAACCACTATTTTATTAGGAAAACAAAAAAAAAAGATATAGCTTTGTATTCTAGACATACTTTAACTATTATATGGAAAATTTGACAGAGATAGAAATACTAAAATCTAAGATAAAACAATTAGAAGAAGAAAATAAATCTTTAAATAAAGACAATTTACTTTTAGAAGCTATATTTAAAGAGGTTATAGATAATATATCGTATTCGATAGCAATTCTAAATAAAGACGGTATAGTATTGAGTAATAATACTCCTTTTGAAAAAATTGTTGAATATGAAAAGAAAGCTTTAAATGGTAATTTATATAAAAAGCTTGATTTAAAAGATTTAATAGACGAAGATATCTATGAGATTCTACGCTCTATGGCAACGGAAGAGATAAAAAATGACACTTTAGAAGTTTTTGTAAACCAAGAACGTTACATGATGAATGTTCATAAGCTTCAAAACGGTGAATTTTTTATGATTACTTTCCGAACTATACTTGATGGACAATTGACACGTGAAGAACTTGTCACTAAAGTTCAAGACGTTATCAATAGAAACATGAAAATGGTTCAAAATATTAGTTATATTATGGGAGAAGAAACTTCTTCATTAACTACTATTTTAAATACTATAATAAAAGGTATTAAATAATATACTCAATGTATAAAATTAAAGACATATTTGTTGATATTGCCTGCTCTCAAGAGTGCCATTTTGGAGAGGTTATTTGTGGAGATACTTTTTTATCACAAATAACTAAAAGTGGAGACGAATCGATAGCTGTTTTAGCTGATGGACTAGGACATGGCGTAAAAGCTAATGTTTTATCTACGCTAACGGCTTCAATGGCTATAAATAATGAATATGGATTTAGTGATATTAAATCTTTGGCTTATAATATAGTTAATACCCTACCAGTATGTAGCAAAAGAAAAGTTAGCTATTCGACTTTTTCTATTGTCAAAATAAATCACAAAACAAAAAAAGCTTTAATTATTGAGTATGACAATCCTAGAGCTTTAATATATAGGGAAGATAAAATTATAGAAGTTTCTTCATATTTATGTGAAGTAGAACGTGAAAATTATCGTCCACAGAAAATATATAAATCTGAATTTGATATTCAAACAGGCGACAGAATTGTGTTGATGAGCGACGGAGTTACACACAGCGGAATAAATGTTGAAAAATATAAATTTGGCTGGGGAAGAGATAATGTATCTAATTTTGTCTCTGATAAAATTTTGAAGGATAAAAATATCTCCTCAAAGTCTCTTTCAAATGCTATTTTAATTCAAGCCGTAAACAACGAAAAAAGCGTTACTTTTGATGATATAAGTTGTGCTGTAATAACTATTAGGAAACCTAAAAAAGCAATTATAGTCTCTTCTTTACCTCAAAACAACGATAAAAATTCTTTTCTATCAAATAGAATAACTTCGTTTGAAGGAAAAAAAATGATTTGGGGCTATCATACAGCATCAATAATTTCAAATGTTAGCGGAAACTCTATAAAAAAAGATTTCCTATCTGACGACATTGATATTCCTCCTATGTGGCATATCAAAGGCATAGACGTTGTTTCTGAATGTATGAAAACAATAAATAAAGTATATAATGTATTAAATCATTCCGATAGCTTTTATAAACAAAAAGGCGGAGCTTTTAACATTGTAAAAACTTTATTAGAGAGCGATTCCATACATTTTGTCATCGGGAAAAATAATAAAGAACAAAATGATTCTCAGGTTCAAGATTTTATTCTTGAAAAAAACATGATGAAAAATATATACAACCTATTGGAAAATCAATACCAAAAGGCTGTAACAATTGAATATGTTTAGATGAAAATTCTTATTATTCACAATAACTACACTATACGTGGCGGTGAAGAGAGCGTAGTAATTTTTCAAAAAAACATTTTTGAAAAATTAGGACACGAAGTTCTTATATATTCAAAAGATAATAAAGTAAAAAGTACTTTTTTCAATAAACTAAAACGCCTATTTTTAGGCTACTTCAATCCATTTTCATATAATGATATTCAAAAAATAACAAAAGACTTTAAACCAGATTTTGCTATTATTCACAACTTATATCATTCCATAACTCCAAGCGTGTTACTTCCTCTTAAAAAAGCAAATATTCCTAGTTTTATGATTTTACATAACTATCGATTACTTTGCCCTGTAGGAACACTTTTTCGCAATGGTGCAATATGTAAAGATTGTCTTGATAGCCCCCACAGAGAAGTTATGTGCTTAAAAAACAGATGTGGCAAGACACTAGCCAACTCTTTTTTCTTCGCATCGAGATCAAAATTAATTCGTAAATCTAAACTAGTAACAAAAAACATAACTACATTTGTAGCACTAAGTCCTTTCCAGAAAAATGTTCTTGTAAAATATGGAATTGACAGCTCTAAAATAGAAGTTATAGGAAACGCCATAGATATAGACGAAAAAACAATAGTAGATTTTCCAAAAGAGGATTATATTGGTTATATTGGACGAATGACTCCCGAAAAAGGAATAGATTTATTCATAGAGATAGCTCTATCTATGCCCGAACAAAAATTTAAAATTGCAGGGATAAACTCTTTGGATAACAATATAAAATTGCCAAAAAATGTTGAGATGTGTGGCTATCTAACGAAGGAAAATTTAGCAAAATTTTATTCTTCAGCAAAATCTATAATGATGACAAGCAAGTGTTATGAGGGTTTTCCTATGGTTATCCTCGAAGCATTTAAATATAAAACTCCCGTTATTGTTCCTCACCTTGGAGCTTTAGCAGATATTGTTACTGACAATTTTGATGGATACGTATATGAGCCTACAGATATTAAAAATCTGATAAGTCGTATTAAGAAATTAACTTTTGAACAATCCAAAAGCATGGGCGAAAATGGATTTCTAAAAGCAGTAAACAACTATAATGCAGTAGGTTATGCAAACAAAATAATTAAATTAGCAATTAAAAACAAACAAAGATAATGAACGATAACTACAACAAAAATAAAGATCTTTCTGTAGAAGATTTTAAAAACTTCTCGGAAGAAGAATATGAAAATCTTTCAGGGACAGATTTTGATAATCTTTCGGCAGACGAATTAGATGAGCTTATGAAAGGTGAGCTTGCGAATGAAAATCAAGAAGAACAAGAAAAACAAGAAAAAAAGAGAAAACCAGTTACAGATAAAAAAGTTCCTACTCGTAAAGGTGAAGGGAAAAGTCTTTCACTAGAAGTTGATGAAAAATCTCCTGCAGACCTTATGTCTTTTTTACGTGATAAGATGAAAGATAAAAGTCGTACAACTATAAAATCTTACTTAACACACAGACAAATATCTATAAATGAGATACCTACAACTCAATTTAACCACGAATTAGTTGCTGGAGATATTGTTACACTTAACTTTGGACTATCAAAAGACACTTTTAAAAATCCATTTTTAAGAATTGTTTATGAAGATGATTATATTATTGTCATAGATAAAAGAAATGGTCTTTTAAGCATGGCTACAGATAGAGAAAGACAAAAAACAGCCTATTATATTCTTAGTGAATATCTTACAAAACAAAATAGAAATAACAGAATATTTATTGTTCACCGTTTAGATCGTGAGAC
>JADFUS010000054.1 GCA_015222165.1 Bacteroidota bacterium
GAGACTATAGATTATGGTAATGTTATGAACTATGGTGCTTACTGTAACTGGACTAATGGTCAAGTTAAAAGATCTAGAGCTGCAGCTAATGGACCATATCGTAAAAATCTATGGACTAAAGAAAATATTAAAGCTACAACAGGCTTAGAAATTATAGGTAGTAGTAAAACTCTTGATGATGCTATAAAAAATCTAGATGATAAATTATAATATCATTAACATAAAAAATAGGCACTCTATAATTAGAGTGCCTATTTTTTTAATCATAATTATTTAATTTCTAACTGTATAATGTGCATCTGCTTGTTGACTTGGCATAATCTCAACATCATTAATATTTATATGTTCTGGAAGTTTCACAATCCACTCAATAACATTTGCAATATCATCAGATTGCAATGGCTGAACACCATTATAAACTTTCTTAGCTTTTTCTTTATCTCCATGAAAACGAACAATAGAAAATTCTGTATCCACCATACCTGGGCGAATTTCAGTCACTTTAATATTATCTTTTAACATATCTATTCTCATACTTTGAGTTAAAGCATGCATAGCATGTTTCGAAGCACAATAAACACCTCCATTTTCATAAACTTGAACTCCTGCTATAGAACCCATATTAATGATATGACCTCTTTTCTGAGCACACATCATTGGAGCAATTATACGAGTAACGTTTAACGCCCCTTTAACATTAGTATCTATCATTCTATCCCAATCATCAAAATTTCCATTTTGTATATGGTCAAGTCCTAAAGCTAATCCTGCATTATTTATAAGGAGATCTATTTTACCCCACTCGTCTGTTAAAGTTCCTAAAGATTCTTCAACTTCATTTCTATTACGAACATCAAACGACAAAGATAAAACTTTAACGTGATACAGTTCTATCAATTTACTTTTAACTTCAAGAAGTTTTTGTGTACGACGACCAGTTATTATAAGATTATAACCTAGACGAGCTAATGTTTCTGCAGTTGCTTCACCTATCCCTGATGTTGCACCTGTTATAAGAGCTATTTTCATTTTATAAGTATTTTAGACATAAAGGAATTAATATGATGCTAAATTACTATAAAATTATTAAATATCAAATGAAAACAATAAAATTTAGAATAATATATAAATATTATTCTGTAATCTCTTGTTTTTTAGAATAAACCTCAAGTAAATAGACTAAAACGAAACCCATAATCATTAAAATTAGACCTTCTACTACATTTTCATTAGGTAAAATATTTATTTGATTATATTTATCTAATCCATTTTCTACAGTTTCTTTCCATGGCCAAACTTTATTTAACGAACCTAACATAAAACCTGAAAGAATAGCTATTGTAAAATTATAATATTTTTTAAGGAGAAACGATAACACGTGAGAAAAAGAGACTATACCTATCATAGCACCAACTCCAAATGTAAGAAGCACAGATAAATCTAACGTTTTTAAAGCATTCATCAAAAATTGATATTTCCCCAACAAAAGAAGTATAAAACTTCCTGAAATTCCAGGCAAAATCATAGCACAAATTGCAAGCATTCCACATATGAAAATAAAAAACAGCGAATTTGGCGTTTCTGCAGGAGTCAATACAGTTATAAAATAAGCTGCTACCGCTCCTAGAACAAACATTAACATAGTCACCAATGTCCATTTTGAAATACGACGTGCAACAAAATAAGTAGAAGATAAAACCAAACCAAAAAAGAAAGACCAAACCAAAATAGGATCTGTTTTAAGTAGCGAAGTCACAATATGAGCCAGTGAAAAAACGCTTAAACCTATTCCAAACAATAAAGAGATAAGAAAATTCCCATTTATAGCTTTCCAAAAATCTTTAAACTTAAAAGAAAAAAGAAGTGCAAACGCCTTAACATTAAAACTTTTTATAGTTGATAACAACTCTTCATATATGTTTGTTATAAAAGCTATAGTACCTCCCGAAACACCAGGAACAACATCTGCTGCACCCATACCTGCTCCTTTTAAAGCAATCTTTATATAGTCCAAAAAATTTCTTTTCATATTTATATCTATTTATCGTTTATTATTGGTTTGTCTTTATTTATAAAGTTATTAAAATCATACTGCTCTCCACTCTTTTTCATCAACCCTTTAACAATCGTTTCTCTTGAAATAGCATTAAAATATAGACAATCTAAATCGCCCATAATACTTTTTTCTTGAGGTCTCCAAACGTCTTTTTCAAAAAAATATCCTCCTTCAAAAGCACCTTCATTTTCGTAACCTTTTAATCCTATAAAATGTCTCCATTTTATTTTAGAAAAATCATTTGTAACATCAACATTAGGCTTATCTTTAACCATATCAATAGTTAAGTTTTTTTCCAAAACTTTTATTTCATTAATAAACTCATCTACCAAGCCAAAATAATGCCCTATTTCTCTAATAAAGAAATTCATAGTAGAAATATCTTTTGAAACTGTCACAACTTCACCAACATTCCACCCATAAATATCGGTATTAGATATCATCAAACACATATCAGGTGTTTTAGTAATAGGCAAAAGATATCTATCTAAAGCAGATAAATCTTTAGGTATAAGCATATTACCATCTTCAGTCATACAATATTGAATATTAAAAGCGGTATTAACCATATCCAAACCCTCTTTCATATCGAGTCCCTCTTCTTGAGAATGTACATAAACAATATCTATATTAAAATACTCTTTATACTCTGAAAAAGGAGAAATTGAAAAAATATAATCTAAAATATCATTTACTATTTTATCAAAATCGCCATAAGGTTTAAGATTATCTTTAATAAAGCCATCTCCTAATATAACAATTTCAAAAGGATTTTGCTTACTACTTTTTAAAATATTTCCTACATAACCATCGGGATAAGAGAAGTCACAAGATAAATTCCCCTTTAACTGAGGTATTATTTTATTTTTAGCATCGAAGTCGTACCAATATTCAAACTCTACATAACTTCTTGGTATAGAACCTCTCAACTCATTTTCTGATACATCTAATTTCCTTAAATATACTAAATCTTTAAGTTTAGAATTTAATAAACCATCTAAGTTATTATTTTTCAAATTTATTTCTATCACCTTACCTTCAGCAGATACTTTTATTCCATACCAAGATGATAATGGTTTGTCACTTAACCAATTAGTATTATTTTTCCAACCATCACCAGATGTATAATTATAAAACTCCTCCAAAGCTACGTATTCAAGTTCAGGAGTGCTAAGATAAGGCATTTGAACAACTTTAACCTCTTTAAAATAAGAAGTTTCCCTATCTTTAATTATTATTTTAGTCTCTCTTCTTTCACCAATATTTTCACTTTTAATAATATTAGCATCTACAGAAAATTGTAATTTATTTTTAGAATTTGTACGTGTAAGTTGATAAGACAACCATGAATCTGCACACTCTACGTCAAAAAACAGATTTGTAACAACTTCTATTTCAAAAGTTTGCCTTTTAGAATTAAGCGTTATTGATTCTTCAGACAAAATAAAATCATTTTTCCCTCGTTGAATAATCAAAAAAGGACGTTGAATATCAGCAGAAGAAATAAAGATTTTAGCTTGCCTTTTTTCTCCTGTATCATTTTGCTTAATGTTAACATTTACTGTATTATCTCCAGCTACTCCACTTTTTGTAGACAGATCAATCCACGACGAATCTACGGTTATTTTCCATAAATCATTTGCATAAAAAGATATAGATGTACTATTTTCAACCATATCTACTTTAATAATATCGTTATCACTTTTTAGAATAGTGTTATGAGAACACACGTCTTCACTACACGCAACAAGGCATAGTAATACCAATAATAGGTATATCTTTTTCATTTATTCATTCATTTTAATTCCGAAAATTAATCATATCGGAACACTCTATATCTATGGGTAAGGGTAAATCTACTATAACTTATAATTCAAAAGTTAATATTTTTGAATTATAAGTTATAGATTTTTCGGAAAGTTCAAAAGCATTTTCACAACTTTGTTTAATTAAAAAAGGATGCTTTATATCATCAAAAGCAACTACTAAAATAGCTTCTCTATTTTTTCCTGTATCATTTTTTTTAATCACAATCTCCACAACATTATCTCCAATGTTTCCAGCAGTTTCGGATAAAATAATCCAAGAAGAATCTGTAGTTAATTTCCAACAATTAGTTGTAGTAAAAGATATAGATGTAGTATTTTCAACCATATTTACTTTAATAATATCGTTATCACTTTTTTCTATAGTTCTAACTAAATCCTCATTTTCACTACACGATACGAGGCATAACAACGTTAATAATAAGTATACTTTTTTCATTTATTTATTCATTTTAGTTCCGAAAATTAATCATAAAAGATATAACTATCAAATATTATCAACTATTTATGAAAAATAATTACATAACACCTTAAAATAGAAATGGTGACAAAAATAAATTTACCACCATTTCTCCCTAAATAAAATAATTAATTGTTACTCACACCTATTCAAATATGAATCTGTTTTAACCTCAGAATCTTCTGATTTGTAAATATCTATTTTAATATTCTGTCCTCTAAATTTCACTTTTTCACCATTAAAAAGCAAATAAGGAGGAACTTCAACTGAACTATCTGTCTCAATCTTTATTTCAAAATCTTTAAACAATTCTAAATTCTTTTGAGCATCTTTACTATTTCTACCAAAAGATGATTTATTTACTACAATTCTAAAATTTGAAGGGTCAAGAGTACTATCTGTTTTTATTCTATAATAAACTCCTTTGCTAAATACCCCTTCTCTAAAATCAAAATTAGATTTTTTATTCTCACTAGATATAACATTAAGAACTCCACTTTTTGAAGTTACATTAATCTCTTCTGTCTCATAAAATCTCTCTATTCTATCAAATCCTTCATTAACAGCTATACCAACAAAACTTCCTAAAGATAATATCCATAACAAAACTAAAGAAATAGTTATTCCACGTCTCCATTTAACACTAAAAACTGTTTTTATTAAAAGATAATATATTAATATCAAAGGAATTATTAATATCAACAAAGATAACAAAACAGCAATATATGGATTAGAAGATACAAACACCTCGACAAACGGAATGTAAGCCACCATTACAACAATTGATGAAATCACAAATGCGAATAATAACAATATAAATACGAATGATATACACCCGAAAATAAACATCAAAAAGAATTTTAATATTTTCCCTATAACATAAAAAAGGTTAACAAATAACTTTGCTATTTTCGAACTTTTTGCATCTCCAACAGTTCCTTTAATCTCCTTTTTTATGCTTTTTTCAATTGTCGAAGCTGTTATAGGCTCACCATGCATCTCCATTTTTTGACGAGCAGTTTTTGCTTTTGGAACTATCGCCCACAATATTAGATATAGACATATAGAAATCCAAAATTGATCGGAAATAAAGAACTCTATAAACATAGAAGCTATAAACAATAAACGAAGTAAAATAAGACTTATACCAAAATAATTTGATAAGCCACTTAATACACCTCCAATTTTTGAGTTTTTTTCATCTCTATAAAAGCGACGCTCAAAACGTATTTTTTTATGCTCTACATTTTCACTACTATCTTCTGGTTCTCCAAGTTGTGAAATAATTTCCTCAACTTTTTCTAAAGTTATAAGTGATAAATTTTCTTTCTGACCATTCAAAAACAATTCGGCTATGCGAGCTTCTATGTCATCTATTATTTCTTTTCCATTTTTTTGTGAACCATAGGCTGTTTTTAACGACTGAATATAAATATTCAATCGAAAATATGCTTCTTCATCTAAAACAAAAGCTACACCATTTAAACTAATATCGACCATTTTCATATTTACAGTTATTAATTTGTACGTATTTTTGAAATTTGTTCTACCAATTGACACCACTCATTATCAAGAGTTTCTAGCACTTCACCACCCTGTTTTGTTATTGTATAATATTTTCTGGGCGGACCTTGAGGCGACTCTTCCCATCTATATGTCAATAAACCTTGATCTTTTTGGCGTGTTAAAATTGGATATATTGTACCTTCTACGACAATCATTTCAGACTCTTTCAGTGTTGAAATAATTGAAGAAGCATAAGAATCTCCTTTTGAGATTATTGAAAGGACACAATATTCTAATATTCCTTTCCTCATTTGAGCTTTTATATTATCTGCTTTTTTTGTTGGGATAATTTCCATAATCTTCATTTTTTAACTAACACTTTTTTATCTAGCATCTCTCATTTTATCCATCAAAGACATTTCCGAAATAGTTCTTGCTTTAGGAATAAATATCCAACCTATAATATATAAGGGAATAGATGTTCCTCCAAATATTGCGAAGAATATGACAAAAGCACGTATTAAGGAAGTATTCACACCTGAATATAAGGCAACACCACTACATACTCCACTAATAACACAATCTTTTGTATCTCTCATCAATCTGCGAGAATAAACCTCTGATTTAGATTTATAATAAGAAGTTGAACCATTTCCAAAAACTTCTGGTTCTCCAACTACTTCAATTGCTTTTTTAACATTATCAATAGCTACAACTCTAACTTTATCAGCACCTTGACTAATAAAGATTTCAGCAAGTCTACTTTCGATATCTAATAATATCTCTTTTTTATCTGAAATATCTCCTATACATTTTTCGACATTTTCAAGATAAAGTTTCAAAAAATTATAAGCATCGTTGTCAATAACAAAAGCAATTCCTGCTAAATTGATGTTTAAAGTACATTTCATAAAAAATTATTTTTAAGGTTAACGTTCAGTGTTCAAAGACTTTAAGCATATTATTTTATACAAATACTATGTTATAACTAGTACTTTGATACTGCAAGTATACTAAATATATTAATACTATGCAATACATAGTACCGTTTTTTTTCAAAAGTTTAATTTTTTTTAGTTATATTTGTCTAAATAATTATTATATAAATTTATTATATGAAAAAGAAAAGACTAGATAGAAACAGTCCAAGTACGAAAATTAGACTCTTTTTAAGAAGAAAATTTAATCTTAAAGAGGGAATGGCAACACAAGAAGAAGTTACAGAACATATAAAAAATAATATTGCTTTTAAAGGTACTAAACTATGGATATTAATGTTCGCCATAGTTATAGCTTCTATAGGCTTAAATTTAAATTCTACCGCTGTAATAATCGGTGCCATGCTTATTTCTCCACTTATGGGACCAATAATTGGGATAGGTTTATCTTTAGGAATAAACGATTTTGAACTTCTTAAAAGAGCTTTTAAGAATTTCATGTTTGCTGTAGGTATGAGTTTAATGGTGTCTACTTTATATTTTTTGATAAGCCCACTACAAATTCCACAAAGCGAATTAATTTCAAGAACAAGCCCTACTATATGGGACGTTCTTATAGCTACTTTTGGTGGTTTAGCAGGTGTTGTAGCTCAAACTCGTAAAGATAGAAGTTCAACTGTTATTCCTGGTGTAGCCATAGCTACAGCGTTAATGCCTCCAATTTGTACAGCAGGTTTCGGACTAGCTTCTGGTAATTGGATGTATTTTGGTGGTGCTTTATATCTATTCTTTATAAATTCTGTATTTATCGCTTTCGCAACATTTTTCATAGTGAGAATGATGAAATACCAACGTAAGCATGAACTTGATGCTAAGCGTAATAAGACTGTAAACAGATATATTTCTATAATAATAACTGCCACAATTATTCCAAGTATAATTTTAGCATGGAACATTGTACAAAAAGCTGTTTTTGAGACAAATGCAAATGAATTCGTAACCAACACTATGAAGTTTGAAAAAAGTGAAGTTGTGCATCTTAAAACAAATTATAGCAGAAATGGAAGTACTATAGAAGTGACTCTTATCGGAGCAAATGTTGATACCGATGTTATAGATATTATAAATAGTCAAATGGAACAATATAATTTGAAAGATACTAAACTTATTATTCGTCAAGCAACCGCAAGTGAAGGCATGAACAACGAATTTATGGAGCATATTCTTGTAAACAACACACAAGTTATAAATGAAAAAAATTCTAGGATATCAGAGCTTGAAAGGCTTGTAAATAAATATGTTGTAGATACTATTCCAAGTCAAGATATTGCTAAAGAAATAATTTCTCTATGGCCTCAGATAAATGAAATATCTTTAAGTAAAACAAAAACTGAAAATATTGGTGAAGAGAGCATTAAAAAAACAACTATCTGCGTTTTATCGGTAAAAGAAGAAGAAGAAATATCTGAAAAAGACCAAGTAAGGTTAAAAATGTGGCTAAAAAGAAGAACAAAATCGGAAGACATAAAACTATTTTTTGAATAATATGAAAAAACGAATCTCTATATTATCTATGGCACTAATATCTGTCATAGCACTAACAAATTGCAAAAATGATAATTTTGCAACAATAAACAACATTTTAATAAGCCCATCTTCTGTCTCTGTTTTTGAAGGTGAAGAAGTATCTTTTATTACTAATGTCACAACTGACAAGTCAGGAGCTAACCTTCCAGAAATCATTTGGAAAACTGATGATGAAAATGTAGCTCTAATAAAAAAAGGTATTATGACAGCTCAGAAACAAGGTTATACTACTATAACAGCAACTTCAGGAGGAAAATCTGCTACTTGTGGTGTAGATGTTAAAGTATATATTTCTGCAACAAGCTTAACATTAAACAAAGATAAAATAGATATTAATGTCGGAGATAAGACTAGTATATTATCTGTTATAACTCCTAGTAACGCAAGTGCAAAAATCCCTTATTGGGAGTTGAGCAATGAAGGAATAATAACAATTGATAAATATGGAGAAATTACTGCTCTAAAAATAGGCACAGTAACAGCAACAGCAATTGTCGATAAACTAAAAGCTACTTGCGTAGTTACAGTAAAATAAAATAATAAAGGCGAGATAAATATCTCGCCTTTATTTATTATAAATTTAAACCCTCTTCCTTGAAAATTTTCTTAGCATTTTCAAGACGTTCATAAGATAACGGTTCAATACCTTTTAAAGGATAATTCAAATTCAACTCTTTATATTTGAATTCACCCATAGTATGATAAGGCAAAAGTTCTACCTTTTTTACAACCTTAAATTTCTTGATATATTGAGCAATATTTCTAAGTTTCTCATCGTCATCTGTAAGTCCTGGAACAATAACATGACGTATCCAAACTGGAATATTACGCTTTTCGAGCTCATCTAGAAATCTTAAAGTATTTCTAAGCTCAACACCCGTAAGTGTTTTATGGAGTTCCTTATCAAGTGTTTTTATATCTAGAAGCACAAGATTTACATTATCAAGAACACTAAGCGTCAAATCTGAAAAAACATGACCCGAAGTATCTATTGTTGTGTGTAAACCATTACTTTGACATAGAGCAAAAAACTCTTTGACAAATTGAGGTTGCATAAGTGGTTCGCCACCCGTAACAGTTACTCCGCCTTTAGAAATAAAATTTTTATATTTTAAAACTTCAGCCATCAACTCGTCAGGTGTAAGAACAAAACGAGTTTTTCTCGCCATATCCCAAGTATCAGGATTATGACAATATTGACAACGTAAAGGGCAACCTTGCATAAATACGACATAACGTACTCCTGGACCGTCAACAGTTCCGAAACTCTCTAAAGAGTGAATTTTTCCTTTAACCATATTCTATATATAAAACGGAAGTGCGACCCTATATTAAAGAATCGCACTAACCTATTATTTACGCTAATGCGTTGAATTACATTTTTTGGTTGATAGTTCTTGATAATACGTCTAATTGTTGTTCTCTTGTAAGTTTCACAAAATTAACAGCATAACCAGAAACACGGATAGTTAATTGAGGATATTTCTCTGGGTGTTCCATAGCATCAATCAACAAATCTTTATCAAATACATTGACGTTAAGATGTTGTCCACCTTCTGGAACGAAATAACCATCAAGAAGAGTAACAAGGTTGCTCACTTGAACTGGAAGTTCTTTACCAAGAGACGCTGGAGAAACAGCAAATGTATAAGAGATACCATCACTAGAGTGTTTGAATGGAAGTTTAGAAACTGAAGCTAAAGCAGCAACAGCACCTTGAGTATCACGTCCGTTCATTGGGTTAGCACCAGGAGCAAAAGGAGCACCTGCTGGACGACCATCAGGAGTAGCACCTGTTTTCTTACCATAAACAACATTAGAAGTAATAGTTAAGATAGATTGTGTAGGCACTGAATCACGGTAAGTATCATGTTTACGTAAGTAATTCATGAATCTTTCTGTAATCATAACTGCCAAAGAATCTGCCTCGTCATTGTTATTACCATAAGGAACATATTCGCCAGTTCTATCGAAACCAACTGCAAGACCTCTTTCGTCACGGATAACTTTAACTTTAGTATTTTTTATAGCGTTTAATGAATCGGCTACGATAGATACACCAGCAATACCAGTTGCTTGAGTTCTTGTAACATCTAAATCATGTAAAGCCATTTCAAATGCTTCATAAGCATATTTATCATGCATATAATGAATAACTTTAAGAGCATTCACATATACTTTTGATAACCATTGCATCATAAGATCGAAACGTCCCATAACTTCATCGTAATCAAGATATTCTGAAGTAATAGGAGCAAATTTAGGACCTACTTGTTCACCTTTAACTTCGTCAACACCACCGTTGATAGCATAAAGAAGACATTTTACAAGGTTAGCACGAGCACCAAAGAATTGCATTTGTTTACCAATAGTCATTGGAGAAACACAACAAGCGATACCGTAATCATCACCAAATTCAACACGCATTAAATCATCATTTTCGTATTGGATAGCTGAAGTTTTGATAGATACCTCTGCACAGAAACGTTTCCAGTTTTCAGGAGCATCACTAAACCAAAGAACAGTTAAGTTTGGCTCGGGTGCTGGGCCTAAGTTATAAAGAGTATGAAGGTAACGGTAACAGTTTTTAGTAACCATTGAACGACCATCAACACCTTTACCACCTAAAGATTCTGTCACCCAAATTGGATCACCAGAGAATAAATCGTTATAATCTGGAGTTCTCAAGAAACGTACTATACGTAGTTTAATGATTAGTTGATCTATAAGCTCTTGAGCTTTTTCTTCTGTTAGAAGACCATTTTTAATATCACGTTCGAAATAAATATCTAGGAAAGTAGAAGTACGACCTAAAGACATAGCAGCACCATCTTGATCTTTAACAGCAGCAAGATAAGCTAAATATACAAACTGAACAGCTTCAGTTGCATTTTCTGCAGGACGAGTAACATCTATACCATAACCAGCACACATTCTTTCGAATGCTTTAATAGCATTAACTTGGTATGTTATCTCTTCACGACGACGAATTGTTTCATCATCATATTCTGCAACGTCTAATTGTTTATGTTGTACTTTTTTATCTTCGATAAGTGTTTTTGTACCATAAAGAGCAACACGACGATAATCACCAATTATACGACCACGACCATAAGCATCTGGAAGACCAGTAATAATTGCACAGTGACGACAGTTAATCATATCTTGAGAATATGCTGCGAAAACACCTTCGTTATGAGTTTTACGATATTTTGTAAAAATCCCTTTAGTCATAGGATCTAATTCATAACCATATGCTTTAAGAGCTGCTTCAACCATACGGATACCACCATTAGGGAAGATACCTCTTTTAAGTGGAGCATCAGTTTGCAAACCAACGATAACTTCGTTATCTTTGTCTATATAACCAGGACCATAAGTATCGATAGATTGAGGTAGAGAAGTTTCAGCGTCATAAACACCTTTCTCAAGTTCTACCTTAAACATATCTGTTAATTTATCCCAAACTTTACGAGTTTTATCTGTTGATGGTTTTAAGAATTTATCATCACCATCATAAGGAGTATAATTGTTTTGGATAAAATCCCTAACATTTATCTCTTTTTTCCAAGTTTCACCTTGAAAAGATGACCATTGTTCGTTATTGAGTTTCATATTGTTATCGTTTTTATATTATTTTACAAAATTTAACACTTTTTAAAATAGTGAAGTGCTGTTTATGGCGTCAAAGATATTTTATTTTGTTTAATAAAACAAAATTCCAATATTGATTTTTTATACACTAATATAGTTTTTTCATATAGTAATTCACAAACGCCCATATATACAGCGATTTAGAACATTTTATTAAATTTAAAATATCTTAAATTATTTTACTTTTTTTACATCATTTTTAACTTTTTATCAATTATTTGAAAAAAGTGATATAAGACTTGACGAAAAGAGTAAAGCTAACGTAATTTTTTATACTTTTGATTTTATGGAAAAAGGATATATTCATGTATATACTGGCAACGGTAAAGGCAAGACTACAGCCTCATTTGGACTTGCTCTAAGAGCTTTATGCTCAGGAAAGAGCGTTTATATAGGTCAATTTGTTAAAAGTATGAAATATAATGAAACAAAAATCACTGAAAAGTTTAATAATATACAAATTGAACAACTTGGTATTGGCTGTTTTATTAATAAACCACCGACAAAAGAAGATGCTATTATAGCTAAAAAAGGGCTTGAAAAATGCGAAAAGATAATGTCTTCGGGAGAATATGATATGGTAATACTTGACGAACTCACTATTGCTATCTACTACTCTCTTATAAATATTGAAGAGGTTATAGAGGCTCTCTCAAAGCGTAACTCTAAATGTGAAGTTATAATAACTGGAAGATATGCTCCACAAGAATTAATAGACTATGCAGACCTCGTTACAGAAATGAAAGAGATAAAACACTATTATAAACAAGGTGTACTTTCTAGAAATGGCATAGATAAATAAAAATCTAAAACATAGTTAATACGGCATCTGAAGATGAATTTTCAGTTGCCGTATTTTTTTTATTCGAAAAATAGTTGTCAAAAAATTTGCATTATGAACAATGGTTCATTATATTTGTAGCATAAAGAATATAAAATATGGCGGGAAGACCAAAAATAAGACGCAGAATAGCCTCAAAACCAACGGTTTCTGGATTTAGACCTTACGGAGGTGAAGGTTTAATAAAAAAGACAGAAACTATATTTTTATTACACGAAGAATATGAGGCATTAAGATTAAACGATTACGAAAAAAACACTCAATGTGAATCAGCAAGAATCATGGGTGTCTCTCGTCCAACTTTCACACGCATATATATTAATGCTCGTGAGAAAATAGCAACAGCGTTTGTTGAAGGACGAAAAATAATGATAGAAGGTGGAAAAGTATATTTTAATGACGAATGGTATATTTGCCAGAAATGTCAAAGTAT
This sequence comes from Bacteroidota bacterium, assembly GCA_015222165.1. Classification (GTDB taxonomy): domain Bacteria; phylum Bacteroidota; class Bacteroidia; order Bacteroidales; family Rikenellaceae; genus JADFUS01. The sequence continues at coordinate 13,302 of JADFUS010000054.1, forward strand.
TTTTAACCTTATTAAAGATTCAGCAAAAGAGTGTCCTTTATGTGGAAGCAAAAGTTATGAAACATATACCGACATTCCTGTTGAAAAGGAAAAAGAAAATGAACCCGAAGAAGTTTTTTGCGAAAAAGGAAATTGCAAAAGACGACGTAGAAGAGAAAATTACAACTAAAAATAAAATTATGAAAATAGCAGTAGCAAGCAGTGGAAACACTTTAGACAGCAAAGTAGATAGTCGTTTTGGAAGATGTGCATATTTTGCAATACATGACACAGAAACTAAGGAAACTATATTCTTAGAAAACCCAAGTAAAGATGTAGATGGTGGAGCAGGTCCTAAAGCTGTTCAATTTATTGCAAACCAACAAGCCAATAAAATTGTTTCAGGAGAATTCGGAATGAAAATAAAATCTCTTCTTGAAGAACTTGGAATTCAAATGATAGCAATTAAAGAAGAAAAAACGATTCAAAATATAATCGATTTACAAAATAACTAAAAAATTAAAATTATGCCAAACAGAGATGGAACAGGTCCACAAGGACAAGGAACAGGCACTGGACGTGGAATGGGAAAATGCAAACCAGTAAATAATGCAAATTCTAATTTCCAAACAGCCAATAACTCTAACAACACCAACAACTCTAACAACGCCAATGATAATATGACGCAACGAGGAAATGGTATGGGTCGTCGTCAAGGAAACGGAAACGGCCAAGGTCAGGGAAACGGCATGGGTCAAGGTCAAGGAAGAAAAGGAATGGGCAGAAGAGGCAACTTTTAAAACCATTTAAATCCTTTTAAAATCATGGGAAGTTATTGAAAATCTCAACAACTTCCCTTTTTCAAGAAATTAAATAAATAAAACTATATAATAATGAAATTCAAATTAGCAATACCTACAAAAGACGGAATATTATGTGAACATTTCGGACACTGTCAACAATTTTACTTTGCAAACATTGAAGATGGAAAAATTCTAGATTCAGAATTTGTTACTCCTCCAGCACACGAACCAGGTTTATATCCTGCTTGGGTGAAACAACAAGGTGCAACAGAAGTAATTTGTGGTGGTATGGGAGAAAAAGCAAAAACATTATTTGCTGACCAAGATATCAACCCATATATTGGTGCAGAAATAAAAACTCCTAAAGAACTTGCTGATGACTTAATAAACGGCAAATTAACAGTGGGTAAAAACGCATGTAATCATAAATAATGAAAATAGCTATAGCAAGTGGGAAAGGTGGTACAGGAAAAACTCTTGTGGCAACAAACCTTTTCCAACTTTTTTTAGATGAAAATATTGATGCCACTCTTATAGATTGTGATACGGAAGTTCCTAACTCAAGTCTTTTTTTCAAAACCAAAGAAAAAGAGAGATGGGGCGTAGAAGAAATAAGACCTGTAATCAACGAAGATAAATGTATATATTGTGGTAAATGTGCTGACAACTGCACCTTTAACGCTATTCTATGTATCGCTCCGCAAAAAAGAATAACACTGCTTAAAGACCTTTGTCACGGGTGTGGAGCATGTCTTATAGATTGTGAATATGATGCTATAAAAAGCTCAAAAGTAATCACTGGAGAAACAAGTCGTTGTGAATATATGGACAAAAGTAATATTTTTGAAGGACGTATGTATGTCAAAAATAACTCTTCTGTACCAACCATAAAAAACACTATAAAACACGCTACAGAATATCCTTCAAGATTTTATCTTTTAGATTCTCCTCCAGGAACATCTTGCCCATTTATTCATACTGCAATACGTTCAGATTTTGTTATTATAGTTACAGAGCCAACACCTTTTGGACTTAGTGATTTAAACCAAACAATGTCTACACTTAAAAGACTTGAAATCCCTTTTGGTGTAATAATAAATAGGTCTGACTTAGGAGATAAATACTTAGCACAAGATTTAAAAGACAACGGAGTAAATGTTATTTGCTCTATACCTTTTTCAAAAGATATTGCCAAATCTTACGCTCAAGGACATCTTGTATTTAATCTATCTGAAGAAATTAAATCTTATTTCACACAGATAAAAAACTTTATTCTTGATTATGAAAATAGCAATCGTTAGTGGAAAAGGAGGAACAGGAAAATCTACAGTAACAGCAGGATTTATATCCCTTTCAAACAACATATTAGCATTAGATTGTGATGTTGATGCCTCAAATTTATATTTAGTATTTGATACAGATAATGAACAACAAGAAAACTACATTTCTGGACAAAGTGCCCATATTGACAAAGATAAATGTGTAGAATGTGGAATATGTGCAGATGCTTGTAATTTTGAAGCCGTAAAACAAGGAGAAAACGGATATTATATAGATGATGTTTCTTGTGAAGGGTGTGAATTATGTTCTCGTTTATGTCCTCAACAAGCCATAAGTATGGTGGATTCAATTGATAGTAAAATATATTTATCCAAATTTAAATATGGTCATCTTTTATATGGAAGACTTGCTCCAGGAGAAGATAACTCAGGGAAATTTATAAACGTTCTTCGTCAAAAAGCTGATAAAATTGCTGAAACTGAAGGTTATAAAAATCAAATTCTTGATGGACCTCCCGGCATAGGCTGTCCTGTACTTTCAACTATTACTGGGATAGATAAAATTATTATTGTCACAGAACCTTCTCTATCTGGATTTTCAGATTTAAGAAGAATTCATGAAGTAGCTAACTCTTTCAGCACAAATATTTCGGTGATAATAAATAAATATGACTTAGATTTACAAAATAGCCACGACATAGAAAAATGGTGTAATGGTCAAGGTGCTAAAGTTATAGGAAAATTACCTTTTGACAAACGTATGGTGGAATCTATTATGCAAAGACAAAGCATCATAGAATATGCACCAAAATGTGAATGTTCTGAAGTTCTTAGACAAGCATATTCACAATGCTTCTAAATAAATAATTTCTATCTTAACTAAAAATTAAGATAGAAATTTTTAGTTAATTCTTTATATTTATCTGTGTAACAATGGCGTACACTTGTTTCTATAACAAGCATTTCACTAATAACATCGCTACTCTTCCTTCTAGACATTTGTAGCAAGACTCGCTTGATAGGCTTATCTGCAACTCCTTTTATGTCCATTCTTTTATTACAAAAAAGACCTTTCAACGCAGATTGAACAATAAAAATATTTGATTCTATATAAGGAAGTATAACACTAAAAACGCCCTCTTCATTTAACAGCCTCAACACACCATCTATTAATTCTGAATATGATAACGTATCTGTATGACGTGCTACTCCTCTCATGCCCTCTGCTTTAAAAGAGTTAATAAAATATGGAGGATTAGAGACTATATAATCATATTTTTTATGTGAACAGAAATCTTGAAGAGATATACAGTAGGTTGTTAATCTTTGCGACCATGGAGAAGCTACAAAATTAGAATTAGCTTGCTCTACAGCATCATAATCAACATCTATTGCATCTATAGAAGCACTCTCATTTCTTTGTGCTATCATCAACGAAATAACACCTGTTCCTGTTCCTATATCTAAAATCCTACAGTTTTCTTTTGACACCTCTGCCCATGCGCCAAGCAAAACACCATCTGTTCCTACTTTCATAGAACAGCTATCTTGGTTTACAGAAAATTGTTTAAAATTAAAAAAGCTATTTGCCATATATATAAAATTACAAATCGTTATTTACTCCTACACCGAAAAGAGCATAGTCATATTTTACTGGGTCTTTAGAATCAAAGCGACGGAGATTTTGTGTAAGCTCTTCTACAGCTCGCCAATCATTCTGTTTACGCTCTAGAAGACCTAACTCTCTAGATACGTTACTAACATGAACATCTAACGGAATATATAACGCAGAAGTTGGTATCTCACTCCATATTCCAAAGTCTACACCGTTTTCATCGCTACGAACAAGCCAACGAAGAAACATATTAAGACGTTTACAAGCTGACTTTTTTGTTATCGAAGACAGATGACGTTCAGACCTATAAAGATGTTCTTCTTCAAAAAATATTTTCCTAAAATACTCTAAGGAAAAACGTATATCACCAGAAGATTTATAACTCTCTACAAAAACAGTTTTTAGCCCTCCGTGGTTACGATAAATATTTTTTAAAGATTTAATAAACGTTATAAAATCTTCACCATTAAATGTTCTATGGACAAAATCGAAAAGAGATATAAACTCCTTGTCCGAAGCCTCCATAACAAAACGATAAGGTTCTCCCTCCATCAACGAAACCATACGCTCGGCATTACGAACAATAATATTACGCTTTCCCCAAGCTATAGTAGCCGAAAGAAACGCTGATATTTCTATATCTTCTTCCTTAATAAATTTATGAGGAATAGATATTGGGTCGTTTTCTATAAATTCGGGCTTATCATAACGAGAATATAACTCTTCAAGTAATTGAAAAAGCTCGTTATCGCTCATTGTTGAGTATTTGTCCATCTACTAATTCTATTATCCTATCAGATTGTTTCGCTAATTCATCATCGTGAGTTACTAAGACTATGGTTTGTCCCAATTCACTACGAAGACGGAAAAATAAATCGTGAAGCTCTTTTTTATTGTGGCTGTCAAGATTTCCCGAAGGTTCATCAGCAAACAGAACTGCTGGAGAATTTATTATAGCTCTAGCAACTGCAACTCTCTGTTGTTCCCCTCCTGACATTTGTGCGGGTTTATGATCGGCACGCTTAGCAATATCAAGCATGGTCAATAAATTCATAGCCTTTTTTTGTGCTACTTTATTGTCATCACCAGCAATAAGAGCAGGTAACATAACATTTTCTATAGCGTTAAATTCTGGAAGAAGATGATGGAATTGAAAAACGAAACCAATTCTATTATTACGAAAATCAGAAAGTTTATTAGAACTTAATGTTCCAATATCTACATTATCAATCCATATTTTACCACTATCTTGAGTCATAAGAGTACCCATTATCTGCATAAGGGTAGTTTTTCCAGCTCCGCTTTTTCCAACTATAGAAACAACTTCACCTTTATTCACCTCAAAAGATACATCTTTAAGCACCTTTAATTGCTCAAAATTTTTTATTATATTTTCTACCTTTATCATCATCAATTTTTTCTTATGCAAATATAAGAAATATATTTAACATATTTTTAATAACAAAAAACACACTGAACATATTATGAACAGTGTGCCTTTTAAAATATTTATTTTTTTATTCTGCTTTTTCGTATTCAAAAGGAACTACCCCACCATCTATATTTATCTCAACTGAATTAGTAACATGTTTACCATTCAAAACATAAATTACTAATCGACAATTTTCAATTTTTTTTATATTTTCAGGAATTTCAAATTCAAAATGCTCTGCATAATATGAATATGATTCTAAATCTTTACCACTGTTTAATGGTTTTCCTAAATAATCATTAAATAATGCATACTGAAGAACATGGTGATGTTTTTTGAAATCATAAAGTTTTATTCTTTCAGAATTATCTTGATACGCTGTGACATTATCCTCAACAACAGCTATTTGAATATTATAAGCGTCTGTTTCATGAATTTTAAGACCTACATTGACTTTTACCATTCCATCTTCGATAATAGATTTTGCAGTGATACCCAATTTCGCAGGATATTTTTTTATTGTAGATAATATTTTATCTTTCTAAATTACATTTTCAGCTAAATCCTTAATATTTCGACTGAAAGAATATGATATCCTTTTATTAGCATCAAAATACATCTTAGGAACAGAATAATCACTTATCTGTTTTTCAAACATAGAAGAATATTTATTATTTAAAAGACCTCTATTATATTTTGTATATGAAGCTATGACACAAAAATCATCACTTTTTTCTGGTTGTTCGCATAAAACATTTGTTGCTGCCATAACATAAGGGCAAAAACAACAACCTGTAGTAACAAATTCAAAAAGCATAACTCTTTTTTTAAAATTAGTGAACTCAACAACATCACTATCTACTGGAAAAGTTATATTATTTATCAACAACTCTGTTTTTTCACTATCTATAACTGTTTCTATTTCTTTATCTTTTTTGGAACAAGACACACTTAACATAATAAACATTAATATATATAGTATGTTTTTTAAATTGTAATTTTTTTTCATCGGATTGGGTTGGGTTGGATTGGGTAAATTATTTAATAAAAAAAGCCGTAAAAGTTTATAACTCTTACGACTTCTAATTATTTCAAAAAGTTAATATATATTATTTATCTTCGCTCTCTTTTTTTTCTGTAGTTACTGGCGTTGCAACAGGTTTAACTGTTTCTTTATTTTCACGTGGTGCACGATTATCTTTGTGTTCGTAACTACTTCTGTTATCACGACCACCTCTATTATCACGACCACCTCTGTTGTCACGACCTCTATTATCACGACTACCTCTGTCTTCACGAGGAGCACGCTCACGAGGAGTATCACCACCAGGAAGAAGAACTCTATGAGAAAGTTTCATCTTGCCTCTATCAAAGCCAACAAGTTTAACTTCTATCATATCACCCTCTTTCAAACCTGTTTCTTCCATAGACTCAAAACGTTTTACGTCTATTTCTGAAATATGAAGAAGACCATCTTTACCAGGAAGTACCTCTACAAATGCACCAAAAGGCATAATAGATTTTACTTTACCACTGTAAATTTCGCCAACTTCAGGAACAGCTATAATACCTTTAATTTTAGCAGTTACAAAATCAATAGCAGCTTTATCAATAGCAAAAATATCTACAAGACCTTGGTCGCCTTGTTCTGTGATAGTGATTGTTGCTCCACTCTCTTTTTGCATTTCTTGAATAATTTTACCACCAGGTCCGATAATAGCACCAATAAATTCTTGAGGTACTGGTATTTGAACCATACGAGGAACTTGTGGTTTATAATCTTCACGTGGTTCTGAAATTGCATCTGTGATTTTACCCAAGATGTGCATACAACCTGCCTTAGCTTGTTCCAATGCTTTTTCAAGAACATCGTAAGGAAGACCGTCTACTTTTATATCCATCTGAGCAGCAGTAATACCATCACGAGTACGAGTAACTTTAAAGTCCATATCTCCTAAGTGATCTTCGTCTCCCAAGATATCTGAAAGAATAGCGAAACGACCATTGTCAGCAATAAGACCCATAGCTATACCCGATACTGGTTTTATAAGTTTAATACCAGCGTCCATAAGTGCAAGAGTACCTGCACAAACTGTTGCCATAGATGAAGAACCGTTAGATTCAAGAATATCCGATACTACACGTACAGCATAAGGATTTGCTTCACCTTTAGGAACCATATTTTTCAATGCACGGAAAGCAAGATTACCATGACCTATCTCACGACGAGAAAGTCCACGTACTGGTCTTGCTTCTCCTGTTGAAAATGGAGGGAAATTATAATGAAGTACAAATTTTTCAGTTCCTTTATGAAGAACTTCGTCAATTTGTTTTTCGTCAAGTTTTGTACCTAATGTAACTGTTGTTAATGATTGAGTTTCACCACGAGTAAATAGTGCCGAACCGTGAGGAGCAGGAAGAATACCTGGTTCACAAGTAATTGGGCGAATATCAGTAGTTGAACGTCCATCAAGACGAATACCTTCATCAAGAACCATGTTACGCATAGCTTTTTTAAGAACTAAATCATGGAAGTAACGTTTTGCCATTGAAGATTTAGTCTCTTTTTCTTCTTCAGAAAGTGTTTCTAAAAATTCAGCTTCAACCTCATCAAATTTATCTGAACGCTCATGTTTTGCAGGAGTACTTTTGGCAATTTCATATACTTTGTCATAAGTAGCTGCAATAACTCTTGCTTTAAGCTCTTCGTCGTTTTCTTCGTGACAATATTCACGTTTAACTTCTTTTCCAAGCTCTTTTGCAAGTTCCATTTGAACTAAACAGTGTTTTTTGATTTCTACGTGAGCAAATTTAATAGCTTCAATCATTTCTAATTCTGAAATCTCTTTCATCTCACCCTCAATCATAAGGATATTTTCGTAAGTTGCACCTACCAAAAGTTCAAGATCAGAATCTTCCATTTGTGAAAATGTAGGATTTATAACAAGTTCACCATTTACTCTTGCTACACGAACTTCAGAAATAGGACACTCAAAAGGAATATCAGAAACTGCCAAAGCAGCAGAAGCAGCAAGACCTGCAAGTGCATCAGCCTGAATATCAGGATCTGCAGAAATAAGATTTACTGTTACAAAAACATCTGCGTGATAATTAGATGGGAATAAAGGACGCAACGCACGGTCGATAAGACGAGAAGTAAGAATTTCATTGTCCGAAGGACGAGCTTCACGTTTTAAGAAACCACCAGGGAAACGACCACAAGAGGCGTATTTCTCTTTATATTCCACCTGAAGTGGCATAAAATCAACATCAGTTTTTGCTTTTTTAGCAGCTACAACAGTTGCTAAAAGCATAGTATCACCTTGTCTTACAACGACTGAACCATCGGCTTGTTTTGCCATTTTTCCAGTCTCAAGAACTATTTGGCGATCGCCACTTAGTTCTATTGTTTTTGTTTTTACATCAAACATATCTTCGTTTAAGATAATTGGTTATTTATTTATATACTCTTTCGTATCGCTGTAAAGTTACATAATTTTTTTGACCCTAAAAAGTAAATTCATGAATTTTTAACAATACTCTTTTTTTTTAATACAAATAATGCATTTTATATTAAATTATATATATTGCACTCTCAAAAAAACAAAAAAAACCAAACCTAATATGAAAAAACTTTTATTTCTAACATTTATCCTCTCTCTTGTAGCCTGTGATAAATCTAGCGTCGCTCAAATTGAGAATTCAATTGAACTGACAACAAGTTCTTTAACCTACGAAAACAACATAACTTCTCTTCCCTTAAATTTTGAATGTTCTTCTGATTGGAAAATAACAACAACTGATAATTGGATAACTATAGACCCTTCTTCGGGAAATGCATCTGTAAAAACAGCAACCATATCTGCAGAAATTTATAGCGAAACAGCAGACAGAACTACTACACTAAATATTATTTGTGGTGATATTTCAAAAGAAATTTCTATAATTCAAAAAGGAGTTATTGAAAACATTCAGCGTAAAGATGGAGATGTCGAAATCATAAAAGAAAGTTCTAAAGCAATACCTTTTAATATAGTAGTCCTTGGAGATGGTTTTACAAAAGAGGACAATGTAAAAGGCGGTTCTTTCGAAAAAGAAGCTGATAAAATATTAGAATTTTTATTTAGTGCTTCTCCTTTTGAAAACTATAAAGAGTATTATAATGTTTATTATGTTTATGCTCACTCAAAAGAATCTGGAGCAGATATGTCTCCTGGAAAAAATACAAAAAACACTGCTTTCAACTCTACATTCGGCTACGGAGGCATTGATCGTTTGTTAGTTGTTCAAAATACAGCAAAATTAAATCTATATGTAAAAAAAGCTACTCAAAAACCTAACTTAAAAATAGTAGTAGTAAACTCTAATAAATATGGTGGCTCAGGAGGAGGTATGGCTGTTGCTTCAACAAACAGCATGTCTAATTTAATCGCCCTACATGAAATAGGACACGTGTTTACTCTTGGCGATGAATATGCAGATGAGCAATATAGAAAAACATATAATATTACTCTTGAAATGGCAAAAAAAGTTCCAAATGTAGATATTACAAATGACTTAAAAGAGATAAAATGGAAACATTTTATAGGTCTTGAAGGATATGAAGCTGAAGGAGCTTATGAAGGTGGATATTATTTCGAAAAAGGAGTTTGGAGACCTCAATCTGGAGGCATGATGAGAAATTATAAACCTGCTTCTTTTAACGCAATATCTAGAGAAACAATAGCTAAAATAATTATAAAAAATGCTGGTGAAGAGTATAATTTTGAAGAATTTTTAAAGAAAGATAAATCTCATCATATTTCAAAATCACTAAGCCTATCACCTATCGAACTTGACGCATTCCCTATGCCAGTTCCCTTGGAATACTATTACAAAAAAGCAAAATAAAAACAGACTTAATATAAACTTAAAATACCGTTGAAAAAAATTTTCAACGGTATTTTTTTATACAAAAAAGGTGCATCAATAATGACACACCATCAAAACTATAATAA
>JADFUS010000055.1 GCA_015222165.1 Bacteroidota bacterium
ATTATGCCCAACGTTACTCACAGATACCCCAGAAATCAAATCTACATATTTTTTTCCATCTGGAGAATAAATGTATATCCCCTCAGCCTTTTTCACTTCTAGCCCTATTGGTGCTTCACTTGTCTGCCCAACATGGTCTAAAAAAAGTTGTGATAAACGTCCCATTTTATTTATTTTTTTATCTTAAATAGCCTTATTTTAACAAAGTTATTTAATATTAATTTTATCTTTTTCGTATTTCAAAAGAATACGTTCATAGTCTTTAACACTCAACAAAACCCATTTATAAAAGAGTCTATCTCGCTGTTCTTGTGTTAATTCCCATTTTATAGACGGCTCTTTACGTAACTTTTTTGTTAAAGAATTCAGAATTATAGCCGTACAAACAGATATATTTAAACTCTCCACAAAACCATTCATAGGTATTGTTATATATTCGTCAGCCATAGAAAGAGCTGTTTCACTAAGACCCTGCTTTTCAGAACCCATAAAAACCGCTACTTTACCTTTTGTAATATCGAACTCCTCTGGAGCTTTTCCTAAATCATGAGGAGAAGTTGCCACAATACGGTAACCCTCTTTTTTAAGATTAGTAATAAGATTTTTTGTAGCTTCTTTTTCAGAATGGTTTACTATATCAAGCCATTTATCTGTTCCTCTAACTACCCCTAAGCTTGGCTCAAAAGGCAAAAGTTCATCTATAACATGAACTTTTTGTAGCCCGAAAGCCTCAGCAGTACGTATCACTGCACTTGCATTTTGTGAATGATATATATTTTCGAGACATAATGTGACATATTCTGTACGTTCAGCCAGAACTTTATTGAGAACCTCTATACGACGCTCTGTCATAAACTGACGTAAGTAATTTATATGTTCGTTAGCTCTATTTTTATTTGGCTCGTTATCTATATTTATCTTCTCCATTATCTAAAATTTTTAGGTAACTTTCGTATCTTTCTGTAGAAATATCGCCACGTTTAACGGCTTCTCTAACCTCACACGCAGGTTCGTGAGTATGTGTGCAATTATTAAAACGACACTCTTTAGAATATTTAAATAGATCTGGAAAATAGCGACCTACCTCTTCACGCTCCAAATCTATAAGCCCAAATCCTTTTATACCTGGCGTATCTACAAGATAACTTTTCTCTCCTAATTTAAACATTTGAGAAAAAGTTGTTGTATGTTTTCCTTTATTATGATGGTCAGAGACATCTCCAACTTTTAAGTCTAATTCTGGAGCTATAGCGTTTATTATTGAGGATTTCCCTACTCCTGAATTACCAGAAAAAAGAGAAATTTTACCCTCCATAAGTTTATTTATTTCATCAATTCCTTTTTCTTCTGTTGCCGAACACAGAACTACTTGATAGCCTGCTTTTTTATATACTGCAACAAACTCCTCTATCATCTCATCGCTTACAAGATCTATTTTATTAAGCAAGATTATCACTGGAACTTTATATACCTCACAAGTGACCAAAAATCTATCAATAAATTCATAACTTGTGTGAGGACTACTCAAAGATATTACCAAAAAAACATTATCTAGATTTGAAGCAATTATATGAGCCTCTTTTGATAAGTTTGTAGAACGACGGACAATATAATTACGTCGTTGATGAATTTTTACTATTACCGAATCATTTTCACTGTTTTCTTCGCACTGAAAATCGACAACATCTCCGACAGAAAGTGGATTTGTTGTTTTTATATTGTTAAGACGAAAACGCCCTTTTATTTTACAAGTAAAACATTTGCCATTTGAAAAACTTTCAACAACGTAGCTACTTCCGTTATTTTTTACTAATAATCCTGTATCTATCATTTTTATTCTTTTGATGTTGAAAATTCTATAAAAAAGGTCTTCACTTCGTCAATCGGGATATATGGGAGCAATATTTGACCCGATTCTAAAATTGGGTTATATAACATTGTTTTGTCGAGCCTCTCCCTGCTCATATATTTTTCGTTTTGATTAAGACCTTCAAAAATAATGAAGAGAAAGCCTAAAACTAAAACTGTTCTAGCTATTGAGAACAACGATCCTCCAAGACCATCTAGCACTCCTAGACCTATTCCTTTTATTAATCTACTAAGTAATCTTGCCAATAGCATCACAGCAATAAGTGTTGCTATGAATGTTACTACCACAGCAATATTATTGGCATAAGGACTATCTAAATTTAAAATCCCTAGAGTTACCATGCTAAAACTTTTCGCTACGTATATTGCTACAAAGACAGATGCTAAATATAAAACCATCTGCACCAAACCTTTACGATAACCAACTACGGCATCTATAAGTAAAAGTATTAATATAATAATATCTAAAGTTTCCATTATTTTATTGGTTTACGAGTTACTGAAACACGTGGAGCTCTTTTAAATTCTATAGATTTGTCTATCATATATCTAAAAGTTGTGTGTTGTTTACAACGTTCGGCACAAACATAATTTTCGACCATACGTAACATTAATGGATTGAAATCGCCCACCCAAACAAGTTCTATATATTCAACATTTATTTTATCTGCAATAGTATTTTCTGAACACATCATAAGTCCAGATTCAATACCTTTACCTTGAAATTCGGGCATAACACCAAAAACTATTGCTTGAATTTTATCGTAAGATTTTTTTACTCTTAAACGATAAAATAATTTAAGTTTTTGCATGATACCTAATTTACCATTAAAATCTTTTATCATGCAATTTAAATCGGGAAGCATTATAAAAAAACCTATTGCCTCTCCTTTATAATATGCAAAATATATAAGATCTGGATTTATTATAGGCTTTAACGTTTTTTCGAATTGTTCGGCTTGTTCTTCTGTCATAAGTTTTACTCCTGTGAAATTAGCCCATGCCTTATTATAAATACTTCTGAATTTTTGACCAACACCTTTTATCTCTTTACGAGTAATAGGACGAAATTCATAGTCTGGATTTTCTGAAAGACGCTGTACACGTGCATAAACACTTTTATTAAAAAGTCCTTTTTTTGTTACTCGTCTGTGAGAATATTGGTTAAAATAATTCTGGAAACCATAATTTTCAAAAAGTTTTCCGTAGTATGGTAAATTATAATTCATTCCATACATTGGGTGGTCATAGCCTTCTATAAGCACTCCCCAAAACTGTTCTCTATCTCCAAAATTTATTGAGCCGTCCATAGCTTTCATGCCTCTTTTTTCGAGCCACTCGACACTAGCATCAAACAATATATTTGCTACCTCTTGGTTATCTATACATTCAAAAAAGCCACAACCTCCTGTAAGTTGTTCAGAAACTTTAGCTTTTTCCATATTATAAAAAGCGGCTATACGACCTACGGGTTTATCACCATCGAAAGCTATCCAACGAATAGCTTCTCCACCTTCGAAAAGTTCATTTTTCTGAGGAGAGAAAACGTTTTCTATATCGTTATCAAGAGGACGTACCCACATAGAGTCGTTTCTGTAAATTGACATAGGCATATCTAAAAATATGCGAATATCTTTTTTATTTTCTACTTTTTTAAGTGTATATTTTGACATCGGCTTAATTTATTTTTACAAAAATAACTTTTATTCTGTTACAAAACAATATCTATACGTCCTTTTTGGACAAACCATAAATAACCTTTAACGTTTTTAAATCCCATATCTCTTAAAAGATTAACGTAATTATTTACTTGTTTTAGATATTTTGGAGAATCATTTAGACCAAATTTATAATCTACAACGATAGCTTCATCTCCGTCCATCATCACTCTGTCGGGTTTAAAAACAGAGAATGATTTTACTACTCCTTCTGTTGGAACAAGAATAGCACTCTCGTTACGCACTTGCCAACGCTTGTCGAACCACGATGCTATTAGCTCATCTTGCATAACTCTGTCTAACGCTTCCAAAAGCTCTTTATGCTCGGAATTTGTGAGTTCACCGTCTAAAGTCATTTGATTAATACGACCTGGCAACTCCTCTATAGAACCAAGCTCTTCAAAAACTTTATGCATAAGCACCCCATAATCACGTGGGTTAAGACCTACACTTTCGATTTCTGGAACTATATAACGCTCATCACTCAGCCTCAACGCTATTTTTGAATGATAATCTAAAGAGTGATATTCATTTAAAGGCTCTAATTTTTTTTCTTTCTTATCTTGAATTAACTTTTTACCATAACTTAGTACGGTATCGTTATCTATTAATTTTGGATATTTATCTCCCTCCTGAATAATTTTTGACATGGTATATTTCAGAAGTACTGACATATTTGCTACAACATTTTTATTATCACCATTTTCAACAAAAATATACATCTCATTTTTTGCACGAGTATAAGCAACATACAACATATTGAAACTTTCCATTTTTGTCATCAATACTTTTTGTTGATATTGCTGGTCATAAGAAGATTCCCCCAATAAAGAGACCTCTTTAATGATAATTTTTCCAAGTTCATTTAAAGGTTTTTCATCGGTATTTACCCACATTTTAGAATTATTACTTCTGTAGGTCACCCAATTACAAAAAGGTATTATCACCACCCCATATTGTAGACCTTTAGATTTATGAATTGTCTCAACTCTTATGGCTTGTTGCTCATCGGGAAGAACTACTGTTTGCTTTATTCCATAACGTTCCCACCACTCCAAGAAGTTTGTTAAAGTAGGTGTATATTGAGCTGTAAAAGATATTATCGTACTATGAAATGCTTGAAGATATGCTATATTTTCATCTTTATCAGAAAGATTATAATGTTGAAGTAATAGTTCATATATCTCTAAAATAGGAAGCTGACGGATTTTATCCCACAACCAAACATCTTCTAAAGGTTCTCTATTTTTCAGTTCTTTGTTAAGATAGTTATTATATATTGCTCTGTCTAGCTCGTTAGGCATGACAACCATATTCATAACAGAAATTACAAAACGAAGAACTGGAGCATTAACCAAAAGAAGACCTTTTTCTGAAATTATATCATAAGAATATGGACTATCTAAAGGTTGGCTATTTTTATATTGCATAATATAAGAAACCACACTCTCAGCCTCTCTATTTGTTCTAACAAGTATTGCTATATCTGTTGGAGAATAACCTCTATCTTGTAAATCCTCTATCGTCTGAACCATTCTACCTAGATTCTCCTCCTCTTTGAAATCGCATTTTGCAACCTCAACATATCCACTATCATCTTTTCCTTGAGGCACTTTTTGTGATACATCACCATAAGACCTTCTGAAAGCATCTATAATAGTAGAATAATACTCCTCAGGAACTCCTTTTTCAACAAAATCACCCTCTATAGTCGATAAAAAAATCTCATTAGATTTCTCAAAAAACATATTGTTAAATTCCACTACATTTCTCTGACTTCTGTAATTTGTATCAAGATTATGTTCTGTGATATATTCTGGATCTATATTTTCTGAAATACCACCTTCAAAAATTCGCCAATCACCTCCTCGCCAATAATAGATAGATTGTTTAACATCTCCAACTAAAGAGACAGAGTCTTCATTTTCTTCGCCCTGAGACAAAGCATTATTCAGTAAAGGAACAAAATTTCGCCATTGTTGTGAAGAGGTATCTTGAAACTCATCTATCATAAAATAGTCATAACGGCTACCCATTTTTTCATATATAAAAGGAGCGTCATTATCGTTTATCAACTTACTTATAAGCCTTATACTATGGGCAAGAAGCATGACATTATTCTCCTTACATACCTCAAGAAAATAGCTGTACACATCTGCAAGCATAACAAAAGAACGGAAATTTACATTCAGAAGTTTATAAGCATTTAAGAAACGGCTGTTCTCCTGCCATATATCAATCATTTCTGAGAATGATTCTAAGAAAATAGGATTATCATCTACTGTTGATTTTGAAGAACCTATTTTATCTTTATCTATTGCTTTATGACAATTTGCTGAAGGTTTCTTGAAGTTACCATCAACAAAAGAAATTACATAGTTATATATACCCGAAAGAAAATCTTTTTTTTCGAAGCCCCCTTTTTGAGCCTCCTCAAAAAATAGTTTCGCCTTACCAATAAGGTTATTTTTTATTATTTCTTCTTTCTCTGTTATAGACTTATATATCAATTTCAAGGATTCTGCATCAGACGCATCACTCATAGGTTCATACTCTACATCTAGAATATGTTTTGCAACGCCGAGCATAGTTTTTCGTATGTCTGTACCCTCTTCGTCTTCTACCATTGCAACAATCCACTGCTTCAACTTCTCGTCATTATTCATCTGCTCCAAAAGTCTATCCACAGATAAAGATACAAAATATTCAGCATCTAAATTTATCGTACTATCGCTTTCGAGACCTAATTCACGCTCGAAAGATTTAAGAATTTTTACAAAAAACTTGTCTATTGTTATAACAGAGAAACGAGAATAATCGTGAAGTATAAGCTCCTGAGCCTCTTTTGCATGTTTCAATATAACTCTATCAGAAAGAGATAACTCAGCTTGTAATTTTGAAAGATAACTATTAGATTTATTATTTGCTAAAACATCAAGTTCATCAAGGATACGTTGCTTCATCTCCGCAGTAGCTTTATTTGTGAAAGTTACTGCCAATATATTACGGTAAGAATATGGATTCATAATCAACATCTTCACGTAATTATACGCAAGAGTATATGTTTTCCCCGAACCTGCCGACGCTTTAATAATGTTTAATCTGCTCATACAGCAAAAATACAAAAAAACAGTGAACTTGCTAATAAAAAAACAAATTCACTGCTTAAAATTTAATTAATAATAATATTGAGACCCAGCATCTTTTTCTTTTTCCGAATCATCTTCTTGTTTAAGAATTTCTACCGCAGCATTATTCAACATATTTTGAATTTCTGGATCTAGATTTCCTCTATATACTAAACGCTCATTAAGCTCACACGCTCGTTTAAAATGATTATACGCTTCAAGATATTTCTCAAAACGAGCATAAAGAATAGATTTTAGATACTCTCCATTTGCACTCTCTTTATTATGGTTAAAAATACGTAATGCCGATTTATTAAAACCTAAAGACATAAGCGCAATACCTCTATTGAAATCTTCGCCATAAGGGGAAAGAGCTTTAATGGCTCTACGATATTCATGTTTTTTAAGATATCCAACACCCTTCAAATATACCGAGTCAATATTTGTTGTATGTATAGTATCTTTAATCATACCTTTACGATGAAGATAATAGTTGAAATCAATAACCCTTAAACGAGGATATATACTATCTTTAATATAAGCATAATCTCGTGGATATTTTGAACGTATCTCAACTTCTCGTCTATCTAAATTACGTCGTTTAGAAATAATATTAAATATCCCTGGTTTATTTTTTAAATTGTTTTCATTTGTAATCTCATCAATAAGCTGAGGCCAATTCTCTCCTACCCATTGTACAGTAAGAAGCTTTTTAGATTTTGCCCCATGTCTCTTAACGATATAATCACGCAGACTATAAGCTCTCTCTTTTGCCAACTTATTATTTAAAGCATAAGAACCTTCTGGAGAACTCATCGCTGTAAGAGTTATACTATCAACAACAAATTCATCATTATCAAGAAGCTTACCCATAATATCCATAATCTTCGCCAGCTCCTTTTTATTTTCATATAAAGTATCTATGACTTTTGATTTTGCTACAGGAAATATAACTTTTGATTTATCATTTACCAAAGCAACCCTCTCCACAATTTGATAAACAAAATGGGGAGTCTCATCAATAAAATTATCCATCGATGATATTTTGAATTTTATGGTATCAGAACTTGGTAAACGTTTTGTCCTACCGTCATAATCACGAATATAACTATCTACATTTACATAAATATATTTATCGAAATCTTGGTTTGTGGAAGTAGTCTGAGAATAATAATAACGCATATTATATTCTGTGTCAACTACGGAATCCAAACGAATATTTTCTTGTCTTGGAAGATTACGTGGATCTGCAAATTCTTTAACATATCTATTATGTCGAGATTGAAAATAAGTTGCTAAATCTCGTTGTTTTTGAAGTGTCTGATAAGATGCATCTTTATATATATCTCCCGAAGATAACAGATGATAAGGATTATCTTTTTCTGTTTTTTTTGATTCTTTTAGATATGTATAATATTTTGCATCTTTAGGCTTAGTGTTTCTTTTATCAACAGTTTCACGAGCCGACCTCTTTTTATTTTTAAAATAAGAACTACGACCTTTTATAAGATCGTTATTTCTATTTTTACGCTTATTTATTTTCTGTAAATCATTATATCTATAATTATGAGCTGAAGTATCTTTAAGTTGAGAATTATCGAAAACAGGCTCACGATAAAAATGCTCCATTCTTTTAGAATAAATATTTGCTTGTTTTTGAGCCATTCCCTCTTCCAACTCATGAAGCCTTTTTATATTTCTTATATATCTTTTCTGTTTTGCTTTTTCACTTTTTTGTTTTGCTCTAAATCCTTTTCCTTGAAAAACAACTTTTTCCAAATCGTATACTGAGTCTCCCTTAATCATATTAGGCTCAACAACAACTTCCCATCTATCATTTAATAATGAATCTGGAATAACAACTTCAAAACTAAGACTAATTTCACCACTTCGCTCGGGTACAACTTTTAATGATGGTCTAACAAAAACATCATTCATCTTGATAATCATCAAACGACTTTTTGAAGCAGAATCAAACTCTGTTTCAAACATCTTAAGTTTTTTCTCATCTTTACGACTAAGCTTCTTTTTATCCTTTGCAAGAAGCCTAAGATAAGCTTTATCTTTTTCGGAAATATCTGGTGCAGAACTCTTTCTCTGAAAAACAACCTCTGGTTTACCTTCAGATCTATCCATTGTTTTTGTCACAGAACAAGCTGAGACAAAAACAATGACTATAAAAAAAAGTATTTTATGAAATCGTTTTAACATTATATTAGTTTCTAAAGGATTAGAATAAATAGACTAGATTAACTCCTAATTTTGATGGTATTGGAGCAATTTTACTACGTCCATAACGAGCATCCGTACGATTTTCATCTAGTGGAGTTGCATCATAACGAACATAAGCAAGACTTCCACCTACTTCAAATTCTAAATTAAAACGAGGAGATATCATCCATGCATAACCAAATGATGCCCCTGCTCCAAGTCCTAACACATTAAAATAGTGTCTACTTGATGTAAAAGCTCCCATTCCTCCAGTAAAATAAGCACCTATAAAACAACCTGAATAAAGACCTCTTATCCAATATCTAAGCCCTGGTTGAATAGTAAAACCTGTCATCTCTTTATCCGTAAAAATAACCTTTTTAAAAGGATAACAATGAATTGCGGTATTAAAAGAAAAAGATGGAGAGATAGCCGTTTCTATTTCTGCATTTAAAACCCCTACTAATAATAAAGGAGCATTAATTTTAACTCCAGAAACTTGAGAAAACGATTTTTTTGGAAATAATAAAATTCCAAACGCAAACAATATTATTATAAAATTCTTATTCATAAGATATCAGAGTTAATTATATTCACTATATATATATTTTAATTAGCTAAAATCAAACCAAAAACAACTAATTAAAGACAAAGATAATAATATTTTTTTTAAAGAAGCTTTTTAAAAATTGTTTTTTGTCAGAAGAAATGACAAAAAATAACCATTTTTGCCATAATGGCATACTTACAAATTAATAGCGACAATAAGTCATGAAAAAACACTAAAAACACCGTTGGCATAATGATTGAACATAGTCATGATAGAAAACATGAAATTAAAAATAGAAACAAATAAATAAATTTATATTATGGGAAAAATAATTGGTATCGACTTAGGCACAACAAATTCATGTGTCTCAGTTATGGAAGGTAACGAACCTGTTGTTATAACAAACAGCGAAGGACATAGAACAACTCCTTCTATCGTTGCATTTACAGAAAACAACGAAAGAAAAGTAGGTGAACCTGCAAAACGTCAAGCTATAACTAATCCTGAAAAAACGATTTCTTCAATCAAACGTTTTATGGGTGAAACTTTTGACAAAGTAACTAAAGAAACTGGACGTGTACCATATAAAGTAGTTAAAGGCGATAATAATACACCTCGTGTTGTTATTGATGATAGAAAATATACTCCACAAGAAATTTCTGCTATGACTCTTCAAAAAATGAAGAAAACAGCCGAAGAATATCTTGGACAAGAAGTAAGCGAAGCAGTAATTACTGTTCCTGCATATTTCTCTGATTCACAACGTCAAGCTACAAAAGAAGCTGGTGAAATCGCTGGTCTTAAAGTTCGTCGTATCATTAACGAACCAACAGCTGCGGCTTTAGCTTATGGTCTTGACAAAAAAGACAGTGATATGAAAATCGCAGTATTTGACCTTGGTGGTGGTACTTTCGATATTTCTATCCTTGAACTTGGCGAAGGCGTATTCGAAGTTAAATCTACAAATGGTGATACTCACCTAGGTGGTGATGATTTTGATGATGTTATCATCAACTGGCTTGCTGAAGAATTCAAATCTGAATATAATATAGACTTACGTAAAGACCCTCGTGCTTTACAACGTCTTAAAGAGGCTGCTGAAAAAGCTAAAATTGAACTTTCAAGTTCAACAACAACAGAAATCAACTTGCCATATATTATGCCAGTTGACGGTATCCCTCAACACCTTGTACGTAATATAACTCGTGCTAAATTTGAACAACTTGCTCACGATTTAATTCAAGCAACACTTGAACCATGTAAGGCTGCCGTAAGAGATGCAAATGTTAGCATTAACGATATTAACGAAATCATTTTAGTTGGTGGTTCTACACGTATCCCTGCTATCCAAGAAATCGTAGAAAAATTCTTTGGTAAAGCTCCTTCAAAAGGTGTTAATCCTGACGAAGTTGTTGCAGTTGGTGCAGCTATTCAAGGTGGTGTATTAACAGGAGAAGTTAAAGACGTTCTTTTATTAGACGTAACACCTCTTTCTTTAGGTATTGAAACTATGGGTGGTGTATTTACTCGTTTAATTGACGCTAACACTACTATACCTACAAGAAAATCTGAGACTTTCTCAACAGCATCAGACAATCAACCATCTGTAGAAATTCACATTTTACAAGGTGAACGTCCTATGGCTCGTGATAACAAAACAATCGGTCGTTTCCACTTAGACGGAATACCAGCAGCTCCACGTGGTGTACCTCAAGTTGAAGTAACTTTTGATATCGATGCAAATGGTATTTTGAATGTTTCTGCAAAAGATAAAGGAACAAACAAAGAACAAAAAATACGTATCGAAGCATCTTCAGGCTTGTCTGACGCAGATATCCAACGTATGAAGGACGAAGCAAAAGCAAACGAAGATACAGATAAACAAGAACGTGAAAAAATAGACAAGATAAACGGTGCTGATAGCCTTATCTTCTCAACAGAAAAACAACTTAAAGAGTATGGCGACAAAATTTCTGCAGATCACAAATCAGGAATTCAATCAGCTCTTGACAGTTTAAAAGAGGCTCACAAGTCTCAAAACGTTGAAGATATTGATAAATATAGTGCAGACTTACAAACAGCATGGCAAGCAGCTTCTGAAGATTTAGCAGCAGCACAACAAGCTGAAGGAGCACAACAAGCACAACCTAACGCAGGTGGTGAAGCATCATCAAATTCATCAAAAGGTGAAGATGTAAAAGATGTTGATTTCGAAGAAGTAAAATAATAACAACATATATCCAAAGAGGGGATAATCTTATTAAAGATTATCCCCTCTTTATATTTAAAGAAAAATTATTTTACATCGAAATCTAAACATTCTATATCTGAACATTTTCCTTTTATGACATCGCCTATCGCTACCTCGCCTAAAGAAATATTTAACGGTAACGTAACCATATCGCCAATTTTTAAAGTTACATAATGCGACAAATAAGAAATTGCTTCGTTAATTTTAGACCTTACATCCTCAACAACTATTGTTTGCTTTTCTCCATTTTTGCTAAATTCAAACGTAACATCGTCTTTTTCTACAGAAACTAAATTATTTGGCACAGCAAGAGCTTTGTCATAAGATAAAGCAATATCCCACGGTGCTGAATGTTTTATGCAATCTTCAAGAACATCTGTAGCAAGAAATTCTATCGCTACACCCATTTCATCATAACAACGACCTGCATAACAAACAGAAATAGCTTTTGTCACCCTCAACACTTTAACAAGCAACAAACAACGAGCCTCTATTTTTTGAGAAAAAGGAGGAATATAGTATGCGTCATTATTACGCAAAAGTGCCGTATCAGGCTTCACCAAAAATTGTTTTTTTTCTTGGTTAATAATCGATAATATCTTCATCTTTTAATATTTTATATCTGTTAAATAGAGTGCTCGGGCATGAGCAGAACGACTCGCCGCACATCTATCCTTAGCTAATATTATAGCATCAAAATCCTCAACACTTCGAAGTCCCTTGCCGACATCCATCAAAGTACCCACAATTGCCCTAACCATATTTCTAAGGAATCTATCGGCACGAATGGTGAAAATTATCATGTCTCCTTTGCATTCAAAATCGGCAAAAGTGACAGAACAAATATTTGTTTTTGTGTCTGCATGAAGCTTAGCAAAGCTCGTGAAATCAGAATGTTTCAGTAGTATTTTTGCCGCTTCTTGCATCTTATCAACATCAAGAGAAGCGACATATTGGTACGTGGTTTCTATCGTAAAAGGGTTTTTAACCTTAGAAATATAGTATTTATACTCTCTTTCTACGGCCGAAAAGCGTGCATGCATATAGCTATCCACCAATTTTATTGATTGGACTGCAATATCTCTTGGCAAAACAGCGTTTAGGTGATAAACAAAATCCCACGACGTAACATCTCTCGTAACATCACTTTCAAAATGTGCTACGTAATATGACGCATGAACCCCTGTATCAGTACGCCCAGCTCCCACAACTTCGATTTTTTCTTGAAGTATTTTAGAGAGCGATTTCTGCAACGTATCTTGAACAGAAGTGGCGTTTTGTTGTATTTGCCAGCCATGGTAGACTGTACCCTTATATGATAGGTATATAAAATATCTATTCATTAGATTTATATTTGTGACAACGAAAAATTTAGCTTACATTTGCAAATGTAATAAATAATATTAAAATAAATGAATATTGCGATTATAGGCTACGGCAAAATGGGTAAAGTAATTGAAGGTATCTTACTTCAAAGAGGACACTCCGTAGGTGTCATTATTGATGTTAACAATCAAGACGACTTCAATAAAGAGAATTTCAAAAACATAGATGTAGCAATAGAATTTACTGCTCCAACAACAGCTTTTAACAATATCACAAAATGTCTTAAATTTGGCGTTCCTGTGGTTTGTGGCACAACAGCATGGCTCGACAAGTATGACGAGGTTGCTGAATTATGCAAAAAAGTTGATGGTGCATTTTTCTACTCTTCAAATTATAGCATAGGGGTAAATTTATTTTTCAAAGTAAATAAACACCTTGCAAAAATGATGAATGGCTTTTCTCAATACGATGTTTCTGTTGAAGAAGTTCACCATACACAGAAAAAAGACTCTCCAAGTGGTACTGCTGTGACTATTGCAGAAGGCATTTTGGAAGGCATAGATAGAAAAGAGAAGTGGGTAGGAGAAACTACTATAAAACAAAATGAGCTTGAAGTTTTAGGCATAAGAAGAAGCGTTGTTCCCGGTACACATACTGTAACATGGGAATCTCCTGTGGATTCTATACGCATAGAACACATGGCAAAAGGTCGTGAAGGCTTTGCTTTAGGAGCAATAGTAGCTGCAGAATTCCTTGCTGGGAAAAAAGGCGTATATACTATGGACGATTTAATGAAATTTTAATAGTTGTTTAAACTAATTAATATATGATAAATAAACTAAAAGCCTTTTTTAATAATAAATGGGTAAAATTTAGCATCGCCTCAATACTATACATACTATTATTTGTGGTATGGAGTAAAATTTACTGGAGTATTATAGGGGTTGCTTTTATATACGACCTATATATTTCAAAATTATATTATAAATATTTTTGGAGCAAGCATCTAAACTTAAAAGCAAAAAACAGAGCATATAAAAGTGCTATGGGCTGGATAGAAGCTATAGTTTTTGCAGTTGTTGTTGCTTCAATTTTCAGAATATATTTTGTAGAGATGTATGTTATACCATCAGCATCTATGGAAAAAAGTCTTTTAGTTGGTGATTATATTGGTGTTAGCAAAATGACCTATGGTCCTAGATTGCCAAACACTCCTATATCAATACCTTTTGTACATAATGTAAATCCTTTAAATCCTGAAAAAAAATCGTATGTTGAGTGGATAAAATGTCCATACAACAGATTAGCAGGCTTTCAAGGAATTGAACATCATGATGTTGTTGTTTTCAACTATCCCGAAGGAGATACAGTTGCTGTGGTTTCACCTCAAGATAACTACTACTCTTTAAAAAGAGCTTATGGCAAAAAACATATAGAAAAAGTAAGTAAAATAATCTATCACCCAGTTGATAAACGTGATAATTATATAAAAAGAGCTATAGCACTTTCTGGTGACACTCTAAAAATAGTTGATGGCGTTGTTTATATTAATGGTAAAAAAGATAAAAATATAGAAAACCTACAACATCTATATTTTATACGTCACAAAGATCCTGTCATGCCAGTAAAACTACGTAAACTACTTGGTCTTAAAAACGGTGATATATACTCTTCAAGAGGCTTTAGTACTTATACTCACATGAGCGATAATAGTGCTATTTTAGCTGAAAAACAACCTTCTATATACGAAACAATTATACAGACTAGACCTAAGGGAGTTTGTAATATTGATGTTTTCCCTCACGACACCATAAATTACAAATGGAACGAAGATAATTTTGGGGAATTAATTATTCCTAAAAAAGGAACTACCGTGAAACTAAATATGCAAAACATAGCTATTTACAAAAGGTTAATAAAAAATTACGAGAATAACGAACTAACGATAAATAAAGAAAACATAATCATAAACGGCGAAAAAAGCGACAGCTATACTTTCAAAATGAATTACTTTTTCATGATGGGAGACAATCGTCATAACTCTTTAGATTCTCGTTTCTTTGGATTTGTTCCCGAAGACCACATCGTCGGAAAAGCAAGTTTCATCTGGTTCTCAAAAGGAGAAGAAGATGGCATAAGATTTGGTCGTATATTTAAAAGTATAAAATAAAATGATAGCAATAAAAAAACATATTCCAAACAGTATAACACTAATGAACCTTCTTAGTGGCTGTATAGCATGTACGTTTGCATTTAACGGAGAATATAAAATAGCATTTCTATTTATGTTATTTTCTCTATTTTTCGATTTCATGGACGGACTTGTTGCTCGACTTCTAAAAAGTTATTCTGACGTTGGCAAAGAGCTTGATTCCCTAGCGGATATGGTAAGTTTCGGATTTTTACCAAGTTTAGTAATGTATACTATGGGAGGAACTTTCGCTTATTTTGCATTTTTCATCGCTATGATGTCAGCTTTACGACTTGCTAAATTTAATGTAGACACCAGAGAACATGATATGTTTTATGGTCTTGCAACCCCCGCAAATGCTGTCTTTTTCGTATCTGTAGGCTACCTTACTCAAGCATATCCAGAATCAATTTTAATAACTTCTTTTAACATTGAGTGGGTTCGTATGTTGTTTATTGCGATTTTCTCACTACTTTTGGTGAGTAATATCCCTATGTACTCGCTAAAATTACGTTCAATAAAATTCAAGGATAATATTGTACTATATAGCTATATCATAGCACTAATAATATCAATAATAATATTTCGTATGTGGGCAATTCCATTTGCCATCATAACATATGTATTATTGTCTGTCATAACAAGTTTTTTTAGAAAATAATGTCAACCAAAAGAGGTTTAAATATAATAAGAATCGCTCTATTTTCTCTGGCTATTGCATTTTGTGCAATGCCCGAGGTAGTGTCGGCACAAATAAATCAAGGATCCTTTAAAGATATTTATGATGATCCTTTAAATCCTAAAGAGGATGAAGTTCTTGATACTTTGCCAAAAGCAAAAAGAACAAGACCACTAAGACCTCTAAGCTCATACTATTTCAATGACTCAATAACTTCACGTAATATGTTTGCGTGGAAATTCGATTCGAACAATAACAACATAGAGATAGTAGAAATGGATACTTTACTACAAGATTTTCAAAAGGATTATTTTTTCTTAAAAGAGAATAAATATGGGGTAACTTATCTTGGAAATTTAGGTGCGGGTGTACAACCATTAAGTTATGACGACAGATCGTCAGCATACCATCTATCTTTTATGGATCCATATAACGATTATATATTCAGAGAAGATAACGTTCTATTTTATAATGGACGATTACCATATACCAACACATCATATTTCACTTCGGGACAGAGAACCATGTCTGAAGAAGATTTTACACTAACTCACCAACAAAACATCTCCCCTTCTACAGGAATAAATCTTTCGTATAGAAACAATAGAACAAGGGGTATGTATTCTAATCAGAAGAGTATCAATAAAAATTTATCTATAGCTCTATCCCACTCAGGTAAAAAATATTCTATGCACATGGGATATATTTTCAATAGTGGAAACATCGAAGAAAATGGTGGTGTTTTAAGAGATAAAGATATTTTTGATACTATCATAGACCTTACTCGAAATGTTGAGATGCAACTTAAAGATGCTCACACAAAATATAAGGGTAACGTCTTTTACTTCACACAGTCTCTGGCTGTTCCATTGATTTCTTACGCAAAAATGGACACTGCAAAGATACGTGACGTTCTTACTAAATTAAAAGTTGAAAATTCTACAGTTCTATTTTTTGGAACATCTTTTAAATATAGTGCATATAGCAAAGTATATAAAGATTCTAAAGAACAGAGCAACGAATATTACGATAACTGGTATATAAATCCAAATTTCACTCGTGACTCGATGCGAGAAAGACAAATTGATGTTAAATTTTTCTCACAATTTCAACCATATAATAGATATGGTGTTTTAGGTCTTTTAGGTGGAGGTATTGGCTATACAAATGAAAAATATTCTAGCTTCTCACCTTCAGATTTTATTACAGACAAAGAAGACAACGTAAAAAACAATATCTATGTCTATGCTAATGCTCAAGGTCAATTAAGAGAGTATTTAAAATGGAATGCAGATATTAAATATATGCCTATAGGCGAAAGAAATCAAGATATATCCTTTGGAGGGAATTTAGACTTGAGTGCTTTCATAAAAAACACACCTATAACATTGGCTCTTAACGGGAGATTTGAACTTCAAGAACCTACATATTGGGAAAAAAGCTTCTACACAAACCATTTTAAATGGAATAATAATTTTGATAAACAAAAGATAACAAAATTCAATGCTGAACTACGTATTCCATATTTCAGAATGAAAATTGGAGCGAAACAACATTTTCTATTGGACAAAATATATTACTCTGCCGACTGCACCCCAAAACAATTTGACGGAACAGTTAGTGTCACAGAAGCATATATTCAAAAAAATTTCGTATACAAAGGTATTCATCTAGAACATAATGTACTTTTCCAATATAGCTCTGAAGAAAAAGTAGTAGCAGTACCTATGCTATCAGTAAATCTATGTTATTTCTATGAATTCAACGTTGTTAAGAATGCTCTACGAATGTCCATCGGCGCTGAATGTTACTATAATACAGAATATAAAGGTCCTGGCTATAATCCAGCAATTGGACAATTTTACAACCAACAAGAAGTTAATATAGGTAACTACCCTCTTACGAATGTTTTTGTTACAGCAAAATGGAAACGTATGAGGATACTTATGAAATATCAACACGTAAACTACGAGCTATTTGGGGGGAGAAATTATATGGTTACTGCACACTATCCACATAATAGAGGAATGTTTAAATACGGTATAGCTTGGAGTTTTTATGACTAAAACACCAATTTTAATATGATAAAAATAAAACGGAAATTTCTAATTCCCATTTTATTGATGATTATAGCTCCTTCTATTGTAGCTATCAATAATATAAACACAAAATTAATAGTAGTAGGTATCGAAAAAGGCTCTTCTGGTTTTTTTGAATATAACCATGAATATTCTGGCTTTTTCAACGATATTTTTAAAGTCTGGGCAAGATACAGCCGTCAAGAACTAATCATCAAAGAGTTCTCTAATTATGATGAACTTATAAAATCTGTCAAAAACAAAAGCGTTGACTATGCTATTGTCATCGAATCTCCCGATAGGAAAATAGATTCTATCTATATGACAAACTTATCATATAGCGAAAGTTACAGCATAGCATCTACAAAAAAACTACCCGAAAACATCTCCAACAATGAACTTTTAGATAGCTTGAAAGGCTATGACACTTATATTTCTGATGGAGCTAAATATCTCGATTTCGGAAAAAAAGCTATTATTAAAAATGGTATATATATCCACAATGAAGATAGCATTCTAAATACCTTCACTATAGATAAAAACTTTTTTATAAACGTCAGAAGGTATAATGATAAACGAATAAAATTCACTAAGAAATTAAATCAGAGCATCCGCTCTATAGTTATTACTAAAAAACAAGGACACAAAGAAAAAATAAATCATTGGTATAAAAAATATATTAATAGTTATGGAGGAAAAAAAATAGACAAACGCTATAAAAGGGGTAATCTATTTTATCACTATACCAATAATGGATATATTCGTCCCGTTTCAACAAGTAAAACATCAAAATACGATAATATATTTAAGAAAGTAGCATCAATAGAAAAAAGCGATTGGCGACTTCTTAGTGCAATAGCTTATGCAGAATCAAGATATCATAACGACGTAGTTTCTGGGCAAAATGCTGTAGGTATTATGCAAATATTGCCTCGTACAGCACGCATATATGGTTATAAATCCGAAGAATTGCTAAATCCATACGCTAATATAATGATTGCAACAAAGCATCTTAAAAAAACAGCTCAAAATAAAATACTTAAAGGAGATTATCCGTCAACAGATGATAGTTTGAGCATAATTGTTGCTACATATAATTGCGGAAGTGGTCATATTGAAGATGTTATAAATATAGCTCTAAAAAATAATATCAACCCTTATGAATGGGATTCATTATCTACTATAATATCGAAAATGCAAGATACCTCTTTTGTAAATAGTCAAAATACAAAATATGGAAAATTCAACGGCAATCAAGTTATAAAATATGTTGAAGAGGTTAACAACGCATATCAAACTATAAAAA
The DNA here is from genome assembly GCA_015222165.1 of Bacteroidota bacterium. Taxonomy (GTDB): domain Bacteria; phylum Bacteroidota; class Bacteroidia; order Bacteroidales; family Rikenellaceae; genus JADFUS01. The sequence continues at coordinate 19,308 of JADFUS010000055.1, forward strand.
AACATCATAGCAAATAAAAGTAAAATCATAAAGCATACGAAGATATATTTTATTATATTTGCATAAACTAAAAACAAAATCTTATGAAAAAATATCTATTTAGAGTTATGAAATATTTAATATATTTTATTATACTTTTTATTGTCGTCTATACTTTACTTGTTCTAACAGGAACAAATAACACTGAAAATTTATCTTTCATGAATGTTCTTAGTAGCACTAATGGCAGAATTATGTTGGCTATTCTTTTAATAATGTCATTTTTATATCCCATAATAGGTTCGACACACAAAGTAATAACTTATATGGATAAAGATATAGTTATCGAACAAATGAATATTATCGGTTATAGAGTTGATAAAGAAATAGAAAACAACATAGTTATTTTCAGAGCAAAAAGACTTATAGATAGACTTTTTATGAAATTTGACGACCATATTAGAGTAGAATTTAGCAACGAAAACGTAACTTTTTATGGTACACGTAAAGCAATAACAAGAGTAGCCAGACATATTAATTCACTTAGATAACTTAATAAACAATATGAAGATTGAAAATTTAAAGAACGTAGGAATATTTATAGGTATAATTATTTTAACAAGTTTTACATCATCATCTTTTGCCCAACAAAAAAATAGAGATTTTGAAACAGGTAAGAACTTAGAAATTTTTTTTAACACATATAAAGGCATCAACACAATGTATGTTGACAGCCTAAACAACAATCTTATAGTAAGAAAAGCTATAGATGCAATGCTTAAAGAACTTGACCCTTATACAGTATATTTTGATGAAAAAGAGATGAAGGATTTCACCTTCGCAACAACAGGAAAATATGGCGGTGTCGGAGCTCTTATTCGTAAAAAAGATGTTGACAATTATGGTATTGTAGAATCCACTTACAAAGGTTTTCCTATGGATAAAGCTGGAGTGATAGGTGGAGATACTATCATTGCTATAGATGGTATTGATGTTAAAAAAGCAAAAGTAGGCGATTTAAGCAGTAAGATGAAGGGTAAGTCCAACTCTATTGTAAAAATGAGAATAAAAAGTCTTCTGACTGGCAAAATAAAAAATCACAACATAAAAAGAGAAATTATAAAGATATCACCTATAGATTACAGCGGTTTTATAAATGATTCTATCGGCTACATATCTTTTAATACTTTCTCAAAAGATGGAGCTGAATATTTTAAAAAAGCTCTTCTTGAAATGAAAGAAACAGGAAACCTTAAAGGATTAGTTTTAGATTTAAGAAATAATGGCGGTGGTATTATTGACGAAGCTGTAAATATTGTTGGCTGTTTTGTCCCTAAAGGAACAAAGGTTGTTGATATGAAAGGACGTTCTAAAAAGAATACAAAAACATATTCTACACACTCAAATCCTATTGACTTAGAACTTCCATTAGCTGTATTAATAAATAGTAGTTCTGCTTCGGCAAGTGAAATTGTTACTGGAACTCTTCAAGATAGAGACAGAGCTGTTATTATTGGAGGTAGAAGTTTTGGTAAAGGGCTTGTTCAAGGCACGCAAAATGTAGGTTTTGGCTCGATAGTAAAGGTAACAATAGCTAAATATTATATTCCAAGTGGTAGATGTATTCAAGCCTTAGACTACTCACATAGAAATGAAGATGGTAGCGTAGGAAAAGTTCCCGATTCATTGGTAACAAAATTTAAAACTCTAAACGGAAGAACAGTATATGACGGAGGAGGTATTACTCCAGATATAAAAATAGAATCAAAATATATGTCTATTTTTGTGGCAAGCATATACGCTCGAGGATATTTTGATGATTTTTCTATTAACTATTTTAAAAAATATCGTACAGCTCCAGCGATAGATTTCTCACTTTCTGAAAAAGAGTATCAAAATTTCTGTAGCTTTATTATGGATAAAGATATTGAGTTTTCATCTAAATCTGAAAGTAATCTTGAAAAACTTATTGAATCTTCAAAAAAAGAGAAGATTTACGATAAAATAAAAAACAGTATAGACAGTATCGAAGTAATTATTAAACATAAAGACCGAGAAAAATCTCTTAAAGAGAATAAAAAAGAGATTATAAGCATGATTGAAAGTTCTATTGTTGGAAGATATTATTATCAAGCAGGAAAAGTTGAAAAGATGATAAAAAAAGATACTGTAAACAACAAAGCTATAGAAATTCTTTCAAACAATAAAAAGTATAATAGCATACTAACAACAAAATAATGAGAAGAAAATATCCAACTTTCATAGGTTCTCTGATTAAAGAACTAAAAACAGAAAGCTCTCTTTCTGACGGCATGAAAGAGATAGCTGTTTTAGGCTCGTGGAACACAGTAGTTGGAAACAATATTGCTAACTATACTACAAAGATATATATTAGAAACCGAAAATTATTTGTTCATTTTTCATCGGCAGTAGCTAGAAATGAAGTTTTTGCAAGACGTGTAGAAATCCTAAGACAGCTAAACGAAAAAACAGGTGAAAGATATATAACATTTATAAGCATTTTTTAAAAATGGATATTTTAAAACAACAGTTTGCCCTTGCAAACGATACAGCATTAAGATTTGTAGACTCTGAAAAAGGAGAGAAAGTAGTAGTTTTTATTCACGGATATTTAGAAACTGCGGATATCTGGGAAGAGATAATGACTATAATGAGCAAAGACTACAGAGTTATATCTTTTGATATTCCTGGCCATGGTATAAGCGAAACTCGTCATAAGATACATAGTATGGAGTATATTGCTGACACAATGAATGCTCTTTTAGAACAACTTAAAATAGAGAAATGTAGCGTTATTGGACACTCTATGGGAGGTTATGTTGCAATGGCTTTTGCTAGAAAATATTCTGAAAAAACTGAAAAAGTTGTTCTTTTTCACTCTACACCAGAAAGCGACACTCCAGAAAAAAAACTAAATAGAGACCGTGAAATAAAAATCATCTCTTCAGGAAAAAAAGAACTCTTATCAAAAAGCAATCCTGGAAAAAGTTTTGCTCCAGAAAATAGAAGAAAATATTTTGATATTATAGACGACTTATCTAGAGGCATCATTGAAACAGACGACGACGGAATAATTGCTCTATTAAAAGGCATGGAAGAGAGAGTTTCTTCGAATGATATTGCCGAGAATCTTGCAGAAAGATTAATGTTCTTATTTGGTAAACACGACGAATATATACCTGCTGAATATGCAAATAAACTTATAGAACAATTTCCAAAAGCAAACGTTAAATGGCTTGAAAACTCTGGACACATGGGAATTTTTGAAAATAGAGATGAAGCTATCAACGCAATTGAAGAATTTATAGAAAAATAAGATATGAAATTTTCATTTTTAAAAATAGTACTTCTAAGCTGTTTCATTTTATTATTTAGTTGCAAATCTACACCAAATAATAATATTAAAGAGATAGAAATAAGCAAAGAAGATTTAGTAGATTTTTATTTTGATGGTTTATTAAACACTCAAAATCAAACATTCACAGACTGCACTACGGGAAAAAATTATAAATATGATATCTCTGTAAAAAATTCTAGAGCTGTAGCAAAAACTATTAATAGTAAAATAGACAAAGGAAACCCTATTATCTATTGCCAACTAAAAGGCAACATAGAATATGATAGTAAAAAAGATAAAAACATTTTACACATCGAAAATACTCTATCTTTAAGTTCTCTTAGAAGCTGTAAAAAGCCTCACCTCGCAGGAAACTATTTTTCTTGTAATACAACACATCAAGAAAAATATTCTATAGAACTAAAAGACGATTACTCTTATGTTTTAAAACTTAATAATTCTATCATAGAAAGAGGAAAATGGGGGAAAAATGTTGATTATCAAGGAATACTTATGAAATATCAAACTCAATCAGAGACTAAAATCATAAGATATTTTAAAATTGAATATTCACCTAGAGATGCTATCATCTCATTTACATATGAAGGAAAATATTTGATATTTTGCTAACAAAATAAACAAAAGAGATTATAAAAGAACATTTTTTAGAATCTCTTTTGTTTATTTAATGTAAATATCATATCTTTGGCATAAAATAAATAATCTATATCAAATGAAAAAATTTAAAGGTGTAGGAGTAGCTCTTATAACTCCTTTTAAAAATGATAAATCAATTGATTACGTCTCTCTTTCAAAACTTGTTGAACATACTATAAAAGGTGGTGTCTCTTTTCTTGTTGCTCTAGGAACTACGGCCGAAAGTGCTGTACTTACAAAACAAGAAAAACAAGATGTGCTTGATTTTATTGTTAAGAAATGTGCTTCACGTGTACCTATAGTTGTAGGCATTGGAGGTAATAACACAATTGCTGTTGGTGAAGAGATGAATAGCATGAACCTTAAAGGTATAGATGCAATATTATCGGTAGTACCTTTTTATAATAAACCAAATCAAGAAGGAATGTATCAACATTATAAATATTTGGCTGAAGTTTCTCCTCTTCCAATTATTATGTATAATGTTCCTGGTCGCACAGGTTCTAACATGTGTGCCTCAACAACAGTTCGTCTTGCAAAAGAGTTTAAAAAATTAATAGCTGTTAAAGAAGCATCTGGAAATATGTCTCAAGCAGGTTATATTTTACGTGATGCACCTGAAGATTTCACTTTACTTTCAGGAGATGATAACTTATCTCTTTCTATAATTGCAAATGGTGGTGACGGAGTAATATCTGTTTCTGCAAATGCTTTTCCAAAGAAATTCAGCTCTCTAATAAATAATGCTTTAAACGAAAATTATAAAGTTGCACAATCTATTCAAAAAGAACTTTTAGAAGTTACAGATCTTCTTTTCAAAGAGGGAAATCCTGTAGGAATAAAATCTGCTCTAAAATCTTTAGATATAGTAGAAAATAATTTACGTCTTCCTTTAGTTAAAAGTACTAAACCTCTTGATATCGCTATACAAGAGCAAATCAAGAAATTTAATCTAGAGTAATAATGAAACGCTTATTAACACTTCTATTATTTATCTGTGCATGTACTTCTGTATATGCACAAATGAGTTATGCACAAATCTTTAATGATTCTAAACACATCACTCTAAACTTAAAAGAAATAGAACTTAGCATAGGCGTGCCTTCATCTCAATATTTTTATCCTAGCCTTGTCGAAAGATATAATAAAAACGATAGTACTCTAAATTTAGAAGACTACAGACATCTATATTATGGTTATGGCTTTACAAAAAGCTATAAACCTGTTGAAAGACTACCTTACGCAGATAGTCTTGCTGTACAACTTTTGGACGATAGAAGAATGATAACAACTGCTTCATCTGAAAAACTAATTTACTATCTAGAAAAGATTATAGAGAAACAACCTTTCAACATAGAATTTCTAAATATGATAAGTTATATTTATGAAAAAATGGGTGATGAGAAAAATTCTAAAATTTATTCTCAAAGGTTAAATATGATTATGCAGGCTATTTTTTCTTCGGGCACTGGGTTAAAAAAAGAGACCCCATGGACAATTCTATATCGTACAGACGTAACAAGTATTATTACGGTATTAGGAGGTGAGGTTTCTCGAAGAACATATATAACAAAATGGTGTGAATATTATAAGCTCAAAGATAAAATTAACAATATAAAAGGTTTTTATTTCGATTTTACGTTAATTTTAGACGCTCCTAGAAATAAAAAAGGGAAAAACAAATTTGAGTTTAATCCATATTTTAATCCAAAATCGAAGAAATTTTTAAATAAGAAATAGAGGATAAATCCTTATATATAAAACAATAACAAGTAAAGTTAAATAAATATGAATTTTGATATTTTAGTAATTGGTAGTGGTCCTGGTGGATATGTAGCAGCTATTCGTGCTTCACAATTAGGAAAAAAAGTAGCAATCATAGAACGTTCTGAAGTTGGAGGTATCTGCCTAAATTGGGGTTGTATTCCTACAAAAGCTCTTTTAAAATCGGCTCACGTTTTCGCTGAAATCAAACGTGCTTCTGAATTTGGAATCGAAGTTGAAGGAGAAGTGAAACCCTCTTTTGATAAAATCATATCTCGTAGCCGTGGTGTTGCTTCTACTATGAGTAAAGGTGTTCAATTTTTACTAAAAAAAGCCAACGTAGAAATCATTGCTGGTTTTGGTAAATTATTGAAACAAGGAGAAGTTGAAGTTACAAAAGAAGATGGTTCTAAAGAGATAGTTACTGCTGAAAATATTATTTTAGCTACTGGAGCTAGAGCTCGTGCTCTTCCAAATATTATTCCTGATGACAAACAAATTATAACATATAGAAAAGCAATGTCTTTAGAGAAACAACCAAAATCTATGGTTGTTATTGGCTCGGGAGCTATCGGTATGGAACTTGCTAGTTTCTATCACGAACTTGGCACTAAAGTCACTGTTGTAGAATTTCTTCCAAATCTTGTTCCTAACGAAGATGTTGAAATTTCTAAATATCTTGAGCGTTCATGCAGAAAAAACAGACTTGCTTTTATGACAAAATCTGCTGTTGAAACTGTTGAAAAACGTGAAAACGATTGTCTTGTAACTATAAAAAATGCCAAAGGTATTACTACTGTTGAAGCTGAAATAGTTCTTATGGCAGCAGGTGTTCAATCGAATATTGAAAACATTGGTCTTGAAGAACTTAACATAACTACAGAAAGAGGAAAAGTTATTGTTGATGACAACTACATGACAAATGTCAAAAATGTATATGCTATAGGTGATATTATCCCAACACCAGCTCTTGCACACGTTGCCTCTGCTGAAGCATTATATTGTGTAGAACATATTTGTGGACTTACTCCTAGAAAAATAGACTATCAAAATATTCCAGCTTGTATATACACACAACCTGAAATAGCATCTGTAGGTCTTAACGAAGCAAAAGCTATTGCCGAAGGTTACGAAGTAAGAGTAGGAAAATTCCCTTATACTGCATCAGGCAAAGCAACTGCAACTGGAGATAAAGACGGATTTATTAAACTTGTTTTCGACAAAAAAACAGATAAAGTTCTTGGTGGTAGTTTTATAGGTACAAATGTTACTGAGATGCTTATGGAAGTAGGTATGGCAAAAACTCTTGGCGGAACAGCAATGGACATGATAAAAACTATTCACCCACACCCAACTTTAAGTGAGGCTCTTATGGAAGCTGCTGCGACCGCTCACAACGAATGTGTACACGTATAATACGTTAAAAAATACCCATTATACAACAAATAAAGTTAAATTTTCGTTGTATAAGCAGATAAGTTAAAATAATAATTATATTAATTTTTACAATTATTAAAAAAATTATTATTAACTTGTTTGCATAAAAAAGCTAAACTTAATAAAAACTTAATATGAAAAGAATAACAACCACACTTTTTAGCCTATTAATAGCATCATCGCTATTGGTTATAAGTTGTGCAAAAGAATCTTCGATTGATGATAGTATTACTACTAAAACATCTCAAGAAGAAACAACTCCAAAACCATGTATCATTGGTCAAATGGAAGTTAACGGTCAACTTGTTGATCACGTTGGTGACGTTTTAACAGAAGCAGATATTGCTGCTGCAGAAATGGCAACAAAAGCTGACCAGAAATATACAATACCTATTGTTTTCCACGTCTTTGGTAAAACACAGGGATCTTCAGGAACGCTTAATGCTGCACGTTTTGAAAAAGCTTTAAAATGGATCAATAATGACTATAATGGTATAAGCAATCCAAAAGATAAAGAAAATTGGAATACGATAAACTCTGAACGTAAAAACTTCTCTTCAACTTTAAACATTGAATTTGTTATGGCAAAATTTGATGAAAAAGGAGAAGCCTTAGTAAAAGGAACAAAATATAATGGTGGTACAATAGAATCTAATGATGCTGCTGTTTTAATTTATTCTACATCGCAAGCCGCAAATAAAATTGGACTTGGTAATTGGTCTGCAAATACTCAAATTTCTAAAATTTCTTGGGATAATAAAATGTATATGAATGTATATATTACTCATGATTTATATGCTAATGGAGGAACAAACAGCTCTGGAGTTTCTTGGTATCCAGATATAAAAATGACAAAAGCAGGAACTGCACGTGTTGTTTATAATGGCGAATACCTTCCAGGTGGAAAATATTGGGATCCAGATTTTACATCAGTAATAACTCACGAATTTGGTCACTTTATGTATCTTGCTCACCCTTTCAACGAGCAAATAAGTGGAACTTTTGTACCATGCAAACCAAATCTTAAAGATGGCGGAACATTTGGTCATTATGGTGACGGTGTAGAAGATACTCCTCAAATGGAAAACTCTTCAAGAACAGCAAATGGCTGGAAAAAAAACATGGCATATTGGGGTCATGGTAAAAAGAACTGTCTTAACGAAATTATTGATTTCGGTAATTTCATGAATTATGGTGTATATTGTAACTTCACTAAAGGTCAAGTTGCTAGAATGAAAGCAGCTCTTGCAGGAGATGCACGTAATACACTATGGACTGCAGAAAATTTAGAAAAAACTCTTGGAATAGTTCCTTCATCAACTTTAGATGAAAGAATTAAAGATTTAGATGGTAAATTATAATCTATAATTGTGTCGTCCTGAAAAAAGTTTACAGGTTAATGATACAAATATATATTAATTTTCTTAATCAACAATTGGAGTTAACTCC
>JADFUS010000056.1 GCA_015222165.1 Bacteroidota bacterium
CTTTAATCATTAATCGGCAGGCTTCGCCGTTAATGCTTTCAGCTACATTTCTGCTTCGCCTTTTATTACGCTTCGCTGAGATTCCCTTTTCTGAAGAAAAGAGAAGTAAAAAACTTTTAGCGAGAAACTTTTAGTTTCTCTTTGGGAAGAGCGTTTTTTGTGTTTTATAGGTGGTTTAATGTCAGTGTTGATATTGCGATTGGGTGCTGTGGAGGTATTGTCGTTAGTGTGGATATTGTGTGTAGTTATGTTTATACGAAGTATAAAGTATAAAAAAAGAGGTCACGGCAATATTAATTGCTGTGACCTCTTAGGAGATATTATTTTATTATCCGCAGTGGATAAATGTTTTTACATATTCAAGCATCTTATTGCAGTCACCTTCAAGCTCTGCACGAAGATTTGTATCTTCAAAAGCTCTTAGCTTAGCAATTTGTCCGTCAATCATACCTTTACTAAATACATTATATGCTTCGTAGATGTCTCTCTGACGATCAAGTTGATTAGCAGACTCAGCACATGATGTAGGAAGTTGATTGAATTTACTAGATAAATCTTTGTTCTTTTCATCGTGGATATTAACACCAATATATCTGTCTTTAGCATATTGTACGCTATTTTCCATTTCAAAACCATGACGTGCCGCAATAGCTAAACTTGCAAGAAGAAGATATATATCTGCAGAGCCATCTGGACAACGGAACTCAACAGTTTGCTTGATGCTGAAATCTTTCTCTTCCTCATTAGCTAAACCATTAGCGATGTTTGTCATGTTTGATGCGTTCTTAACCCAACCAAGTGGAACACGTACAAGAGCTGAACGGTTCATATCTCCCCAAACAATAGTTGTAGGAGCTTCTTGATGTGGTACTAAACGGAAATATGATGTTGGATTTTGATTTCCATAAGCAGAGATACTTGGAGCAAGCTCTAGGTATCCAGAAATAGCTTTATAGGCTGCATCAGTAAGTTTACCGTTTTCGATAACTACATTTTTACCATCTTTCATCAAACGAGTATGAACGTGCATTCCGCTACCTGCTTTGCCAGCAGTGATTTTTGGTGCGAAAGTAACATCAAGTCCATATTGATATGCTAGATTACGGATGATATATTTTGCTATAAGAAGTTGGTCAGCAGCATCTTCTAGTTTTGTAGGAAGAAATTCTATTTCGTTTTGTTCATATAGTGTTTTTCCGACTCTGAAATTACCTACCTCAGCATGTCCGTATTTTATTACGCCACCAGCTTTAGCAATCATTTGCATAACTTCTGCACGGAATTGTTCTGTTTTATTAAAAGGTGCAGATTCATGATATCCTCTTTGATCAGGAATCTCGAAAGCTTCCTCCTCTTCAGAAATAACATAATATTCTAGTTCACCCATGACTTCATAGTCAAGACCTGTAACTTTTTTTAGTGCTTTGTGTGCCTTGCGAAGAACATGTTCTGGAGCTGATTCTAAAGGTAATCCGTCTTTAGTGAAAAAACTACATAGTATGTCTACAGTAGGAATTTCAGAAAATGGATTTACAAAAGTTGTATTAAAACGTGGAATAACATATAGATCACTGCAATCTGCATCAATGAAAGGGAAAATACTCGATCCATCAACACGTTCTCCAGTAGTTAAAACTTGATCTAGATATGCAAGATCGTTTATAACAAAACTTAATGTTTTAAGACGACCGTCACCTGCACAGTAGCGGAAATTAACCATTTCTATATCATTGTTAGAAATATAGTCAATAATATCTTGCTTTGTAAATTGACTATTGTGTTTACCCAAATATTTAACGATAGGATTTGGGTTTAAAGCTATATTTTTATCCATTTTTTTATTTAATTGATGGTAATATGAATTAATGTCACGGCAAAGTTAGAGATTTTAAGATATTAAACAAGTAAAATGATGATAAAAATGGAAATCATTATCAAATAGTTTAAAATTTACTATTATTATCTTTAAAAGAGGGAAAATGCCAACTATATCTAACCACTAAAACTCGAATAAGTATTATTGAGATGATAGTTACAATTTGTGTTAGGATATATGGGGCATTGAAAAAGTGCATACACGCAAATATTAAACCTCCAGCAATAGAAGCTGTGGCATAAATATCTTCTCTGAAAACAAGAGGTAACTCGTTTATAAGGACATCTCGAATGATACCTCCAACACTTCCAGTGATAGTTCCCATGATTATAGCCATAAACATAGAATATCCTGCATCAAGAGTGACGACAATTCCTGTTAAGGTGAAAAGCCCTAGTCCTGCGGCATCAAAAATGAAAAATGTATAATCAAGTTTTATGACTATTCTCTTAAAAACAATAACCATAAACATACCTATGAGGGTACATAAAAAATATGAGGGGGACGTTAACCAAAAAACCTCTTTTTGTATTAATAGATCCCTTACGGTACCTCCTCCGATTGCCGTAATGAAACCTATAACAAAAGCTCCGAAATAATCGAAGTGTTTTCGAGAGGCCATACGGATACCACTTATGGCAAAAGCTACTGTGCCTAAGTACTCTACAACGTCTGTAAAATTTATTCCTTTCATAGTTAATTTTAGATTTGGCGCCAAAGATAGAAAATCTTTAAATAAGAATAACTATCTTTGCAAAGATAAAATAATTTTTTTAAAATTTTTATGAAAGAAAACATTTCTGCTCAGCAATTTATAGCTGAAAGTAAAGATAATATTATTGTTGACGTTAGAACTCCTCTGGAGTATGAAAATGGACACATAATAGGAGCTTTCAATATTCCTCTTTTTTCAAATGAAGAAAGAGCTGTAGTAGGTACAATATATAAAAAAGTTAATAAAGAAAAAGCTGTAGAAAAAGGACTTGAGTTTGTTGGGGTGAGAATGGCAGATATGGTGAAGAGTGCCCGCAAACTTTTGAAAAAAAAAGGCTGTTCTAAAATATATATTTATTGTTGGAGAGGCGGTATGCGTAGCAATAGTGTCGCATGGCTTTTCCAAACTGCTGGAATGGATGTAGAGGTTCTTAAAGGCGGATATAAGGCCTATAGAGGTTCTTTTATTGAGCTATTAAAACAAGAAGCATGGAAGCTGATTGTTGTTGGAGGTCCTACGGGCTGTGGAAAAACTACGCTTCTAAATGCCTTAATAGAAAAAGGTGAGCAAGTGGTAGATTTAGAAGGGATAGCAAACCATATGGGTTCTGCTTTTGGAAAATGCCGAATAAAAGAACCTCAGCCAACATCAGAACATTTTGCAAATTTACTTTACGATGAATTGTTGAAATTCGATAAAAATAGGTATATTTGGTGTGAAGGGGAGAGTTTATCTATAGGTAGAGTATTTATGCCTCAAGAATTTTTCTTAATAATGCAAAAATCACCTTTTATATATTACGAAATACCTCGTGAAGATAGGCTTGATAATATAATGTTAGATTATGGGCAGTGTTCTAAAGAGTTTCTTATAGAGTGTTTTGATAGAATAAAAAAACGACTTGGTTTTGATAATGCTAAAAATGCAATAGAGCTTGTAGAAAATGGAGATATTAGAGGTGCAGCAGATATAGCAATGAAATATTATGATAAAGGTTATGCTAAATCTATAGGTGACAAAGAAAAAACAGCAATAGCAAAAGTGGAAATGGAGAGTAGCGATATTGCTTTGGCAGTGGCTAAAGTGATTGAGATAAAAATAAAAAATAACTTATGAAAATAGTTGACGCGAGGGGTAAATTATGTCCTCAACCTTTAATGATGACCAGAAAAGCTATAATGGGTTCGTCGAAAAATGAGGAGATAGAAATTGTTATGGATAATGAGACAGCGTGTTCTAATGTTGAAACTTATCTTACAGAATCTAATGTTAAATATTCTGCATCAATAAATAATGGAGAGCAACATATTTCTTTTGTGGTAGATGGGGAAGAGAAAATAGATGTAAATAAAGAGATAGTATGTCCAATACCTGAAAAAATAAATAATAATATTAGAGAGGGATATGTCGTTGCTATAAAGTCAGAATATATGGGAGATGGCGATATAGAGCTTGGAGCATTACTTCTAAGAGCATACATAAATACTCTTTCAGAAACAGATTTTTTACCTACTTCTATTATTTTATACAATAGTGGCGTGAAAATTGCACTTAGTGATCGAGACACTTCAAAAAGTCTTGAAGAAATGGAGAAAAAAGGCGTAGAATTAATACTATGCGGAACTTGTATTGACTTTTATAAACTCAAACAAAAAGTCAAAATTGGAAAAATTAGCAATATGTTTGTCATTGCTGACAAATTATCTAAAGCTATTAATATTGTATATCCATAATATAAGGAATGAATAAATATTTTGACAATGGAAGTACTAGTTACCCTAAACCCAAAAAGGTAGCAGAGGACATCTACGATTATATCGTAAATTTAGGAGGAACTTATGGTAGGGCAGCTTACGAAAGAGTGATTAAATGCACTTCTATGGTAGAGAGTTGTCGCGATAAAGTTGCTCAAATTATTGGCGCTTCGGACGGTGCTAATATTTTTTGGTGTCAGAATGCCACGATGGGTTCTAACACAGTGTTAAATAGTCTTAATTTAGAAGGTAAGAGAGTTCTTATCTCCCCGATGGAACATAACGCAATAACACGACCTCTTCATCATCTTAATGTTGAGTGGGAAGTTATGCCATGTTTTGATGATGGTTTTGTAGATGTTGAAAAATTAAATCAAATATCAAAAGATAATCTATCATTGATTATTGTAAATCATCAAAGTAACGTGAATGGAATTATTCAGCCGATAGAAGAGATATGTAAATGGGCTGGAGATACAGAAGTTATGGTAGATACTTCACAATCTTTAGGTCATATAAATATAGATGTAGAAAAAAATAATATAGATTATTTGATTTTTACAGGACATAAAGGTCTGCTAGGAGTTTCTGGAATCGGTGGATATTATTCTAAAAATCCCCGAAAAATGAAACCTCTTATTTATGGAGGTACAGGAACAAGTTCCGAATCTTATTCTATGCCAAATAGTTATCCAGATACTCAAGAAGCTGGAACTCCTAATATGGTTGGTATTGTAGGGCTGAATTCGGCTATAGAAAATAGGCCAAAATCACAACATACTAAAAAAGAAGTCTTTGATTTTTTGGTTGAGTTAAAGAAAATTAAAGGACTTAGGGTGTTATGTGCAAATGATTTTAAAAATCAAGGAGAATTGCTCTCTTTTTATAGTACAGAAATTAGTGGTTCAGAGTTCGTTTTACGTTTAAATAGAGATTTTGGAATTGAGTGTAGGTATGGAGTTCATTGTGCTCCTCTTGCACACAGAACTTTAAAAACGTTAGAGCTGGGAACAATTAGAGTGGCTTTTTCTCCTTATCATACCCATGAAGATTTAGAATATCTATTACAATCAATAAAAAAGGCGTTAATATGAAATTAGCAATATTTGAGAGTGTTCGCAACGTAACTAAAGCGGATACAGCATGTACAGAACAAAAAATAGACGTTACAATTGTAGCCATTCCCAAGGAAATATCCTCAGATTGTGGAATAGGAATTAAACTAGATGATGATATCGTAAAAGATTTTGATGCCTGCATGGTTGAAAAAGGGATATCATATATATTATATAATTACTAAAATTTTTCACCCAAACTATGAATAATAAATTTGATTTGTTGTCAACTGTTGAATATGGCGGTTGCTCGGCAAAACTTTCTCCTAAGGAACTTTCAGAACTTTTGAAATCTATACCTTTAGTGAAAGATTCTAATATAATGGTAGATATTGAAACTCATGACGATGCTGGAGTTTATAAATTAAATGATGAAACAGCATTAATAGTCACTACCGATTTTTTCCCACCAGTTTGTTCAGATGCTGAGGAATTTGGTCAGATAGCTGCGGCAAATGCTTTAAGTGATGTTTATGCTATGGGAGGAAAACCTCTTCTTGCTCTTAATTTAAATATGTTTCCTTCAAAAAATATTCCTCTTACAGTTTTAAAAGACATATTGATTGGTGGACAGAGTAAAATTACGGAGTCTGGAGCTTTCATTATGGGAGGACATACTATTGACGATGCACCACCAAAATATGGTTTAGCTGTTGTTGGTACTATTCACCCTGATAAACTTATAAAAAATAGCGGATTAAGAGAAGGTGATGTTATGATTCTTACGAAACCGCTTGGTGTAGGTGCTCTTATAGCGGGTCAACGTATGGGAATTGCTAATCAAGATGCCTATAAAGAGGCTTTGGAGCAAATGAAAATTCTTAACAAAAGAGGTGCTGAACTTATGCAGAAATATAATGTTAAGGGAGCAACAGATGTTACAGGATTTGGACTTGTAGGTCATGCACAAAAAATGGCTGAGGCAAGTGGAGTAACAATGGAAATTGAGAGTAAATGGTTGCCTGTTTTGCCTCAAGTTATGGATTTGATAAATCAAGGCTGTATTGGAGGAGCAACTTTTAGAAATCTTGACTATTCAAAAGGACAAGTTAGGTTTATGGATAGTTGTTCTACAGATTTCAAAATGCTGTGTTGTGATGCTCAAACTTCTGGAGGATTGCTTATGGGTGTTGAAAAACAATATGTTTCACAAATATTAAGTGAATTGCATAATGATAGCCCTTTTACTCAGTCTGCTGTTGTAGGTGAAGTTACAAAACTTCAAGATGTATATTGTATAGTTAAATAAAAAAAGTGATATATAGTGATAATAAATGCTTTTTTAATTACTAAAAAGATGTTTAAAAAGTATTATTATGTTATATTTATGTTTTTTTACTCATTTTTCTTGCATATTAAAATAAAACAACATATATTTGCATTCGAAAGGTAACAAATTCTTTTTGGATTTGCTTTTAATAGAGTTAATATTAGGTTGGTTAAATACCGTTTATCTTAGGATAAGCGGTATTTGTTTTTTTTAATAAATGATAATATTATTAATGATTTGTAATTTTAATAAAAATAATCATATAGAACATATTTTAGCCTAAAATTAACACAATAGAAAGCGTTTTTTGCTATAATGATAATATCTATATAAAATAATTGCTATTTTATTTGCATATTAAAATATAAGTCCATATATTTGCAGTGAAGGAAATTTTATATTCGTCGGATTGTTTATAAAAATTTCATAGAAAGTTAATATTAGGTTGGTTGAATACCGTTTTAGCATGCTAAAGCGGTATTCTTTTATATATATTATAATGAAACTAAATTTTTTGATTTAAAATAGTAGGTATTATTGTTAATGTGTAACTAATCTATCTATAAATATATTATATTTAAAAATGGGATTATCTATCATATAATTTATACAATTGTTTAATATTCATCTTATTATATTGTAGTTATCAAATAAAATATTTATCTTTGGCAGTGATATTTTGAAAATAAAATAACCTTATATATTAATACATTATGAAAAGAAAATTTTTTCTATTATTAGCTTTTATGATGATTGGAAATATTTCTATGGCTCAGAAACAAGTGAGACAAGAATGGGAAAATCCATTTATCAATAAAGTTAACGAGATGCCAATGCACACATACTTCTTGCCTTATCAGTCAGAAGAAAATGCTATTGAACGTAATCCATTAACTCAACGTGAGGAGTCATTAGATGGAACTTGGAAATTTAATTATTCTAAAACTCCACAAGAGAGACCTAAAAATTTCTTTGAAGAGAATTTTGATTATTCTTCATGGAAAGATATAACAGTTCCTGGAAGTTGGGAATTACAAGGTTTTGATTGTCCTATTTATACAGATGTTCGTTATCCTTTCTTTTCACGTCCTCCATTTGTATCTCATACTTATAATCCAGTAGGTTCGTATGTTCGTACATTTGATGTTCCTTCAGATTGGAATGGTATGGATATTATTCTTCGTTTTGAAGGTGTAGAATCAGCATATTATGTTTGGGTAAACGGAACAAAAGTTGGTTATAGTGAAGATAGTCGTATTCCTTCGGAATTTGATATTACATCACTTGTTAAACGTGGTGAAAAAAATAGAGTTTCTGTTGAGGTATATCGTTTTTCTGACGGTTCATATATTGAAGATCAAGATATGTGGAAATATTCTGGTATAGAAAGACCAGTTTCTATTATTGCTCGTCCAGTTGTTCGTGTAAATAATTTCCATGTAAAACAGATGCTTATCAACAATTATAAAGATGGAGATTTTTGTGTTGATGTAGAAACAAACGCTGTAGATAAACAAGTAGGTTCTGTTCAAGTAAAATTATTTGATGGTGAAGAAGTTGTTTTTGAAGGAAAACAAAAATTCTCAAAAAAATCTAATGAGCTTAAATTCTCAAAAATTCTTGAAAATGCTAAGCCTTGGACTGCTGAAACACCAAATCTATATACTCTTGTAATAAATACTCTTGATAAAAAAGGTAACGTTACAGAATCTTTGTCAAGTAGAGTAGGTTTTAGAACTATAGAGATAAAAGGTGGACAGCTTCTTGTTAATGGTCAAGATATTCTTATCAAAGGTACAAATAAACAAGAACATGATTCTAAAACAGGACGTACTGTATCTGTAGAATTGATGAAAAAGGATATAAAATTAATGAAGCAACATAACCTTAATGCTGTGCGTTGTTCTCACTATCCAAATCGTGAGGAGTGGTATGAGTTATGTGATGAATACGGTCTTTATATAGTTGATGAAGCAAATCTTGAATCTCATGGTATGGATCATCTTCTTCAAAAAACTCTTGCAAACGACCCTGATTGGGAATTTGCTTTTGTTGAGCGTAACAGAAATATGATTGAAAGAGATTTTAATTTCCCATGTATTATCATTTGGTCTATGGGTAATGAGTGTCAATATGGCGATCATTTCAAAGCTATTCGTGAAAATAATCACGCTATGGACTCAACACGTCCTACACAATATGAAGCTGCTTGGCACTATAGAAATCCACAAACGGATATTGTAGCTCCTATGTATGCTCAGAATTATAAACTTCTTCGTTATGCTTATTATCGTACAGATACTCCAATGATTCTTTGCGAGTATGCTCACATGATGGGTAACAGTGGTGGTAACTTAATGGAATATTGGGATTTAATTTATAAATATCCAAATTTACAAGGAGGTTTCATTTGGGATTGGGCAGATCAAACTATCGAATCTAAAGATGAAAAAGGTAATAAAATATTTGCATACGGAGGTGATTTGGGTTATGTAGGAATTGAAAATGACTCTAACTTCTGTTCAAATGGTCTTGTTGCTGCCGATAGAACTTTAAATCCACATATTAATGAAGTTAAACGTGTTTATCAATATGTAAATTTCAAAGGCGTACCAATGTCTTATGGTAAAGTGAAAATTACTAACCGTTATGATTTCATTAACCTTGATGGTTTCGATTTTATTTGGAAAATTAAAGCTGATGGTAAAGTTGTTGAAGAAGGAACTTTTGATGCTAAGGGTATTGCTCCACACGCTTCAAAAATCGTTGATTTAAATCTTCCAGTAATTAAACCAGAAGTTGCTACAGAATATTTCTTAAAATTAGAAGTTAAGCAAAAAGAAGAAACTTTTGCTATTCCTGCTGGTCATATTCTTGCTGAAGAACAAATGGAACTACCAATATATATAGAATCTGAAGTTGTTAAGGCTGAAGGAAATGTTTCGTTGTCAGAAAGTAAAGATGGATTTATTGCTAAAGGTGATGCTTTTGAAGTAGGTTTTGATAAAAAATCTGGAGAGCTTTCTTCTATAAAATATAACGGTGAAGAGATGCTTCTCAAAGGTTTACGTCCAAGTTTTTGGCGTCCTTTAACAGATAACGATGTTGCTAACTATACAGATGTTACTTGTTTTACTTGGAAATTTGCTCACAAAACTATGACCGTAGAATCTATGGAAAAAGTTGAAGCAGAAGAGGGTATGGTAGCTGTTAAAACAGTTTACGATCTTAAAAAACAAGAAGCTAAAGTTTCTGTTACTTATACAGTAAATGCAATTGGTGCGGTAAATGTAAATTATGAGCTTGATGTTCGTAATCTTGATTTGCCACAAATTCCACGTGTAGGTATGAGAGTTGTTCTTAAAGGACAATATGAAAATATGACTTGGTTTGGTCGTGGTCCTCACGAAAACTATGCTGACAGAAAACTTTCTGCTGATGTAGATCTTTATAGTGCTACTGTTTGGGAACAATATTATGCTTATGTTCGTCCTCAGGAAACAGCAAATAAATGTGATGTTCGTTGGGCTTCTCTTCAAGATAAAGAAGGTAACGGTTTAATGGTTCTAGGTGCAAAACCTTTAAGTGTTAGTGCTTTGAATGTTACTGATGAAGATTTAAGTTATTCACTTGCATCTGTTAAACGTAAACATGGTGGATCAATTCAAAAACGTGATTTAGTTTGGTTTAATATAGATTACAAACAACAAGGTGTTGGTGGAGATAATACATGGGGAGCTCCTGTTCATCAACCATATCTTATCCCAACTCAAGATATTAATTATAATTTCACAATTATGCCAATATCTTCAAAAGATGAACTTGTTAAAACAAGTAAAAAACGTTTATTCTAAGAAAATAATAATATTAAACTTATGGTGTCGGCTTATGTCGGCACCATATTATATTTATAAATATGAAAAAAATAATTTCTCTATTCTCTCTGTTGCTTACTATCGGATTTGCGAGTTGTGCAAGTCAAAATAGTGAAGATGGCATACTTAAAGATGGTGTTGCTCAAAGAACAGAAAGAATTACTCGTTTTGCAAATATCATAGATATTCGTAATACACCGAAACATCTATATGAAGCTCAAGGTCAATTTCTTGATTGTGGTTCATGGTTAGGATACACTCCTACAGCTAAAAATCTTCCTATGGCAGGTTTTGCAGGTCCTCTTGAAATTCGTGATAATCGTTACTTTTCAAAAAGTATCGTAACACTTCAAGACACTTCAAATTTAGAAGCTAAAGCAGTAGTTGATACTTCAATTTATTATCCAGGTAGTATCTATATGAAAGGTAGTATTGGCGAAGTTAAATTCGAACAAAATATCTATTTTATTGATGCAAATAATGCTATTATTAAAATAGAAACTAACGATAAATCGTCTGTTGTTTATGGTGATTTGATTGGTGAGGTAGACTCTATGTATATCAATAACGGACATTTTGTTGCTGATATGGAACAAGGTTCAGGTATTGTTGTTAGCTTATCTAATGGCAATAAAATAGAACTTACAGAAGATGGTTACAAATCTTCTCCAAAAGAGAATACTACTACTTATGCAGTTGTTTCATTCTATGATACTCCAGAGCTTTTAAAATCTTTACTTGATAATCAAGTGAAAGATATCCTTTCTTCTCCAGAAGAGATGATAGCAAAAAGTATAAGACGTTGGAATGGTTATATCCAAAAAACTCTTCGTGATAGTATGCCTCCAGTTTTTGATAGAGTAGCAGTAAAATCTATTGTTACACTTATGAGTAACTGGAAACGTGAAAGAGGACATTTATACCATGAAGGTATTGTTCCATCTCACGCAGTTTCATATTTCGATGGTTTTTGGGCTTGGGATTCTTGGAAACACGCAGTTGCTATTGCTCCTTTAGAGCCAGAACTTGCGAAGAATCAAATACGTACAATGTTCGATTTCCAAAACGAGCGTGGTATGGTAATCGATTGTATCTATATCGATTCTTCTGAAAATAACCCTCGTGATACAAAATCTTCATTAGCAACATGGGCTGTTCAAGAAGTTTTCAATCAAACTCAAGATACTGCTTTTGTTCGTGAGATGTTCCCAAAATTAGTTCGTTATTATAAATGGTGGTTCCAAGATAGAGATAGAGACGGTAATTCTATTTGCGAATTTGGTTCTACAGACGGAACTCTTGTTGCTGCAAAGTGGGAGAGTGGTATGGATAACGCTGTTCGTTTTGATGACACTAAAATTTACAAAATCAACGATAAAGCATGGGCTTTTGGTCAAGAATCTGTTGATTTGAATGGTTTCTTAAATTTTGAACGTCAAGGTCTTTTAGCTCTTGCCGATTTAATAGGTGAAAAACTTGAACTTCAAGATAATAGCGATAGAATTAGAGATTATTTCTATGATGAAGAATCAGAATTTTTCTATGATAGAGATATGGAAAGTGGTAAGTTGATGACGAAGGTTCAAGGTCCTGAGTCGTGGATTCCTCTTTGGTCTAAACTTGCAACAAAAGAGCAAGCTGCTGGAGTTTTAAAATCTATTATGGATACAACAAAATTTTCAACATATATACCTTTTCCAACTTGTTCTTTTTCAGCTGATGGCTTTGATGCTCATGGCTATTGGAGAGGTGCAGTTTGGTTTGATCAAGCATATTTCGGTATTCATGGTCTACGTAACTATGGCTATAATAAAGAAGCTGATATGTTTACAGAGCAAATCTTTACACGTCCAGAAGGTTTAGCAACAGATGGTCCTATATATGAAAATTATGAGCCTATTCACGGTGGAATTGCCAAAGCGCCACATTTCAGTTGGTCGGCAGCTCACTTGTTAATGTTATACAAAGAGTATAATCGTTAATATATAAGTTATAACTTAAAAAGATGTTATCCATACTTTGGGTAACATCTTTTTTGTATTATAGTGATATTTATTGTTTTTTTAATTGTATTTTGTTAGTTATTGTTAGTTTCTAATGTAAAAAATAATTACATTGCTAAAATATTATAATTAATCAAAAGATATTTAGTTTATGAAAAAAACAATGATTAAAACCGTGAAGAGTTTGGTTTTTATTGCTCTTGTATTTTTATCGAGTTCTTGTACGAAGCTTGACCCTCTTAAAATGGAGGAAAGTCCTATTGTTTTTACTTCCGAGGCTCAAATAAAAGTAACTCATATTAAAAATCTTATGGGTATTTCTTCCAACGATCCTAATGATGAGAATAAATCGGGTAATGGATGGTCTACTGTAAAAAATGGATGGATTTATTGTTATTTTAATAGGTGTAAAAATGTAACTCAGGACTTAAAAATAGAAGTAAAAGAGAATACATCTATAGAAAATCGTACTTTAAAATTAGTTATAGGTTCAAAAATTTACGGGGATACTTTAATAATAACGCAATTGGGGAAAACAGAGTAAATATAAAAACTGCCGTAAGAATATATTATTTCTTACGGCAGTTTTATTTTTAAAGTTAATTATTAAAAAATTTAATTTATATTCTCAAGTCCTTCGAGGGCTGAAATGTCATTCGGGTGGTTCAAAAGAACTTTGTGGAAAAGAACTTTTGCGTTTGTCATGTTTTTAAGTTGATAGTGATTCCAAGCTGACATCAACATAGTTTCATAATCAAAAGGATATAAATTTAGGACTATATCAAGGTGTTTCTTTGCTGTTGTATAATCTTTTCTATAATAGTAAATAACACCCAATTCATAGTTAGCTTTTGTGTTTTTAGAGTCTAATTCGAGGATAGATAGATATATACTTTCTACATTCAACCAGCTTTCTATTTTCTTTTGTGCCATAGCTTCTCCAAGAAGTGGCTCTATAGCTTTTGGCATTATGTTCTTGGAAATGCTATAATATTCTATGCTTTTTTCATATTTCTGTGCCGATAGATTAAGCCAGCCTAAGCGTAAATTTATCTCATAGCTGTTTTTATCATATACGTTTGCAATTTCTTTAATAGCTTCAGAAAATTGTTCTTTATCTTCAAGAACATATGATTTAGAAAATGCTTTTTGAAGAATAGATTGTGTGTTTTGGGCGTAGGCGTTAGCTCCGTAAAAACTTAATATACAGATTATTATTATAAGTTTATTATGCATTGTAGTAAAATTTGATGGTTGTTATATTTAGTTTTTTCTATTTTTATTTCTGTTGTTGTTGGCATATACATATAGCTACCATTGCTTTGAATATATGAATATTGAGGTATTAGTTGTATGTTTTTGATGTTGAAAATAAAAAATGCCGAGGCTTTAAGTTTAATGTTATCTACAGTATTGTTCACAACAAATCCACTATTGGTCATCAATTTTTGGTGGTCGCCATAAGAGCAGTTAATTCCAAAATCTACGGCTTTGTGTAGCCTTATGCCAATATCTTCTCTTATAACATATTTGTTTTTTTTGTTATTATTCATATATGTAAAAGAGGAATTTAGATAGTAGTATGGATTACCCCAAGGGAAAACTTTTACCGCTCCCTCACCAAGATAGTTTATTTCTCCGAAAAAATTGCTTACCCCAGCTCTTATAAAAATGTTGGTGTAGGGAAGTTTTTTCGAAAGGCTAATATTTCCAAAAAACGAATCGTATTGTGATTTATTATCTATATAAATATATTTAGCATTTGTGGTTTCATATTTCGCTGTTGCACTTTGTGAGCTTTCACGATAATATCCTGCTGTAGCCATAAGCGTATAGCTTTTATTAAAAGTATAATCAAGCCCTATGACATATTGTAAATTCGTGTTTGTATAATTTGAGGTATGTTCAGCTTCGATATTGCTTTGAACAACTCCTAAGGCATTTGTTTGAATATATGAGAATTGATTATATAAATTTATTCTTTTAGATAATCTGTTTTTTATAAATAGTTCACCAAAATAATTCTCTTTTTGAAGAGTATTTTCTGCATAAATCCCACCGTTAAGAAAATCTTTGTTTTCTTGATTGTTAAATGTAGTTCCTCCATCAACAATAATTTGTTTAAAAGAGTTTGCAAAGTTATTTTTTTTTGGATTTACTATTTTTAAAACTTTAGGGTGTTGGTTGGCAAAAAGTTCTGAGCTTACAGTTCTACCCGTATATAGATAGCAATAGTAAATGTACATTTGTAAATTAACATCGTAGTTGTATCGTTTATACGCTTTTTTGAAATGTATAAGTGCTTGTTCATAATTTTTATGTTGGTACTCTATTATGCCCAGACGCATATCTAAATAGTAAAAGCTTATATCGTTTTTTTTAGCTATTTTTTTAGTTTTATGAAGTCCTTTAATATCGTTTTTCAAATATTGTTCATAGCTTAAACTGTCAATAAAATATGTCTTATTTTGAGCAAAAGAGAAAAACGATATTATTGAAAAAAAACCTATTAAAATTAGTCGAATATGTATTTGCATATTTTTTCTTTATTATTTATTGATAGCGATTTTAGCTTATTATCTTTTACTATAATTTCAAAATTACGTTCTTTTAATTTTTTAGAAAAAGTTACGTTTGCTACACTGCTTTTAATAGTCTCTTCTTTAGAAAAAATATTATCGCTAGAATATGAATTTGATATATATTTTGATTTTGTGAAGTGTCCAAAAGGAGCTATGAAATCTTGAAAAAAGAGAACGAAAGAGTTGCAAAAATACATGGTAGGGAAAAAATCCTCAACTTTAAGATTTTTATATGATGCGAGTAAAATTTTGTGTGTGGCAAGATAAAAATCAAATAATAAAGATTTTGTATCGCCTTCAAAATCATAAGTAGAAAAAATTGCACCATCATAATTGAACCATACCGTAGAATTGGTTTGTTCACATTTTATATATTTATTATTATATGAATCTGTATTTATTTTCCATGTTATCGCATTGTCTAAATCTTTTTCATTTCTTAAAATTATTTCAGAATTTGGCTTTAAATTAAATGCTTCGGAGAGATTTTTTGAAACGTCAATACGGCTTATAATATCGTTTTCTTTTGGTGTCTCAAATGTTTTTAGAGATATTTCGTTATTCTTATAAAGTATATAATTTGTTAAAGGGTAGGCTAATGTTTTGCTTCCTTTAACGGGTGATAGCTGAATTTGAAAATGTATGTGTGGCTCTGGCGAACGTCCAGAATTTCCACAGTTTGCGAGTTGTGTGTCCTTTGTTATAAAATTACCGATATCTACTTTAATACTATCTTTTTTTAGATGTGAAATTTGTGAGAAAATACCATTCATATGGTTAATAATAATGGTGTTACCCCAATTATTTTCTGTATCAACATCTCCTATATTATTATCGTTTACATTATTTGTAATGTCGTAAACATATCCTTCGGCAGAAGCTAGAACAGGTTTATCGTAGGCGTAAAAATCTGTTGTTTTTTCGCCATAATTCATATAGGTTTTTTCCTTTTTATCAACAATAGAAAAATCTAAAGCATTTGCCCAATCTCCTAAATGTGTGATTTTTCCAAAATAACCTTGAGTGATTTTCCATTTCCCCCAGCATGGTATTTCGAATTTTTTTATAAGCGTATTTTTCAAATGTTTTGCATTTGAGAGTGTCTTATAGAGTGCTTTCTCAGGTGAATAATATTGTATAGCAATTAGTTTAAAATGATTTTGCGTATATCTATTTTTAACGAAAATTAAAAATAAAATAGTTACTAAACTAAAAGATAAAGTGAATGTTTTAAGTTGAAATACATTGAATATTTTTTCTCCCGTTATTAAAAATAAAACAACTATTGGAGCGAGAAAAAATACAGCTAAATAGCTTTTGTAATTTGGCAGTATAAAAAAACTCCCTAAAGCTATAGCCATAAAAATAAAGTTTGTCCCCTGCAAATTCTGAACTAAAATATTCAGGTCTAGTCCTAATAAAATTAGCCAGTAATATGCCGCTGCAAAGCCAATTATTGTTGTTGAAAAAGCTATGCGTGATGTATATAAAATTCCTAAAGACAGCACTAATCCTACGAGAACAGAGCTTTGAAAAAAGACACTCGAAAGAGTTTTAAAATAGGCACTTACTATTTGTGGCAGTTGCAGACTATCTAGGCAATGAACGAAATTGTATATTGCCGATAATTGCTCTTTACTTTGGTAGTTGTCAAGATATATAAGTTTATCTTGATACTCTATAAAACTAACATTTCCTAAGGATAAAAATATTATCCAATAAGTTATTAAAAAAGGAAATGTTAGAAAAGGCAACCCTTTGTTGTTTAGTCTGTTTTGGAAATAAACGGTTAATAGAAAAAGTAGGATTATTGATATAAAAAAAATAGGTAGAAAAATCCCATTAAATTTATATTCAAAAGTAAAAGCCATAGATAGCAGTACGGCATTAAAACCGAAAATCCCGTTATCTATATCACTTTTGTAACAACCAAAAATTTTGGCAAGGAAATTTATAAATAATACACCTGTCAAGGTGCATATTCCCGTGAATATATCAATAAAAGTTATTAGAAAAATGATAAGTCCAATAATTTTATTTACTGAAAAAAAAATTTGAGAATATGACCTTACGGTGCTATTAATTAAAGATTTAACTTTATCCATTTATATTATAAATCAAAGTTTTTAAGGTGTTCAGGGACTCTCTCTTGTGAAGTTACAATTGTAACGTCTTCTTTCTCACGTACCAAGTGAATAGCTCCTTTTGTGTCTATTAATACAATATTCGGACGAGTTTCTATAAATTGCATCCATTGAGTCATATTATATGCGCCAATACGATGAACAACTAAATTATCGCCTCTATTTAGAAGTGGTAAATTTATGTTTTCACGAATAATATCAATATTCATACAAAGAGGTCCATAAAGGACAACATCTTCTGTTTGGTAGCTAAATTCTTGTGCTGGAGAAATTTTGTGATTATACCAAAAAGAGGTGAAAAGTATGTTTACTCCAAAGTTTGCTACTATAGCTTTTCTTCCGTCAGTAAGTCTTTTATTAGCTAAAACTGAGCCAAGAAGATATCCTGCATCGTCAATCAGTGCTCGTCCAGTTTCTAAAAATAGAGTAGGGAGTTCTGAAGATTCGAAACCTGCATTTAAAAGACCTTCAGAAATTGAACGTGCATAATCTTCAAAATGAGGAATGGTATCTGAGCCTTGTAGATAAGCTCCTTTAAGAGAATTTGCCGATGCAAAACCACCGCCAAGATCTATATAACTTATGTTTTTATTAAATTTTTCTTTTATTTTTAAAGCTAAATCGCTAAGTTTTTGAGATGCAATTTTGTAGGCATCAGCAGTTAAAATATATGTTCCAATATGAGTGTGAAGTCCTACTAATTCTAATTCAGGGTGAGAAAATATTTTATTTATAGCTGTCCATGCATTTCCATTTTCATAATTAAAACCAAATCTATCCCACATAGGATATATTCCAGAGTCCAAATTTACTCTTATAGCTACTCTTGCTTTGCTTTTTATCTCTTTTAGCAAATCCACTAAAACATACATCTCATCGTAATGGTCAATATGAATTAAAGCATTATTTTCGACAGCTAAAAGAAGAGCTTCTTTAGTTTTTCCTGGTCCATTAAAAATTATTTTATCTCCAGGAACACCATTCGCAAGTGCTTTTTTAAATTCAAAAGAAGATACAACTTCTGCCCATGAGCCTTCGGAGTGAAAAATGTTGCATACGGCATTAAGGTAGTTTGTTTTATAACTCCAAGCAAATTGAACTTTAGGGTAGTAGTTCTTAAATATATGTTCAGCTGTTTTATATGTATTTCTTATAGTTTTTTCGGAAAGGACAAAACATGGAGAGCCATATTCTTTAATAATTTTTTTTATAGGAACTCCATCTATTTGTAATACAGGAGTTAAAGTTGTTTTAGTACCAAATTTATTTAAACAGCCTGTGTTAAGCTTTGTTATTACAGGTCTTTCGTATTTTAGTTTTTCCATAATTATTTTTCACCTAATATTGCAATTTTTTCAAATTCAGAAATATCGACAATTAAGTCATAGCTATATCTGATAAATAATTTACCTACTTCATAGTTTTCAAAACATGGGACATCTTCTCCTAAAGCTATTTTTATCATTGCCTCGGGGTGGTTTTGTCCTGCACCGTTTGCTAAATATACCCATGCTGGAAAACGAGGATTCATCTCTAAAAGATAGTATTTACCCTCTTTAGATTTTATGTATTCTAATTCACAACCTCCTGCCCATTTTAGATTTTCGACAGTTTTTTTAGATATTTCGAGTAATTTTTTATCGTCTAGAGTTATTCCTGCCCATGCTTTTCCTTTGTCGGTAATATACATTTTACGCATAGGAACAGCACCTATACAATTACCTTTTCCATCGCCTAAGGCTGTCACGTTAACTTCTGTTCCACTAACAAATTGTTGTAATATTATCGGTAAACCCCATTTGTTAGAGATTTTGTGGAAGTAACTTATTGCTTGTTCTCGAGTCGCAGCTATCGATGCATCATAATATTGTCCTTTGACAACCATAGGATATTCAAATTCTTTTTCGTTGTCTATAAGTTCATTTACAGAAAAA
Source organism: Bacteroidota bacterium (assembly GCA_015222165.1). Taxonomy (GTDB): domain Bacteria; phylum Bacteroidota; class Bacteroidia; order Bacteroidales; family Rikenellaceae; genus JADFUS01. The sequence goes on from JADFUS010000056.1 coordinate 19,269, forward strand.
ATCATTTTAGATTTAGGAACAAGAATATCATATTTCTCTCCAAATTCACAAAGTTTAGATTTATGTCTTGATTCAAATAAATCTATATCAGGAAGAAGCGAGCTTATGCCCAATTCATTTTTTAAAATAGATGATAACTTTATAAAATTATAAAGCTCAGCATCAAAATTTGGGATAACAACATCTATATTTTCTTTATAATTTATATATCTTAGTCGCTCTAAAAGCGGTTCCATTCCTGCTGAAGGAAGAGGAATTTGGTAGCTTTTATCTACGAGGTCATTCATATAAATACCTGGTTCCATAGTCTCATAGCTTAATCCAATAATTCTAAAATCAAATTCTTTAGAATCTTTAAGACCTCTGATGACAGGAATTCCAGGGCCGGGAGAATCGATATTATTCAATCCAGTTACGGCAACTGTTATTTTTCTTTTAGTCATTTTCTAAGATTTGATAATTACTTAACATCATTTTAAAATCTTCAACATCTTTTTCTAAAATGTTTCTACTGACATCAAATTTCTTTTCTATTTCTTTATATAAAGTTTCTCCGTCTTTGCCCTCTTGTAATAATTTTATTACTTCTTTTCCAAGAAAATTAGTAGTGAAAGAGTCTCCCGTTGTAGGATTGAAAACAAATCCAGATTCGCTCACAGCAATGTTTTGATTTAATTTCATATTATAATATTAATAGATTTATACTTACTATACCGTTTGAAAGTAATCATACCCTACGAAAAAAGCAATAAATTATTAAAATTTATTGCTTTTTATTTACAAAATAGTTTTTCTTAGAAAGGTTAATGCTAAGGTCATTCTTTTTTCGACCGTTTTAATGCTTATCCCAAGAAGCTCGGCTATTTCTTTATATTTTAGATTATCTCGTCTATTTAGTAAAAAAGTAGTCTTTATATTTTCAGGCATTTTTTTCAAAGCGTTTGTGTAGTCTCTTTTCAGATTTGTGCAATCTATTCGTTCATCAATATAAATTGTATCATAACTATTAGAATATATGCTTTTTTCGAATTCATTTTGAATAACATTTTTTCGATATTCACTGATTACTATATCATTCGCTATTTTATATAAAAGAGATTTTATTTGTGAAGTATATATACTATCTTTTTTCTCCCAAATTTTTGAAAATACGTCATGCAGAATATCTTGAGCAATATTTTTATTTTTACATTTTTTTGAGATGTAATTTAATATATCGCTTGAATACTCTTTATATATTTCTTCAAATTCAAGGTTATTCATTCTTATAAAAAGATTGATTTCTTCGTGCTATAGTAACAAATATATTATAATTATTTTAATATATGATATTTTCATATTAAATTTTTAATATAAACATCTTTTTAATATAAATAAATTTTTTCGGCAAGACAAGATGATATTTTAATAATAACTCAATTGGAAAAAAAGGAATAGATATAAAAATGCCGTAATAATATTATTTATTACGGCATTTTTTATGTTTAATATTCTATTTTATCGGTTTTGGAACTCCACATTTTAAAAGTTTCTATAGATTCTTCTCTTAAAAAATTTTCTGTTGGAAGTTTTCTATCGTCGAGTTTTAACGATATTTCATCATAAATAAATGAGTCGTCAAAACCTATATCTTTTGCATCTGCTTTAGTGTTACCAAAATATAATTTATCTAGGTGAGCCCAATATATAGCTCCTAAACACATAGGGCATGGTTCGCATGAAGAGAAAATATTGTAATTGCTTAAATCAAAAGTTTTTAATTTGTCGCAAGCATTTCTTATAGCCATAACCTCGGCGTGAGCTGTTGGGTCGTTAGAAGAAGTAACTCTGTTTACTCCCGTAGCTAAAATTTCACCCTCTTTAGAAGCTATGACAGCTCCAAAAGGTCCTCCGCCATTTTCTATGTTTTTTGTGGCAAGGTTTATCGCCTCACGCATCAACTCTTTTTCAGTCATAATGTAGTATGTTTATATTATATTTTCAAGGTACAAAAAAACTGCCGACAATTTACACTGTCAGCAGTTTTTTATATTTGTGGTGTCTATTTAATGTTCATTTCGTCTATTAGATATGGTGCTCCACAAACTTTATCAGTGATGAAAAGCACAAATCTTATGTTTACAATGATATTTCTACACATATCATCGCTATAAATTATATCACTCATTGTCGATTCCCAGCAACGGTCAAAATTTAAACCTATAAGTTCGCCATTTCCATTTAATACGGGGCTTCCAGAATTTCCTCCCGTTGTGTGGTTCGTAGCAATAAAACATACTGGCATATAACCGTCAATAGCCCAACGTCCAAAATCTTTATTGTTATAAAGTTCTTTCATCTTAGGGTCTACTTGATAGTCATAGATGTTAGGGTTCTCTTTTTCCATAAATCCTTCGATAGAAGTTTGGAAGTTGTAAACAACGCCGTCTGAAGGCTCGAAACCAGCTATTTTACCATAAGCTATACGTAAAGTTCTGTTTGCATCAGGATAGAATGTTCTGTCTTTCTGCATAGTCATCAGACCTTTCATATAATCTTTATATAAATATTGAATAGCTAAATTCAAACTTTTATATTTAGGTTCTACTTTCTGTTTAAAGATAGTGTTAAATTCTTTAAACACTTTGAAAATAGGGTCATTATATACTAGGTCAATAATTGTTAGTGAAGGTTCGTCAAAAAGTTTATCCATCTCTTTTTCGGAAGTGAAAATAGAGCTGTCAAAAAGTTGGTCTACAAAATCATCAAGTTTCCAAATATTATCTGTAAGAACTTTTGGGTGAAATTGTGCAGGGACTTTTTCATAATAAGCTTTCAACATCGCTTTAGCAACTTCTCTGTCTATAGGCTCATAATAATCTTTAAAAAAGAAATCTTTATTATTGTCGTATATATCTTTTTTAGCTTCAATATTTTTTGTGTTTACGTCTAAAAGAAAACGTATAGAGTTAAATATCTCTATTGATTGAATAGATTCATAATAATATGAACGAGTAAGAGAGTAGTCGGTAAGCTCTTTATAGTTTTTAGCAAGGTCTGCAACAACGTTTTCATATTGAGGTTTATTCTTAGCCCATTCGTTAAATTTTGCTTCAAGAGCTTCTTTTTTCTCTATAGCTTTTAATTTTTTAACGCCACGGCTCTCGCCTTTCCAACGTTTCCAAGAATTCGAAATATTAGCTTGTTTTGCAGAATATTGAATACGTACTTTGTCGTCTTGTTTTTGATATTTATCAATAATATCAAGTCTTGTTGTACGAAGAGCTATTTTATTAGGGTTTCCACTTTCTATAATATACTTAACAGCTGAAGAGTGAAGATATTCGTTTGTGCTTCCAGGACTTCCATAAACAAAAGTGAAATCGCCCTCTTTTAAAGGAGCAGTATTTATTGTTAATGATTTTTTAGGAGTTAAAGGAATATTATCTTTTGAATATTTTGCAGGCTTATTATCTTTATTTGCATAAATTCTAAACATTGTAAAATCTGCAACATGACGTGGCCACATCCAATTGTCAGTGTCACCGCCGAATTTCCCTATTGATGATGGTGGTGCAATAACTAAACGTACATCTTTGTAGCTTTCATAAACAAAAATAAAATATTGATTATTATAGTATAAAGATTCTATTTTTGCGTTGTAGTTAGTGCCTTTTATAGTTTTTGCAACAATAGCATCACTATTTTTATTTATAAGTTTGTTACGTTGTTCACGAGACATTTTCTCTGTAACACCTTTTAAAACAGCTTTCGAAACATCGTCCATACGTACAAGAAAATCGGCACTCGCATTATATGATGGAAGTTCCTCTTGTTGGCTCATTGCTGCGAAACCATTTGTAAGATAGTCATGGTCGATATTACTATGATATTGGACTTGATCATAGCCACAATGATAGTTTGTTAAGATTAGCCCTTTGTCAGAGATTAACTCTGCTGTACAGCCTTCAAAACGAACAACAGCATCTTTCAACGATGCTTGGTTAACACTATATAAATCTTCTGCAGAAAGCTTTAGCCCTTTTTCCTGCATATCGTTTAGTTTAGTATATTTTATTATCGAAGGAATCCACATTCCTTCGTCTGCTCTTGCACCTAAACAGCTGAAGAGCATCACAAATAAAGTGAGAATTATTTTTTTCATTTATAGAATTTTTTTAAGTAGTGTATACAATTTCTGTAAAGGAAGACCCATGATGTTATAATAACAACCATTAATACTTTTTATACCAATAAACCCTATCCACTCTTGAATAGCGTAAGAACCAGCTTTATCAAAAGGTTTGTACTCGTCAATATAATGATCTATTTCGTCTATAGAAAGTTCATTAAAATTAACTGTAGAGGTTTCGCTAAAAGTGTATGTTTTACCGTTGAAAACCACTGTAACACCTGTGATAACTTTATGTTCACGTCCCGAAAGTCGCTCGAGCATATCTTTAGCATCTTCACAAGTTTTAGGTTTCCCAAAAATGATATTATCACAAACAACTATAGTGTCTGCAGCAATCAAAATTTCGTTATCTAAAAGTCTATGAGGGCAAGAGTCAGCTTTTATATTTGCTAAATATCCCGCTATTTCTTCTTTAGGAAGATTTTTAGGATATGATTCACAGACATGAAATTTATCGACAACTTGCAGTCTTAAACCTAAGCCCTTAAGGAGTTCTCTACGGCGAGGTGAGCTTGAAGCGAGTATAAATGTATATTTGTCGAAAAGGTACATACTTAAAATTTATTAATTGTTTGTCTTATTGCTACAAGGCGTGTTAACATACCTTCTAAAAGGTTGATTTGTAACATATTTGCACCGTCAGATTTTGCTTTTGCAGGTTCTGGGTGAGTTTCTAAAAATAGTCCGTCAGCACCAACTACAACCGATGCACGAGCTATTGTTTCAATCATATCTGGAGCTCCTCCAGTTACACCACTTGTTTGGTTTGGCTGTTGAAGAGAGTGTGTAACGTCCATAACAACAGGAAGCCCTGTACGTTGCATGATAGGAATAGAGCGATTGTCAACAATAATATCTTGATAGCCAAAAGAAGTTCCTCTGTCTGTCAAAATTATTTTTTCATTTCCAGAATCTATAACTTTCTGAGATGCAAAACGCATAGCATCAGGAGCTAAAAACTGACCTTTCTTAATGTTAACAACTTTTCCTGTTTTTGCCGCAGCAACTAAAATATCTGTTTGACGACATAAAAAAGCTGGTATTTGTAAAACATCTACATATTCCGCAGCCATTTCAGCTTCTATAGCAGAGTGGATATCCGTAACTACTGGTAAACCAACTTCACGGCGTACTTTATCCAATATTTTAAGTGCTTTAATATCTCCTATTCCGCTAAAAGAGTCTATACGAGATCTGTTTGCTTTTCTATATGATGCTTTAAAAATAAATGGAATATCTAATTTCTCAGTTATCTTTTTTATTTCTGTAGCAATATTCATCGCCATAGCTTCATTTTCTAAAACACAAGGTCCAGCAAGTAAAAAAAAGTTGTCGCTTTTAGATTGCTTAATTTGTGGAATTGATGCTATAATATCTTTTTTATTCATATCTATTATTTATATTTGTCTTTCCATTGATTTTCTATTTGACGAGATATTTGTTCTTCTTTTGAATTATGTTGAGGTTCGTAGAAAGTAGTTTTTTCGAGACCTTGAGGCATAAATTCTTGATAAACAAAATGATTTTTAAAATCATGTGAATATTTGTATTCTCCACCATAACCAATATCTTTTAATAATGCTGTCGGAGCATTTCTTAAATTTAAAGGTACAGGACGAGGAACATTATCTTTTTTTATAAAGCTCATAGCTTTATTTATTGCTAAATATGCGGAGTTACTTTTAGCTGATGTTGCAAGATATATAGTTGCTTCAGCTAACGGAATTCGAGCTTCGGGCATTCCTATTTTAGAAACTGCATCAAAGCAAGCATTTGCTATTAATAGCGAGTTAGGATTTGCAAGTCCAATATCTTCACTTGCCGAAATTATTAGTCGTCGAGCAATAAATTTTACATCTTCACCTGCATTTAACATCATAGCAAGATAATATATCGATGCATTTGGATCGCTACCTCTTATAGATTTTATAAAAGCAGAAATATAATCGTAATGTTGTTCTCCGCCTTTGTCATAACTTATAATGTTATCTTTAAGAGCTTTTTCGATAAACTCATTTGTTACAATTATCTTTCCTTGTTCACTATTACTTATAATATCAAGAATATTTAGAAGCTTTCGTGCGTCTCCACCAGAAAAACGATATAGTGCTTCATACTCTTTTATTTCTATTTCACGTTCCTTTAATATAACATCTTTTGTTAATGCTCGCTCCACAAGTTCTTTGATATTTTCAAGAGATAATGGATTTAAAATATATACTTGACAGCGAGAAAGAAGAGGACGAATAACTTCAAAAGAAGGATTTTCGGTAGTTGCTCCGATAAGAGTAAAAATACCTTGTTCAACAGCTCCCAACAAAGAGTCTTGTTGTGATTTTGAGAAGCGATGAATTTCGTCAATAAATAAAATAGGTTTTTGTGTATTGAAAAATTGTTTATCTTTGGCTTTTTCAATAATATCTCGAATATCTTTAACACCAGAATTAATGGCACTAAGAGTGTAGAATGGTCTTCCGAGAGTTAATGCAACAATATTAGCAAGTGTAGTCTTCCCTATACCAGGAGGACCCCACAATATAAACGATGGTATGTTCCCATGCGTCAACATCTTAGCAAGTACTCCTTCTTTTCCGAGCAAGTGCTTTTGACCTATATACTCTTCAAAGTTTTTAGGTCTTAATCGTTCAGCTAATGGAATATTTGTTTGCATATAACAAAATTTTAAACAAAAGTAACTATATTTGTGAGTAGTGACAAATAAAATACAAAATTTCTATATATTTTTTATGAGTATTAAATTAAAATCCTATTATTTTATTGCTGTATTAACCTTTATGTTGATGCAATTAGGTGCCTATGGTCAGGTTAAAGACACCTTGGACATTAATAATAATAAACTCACAAATATTAATATCCAAGATAAAATTATTCAAGATACTTCAAAAAAAGATCATGTTAAAATAGATACTTCTTTAAGTAAACATTCTATTAAAAATTTAATTATTAAAAATTTATTTAGTCAAAATTTTTCTGAAGAGAAAGATATAGCACCAATAAATAAATTTGAAAAATATGAAGGTAAAATAATAGATTCTATTTTTATACTCAGAGAACGACCTTTTAATCCAGATAAAGCAAAGAAAAAGTTTGAGAAATTCCTTCTTCAAACTGCAAATGCAATGCATACAGCTACGAGAGAATCGGTTATTGATAATGAACTTCTTTTTAGTTCGGGAGAACGAGTACGTGAACAAAATTTAAGTAATACGCTTTCTCGTCTTCGAGATTTAGGTATTTTTTCAAGTGTAGAGATAGAAATTCAAGAAACCAGTAAAAATATAGTAAATGTTTATATTTTCACTCACGATAATTTTCCAGAACGTGTAGGGCTTAACTACCGCTATTCACGAGATGCCGATTTTTTTCTTAATGATAAAAATTTCTTAGGTTATGGTAATAGTCTAACTTTTAGATATTTCGTAAATTTTGCTCAAAAAGATTATGCTAAAGGATTTTCATTAGGACATTATGTAAATAACTTTTTAAATACTAAGGCAGGTTTAGAAACTGTTGGTTCTTATGGTAAGGATTTTTATTTAGCTAAGGCTATGATAGATAAGCCTTTTCTTGTAGATGGCGATTTTGCTGTTGGAGCAGGTTATTTAATAGAAAGAACAAATAGTGAGTATATAGATTTACCAGATTCTGACCATATAGATATGAGACGTCAATATGCTAAATTATGGGGTGGAAAATCTTTTCCTGTTGGTGATTATAATAATAATATTTATTTTAATGCGGGGACTTTTTATACAAAATATTTTAAAAGACCAGAAGTTGCTCCTCAACTAAACCCATATTTTCATAATACTGTAGATTTTATATGTTCAGCTGGTTTTTATCGTCAGAAACATTATTCTGGTAACCTTATTTACGGTTATGGAAATACCGAGACCATTCATTATGGTTATCAATTAGAAATGACTGGAGGTTTAAGAATTGATGAGTTTGAAAATCTTCCATATCTTGGTCTAAGATTTAAAATGGGTAATCTTATAAAAATAGGTTATTTATATGGTGATTTTAATTTTGGCTCGTTTTATTCTTTAGAGCGTAAAGTGTTGGAAACCACAGTTGCGAAAGTGAAATTATCTTATTTTTCGCCACTTATAAGATTAAGTGGGTCAGGTTATAAACTTAGACAATTTTGGAATATAAGCTATACTTCGGGATTTAATTTAAGCAAGGGAGAGAGAAATAGTATTGTCTTTAATAATTATTATGGTTTAATTAGTGTAAGTCATGACAGAAAGGGTAATACTTGTTTAGAAGCCTCTGGAGAGAGTGTGCTTTTTACTCCATTACAACTTTATGGTTTTCGTTTTGCATTTTTTGGTTTTATGAATATAGGTAATGTCGGTTATTATAATAATCCTTTTAAAAATGAATTTTATGGCATAATGGGTGTAGGAGCAAGAATGAGAAATGAAAAACTTGTTTTAAGCACATTACAAATACGTGTTGGTGTTGCCATAAGAAGCAGTAGCGAATGGCGTAATTCATTATATAAGATATCTTCAGAATCTAAGCTCGTTTCAGAGAAATTTATACCTCAAGAGCCTTATTTCTTAAATATTTATTAGATATTCTGCTATAAATAGTGTTATTTTAGAAATTATTGCATATCTTTACCTCAAATATAAATATAATACAATATAATTATGAAATTTTTTAATAAAATCCTATTGTTCTTTTTAGCTATGCTTGGATTCACAGCTTGTGAAGAGACAGGTTCTTGTGAATATGGAACTCCTAATGCAGATTATAAAATCTTAGGAGCTGTAGTAAATGAAAGCAAAGAACCAATAAAAGGTATTGAAGTCAGTGTAGTTAATAATAAGGGTATTGAAAAACGAGTTACCGATGACAAAGGTAATTTTGTTATTGAAGACCCAAATGCTTTTCCAAATGAAGAGTATAAACTTTCGTTAAAAGACATAGATGGAAAAGATAACGGCGGAGAATTTGAAGCTGTTGATGAAACTGTCTCTTTTAAAGGAGTTGATCATAAAGATGGAGATGGCAACTGGAATTCTGGTTCTGCAGAAAAAAGCGTTACTGTCGTAATGAAAGAGGTTAAAGAAGTAGAAAAATAATTATTAATTAAAAATATTATTATGAACTTTTATAAAAAATTTCTAAGTTTAATTCTGTGTTCTCTTGGTTTTGTAGCTTGTTCATCAACTGATGCTTTACCTCCAGATCGCATAGATGGCACTGTAACAGATGAGACTCTTTGTGAATATGGTTGCCCCTATGCTGTCTATAAAGTTTTAGGTTCTGTTGTTAATGAAAAAAATGAACCGATAAAAGGTATTGAGGTTGAGGCTGAAAACATATATGAGTTTAAAAAAATCATTACCGATGACAAAGGTAATTTTGTTATTGAAAAAAGTGAAATTCCTAATGATGAGTATAAACTTTCGTTAAAAGATATTGATGGAAAAGATAACGGTGGAGAATTTGAAGCTGTTAAAGAAACAGTCTCTTTTAAAGGTGTTAACTTTACAGGAGGAGATGATAAATGGAATATGGGTACAGCAGAAAAAGATGTTACCGTTGTAATGAAAGAAAAGACTGATAAATAAAATGTTGCAAAAATTAAGTTTAAGAAAAAGATTAGGACTAGAAGTTTTTAGATTATTACATAAAAGAGAAGTAAAAGAACACGTTTTAAAAGTTTTATTTTGGGAATGTACGGTTCGTTGTAATTTATCTTGCCGTCACTGTGGTAGTGATTGTAAAAAAGTGGAGAAAACTCCTGATATGCCACTTGAAGATTTTATGAAAGTTATAGATGAGCTTACTCCTCATGTAAACCCAAATAAAACACTTATTATTATTGGTGGTGGTGAAGCCTTAGTAAGAGATGATGTTGAACTTTGTGGAAAACAACTTTATGACAGAGGTTATCCTTGGGGTATGGTTACTAATGCTATGCTTCTAGATCGTAAGCGTTTAGATTCAATGCTTGCAGCGGGACTTCGTTCTTTATGTATCTCTTTAGATGGTTTTGAAGATTTCCATAATGATTTTAGAGGTAATCCTCAAAGTTTTAAAAGAGCTGTTCGTGCTATAAAAATGCTTGTTCAAGAAAAAGAGCTTGCTTGGGATATTGTAACGTGTGCTACGAGTATTAATTTCGATTCTTTGCCAGCTTTTAAAGAATATTTAATATCTTTGGGCGTTAAAAACTGGAGAGTTTTCACGGTGTTCCCTGCAGGAAGGGCTTTAACTGATAAGTCACTTCAAGTTTCTGACGACCAATATAAAAAACTTATGGAATTTATTGTCGAAACTCGTAAAGAGGGTAGAATAAAAGTAAGTTATGGTTGTGAGGGATTTTTGGGTAGTTATGAAACTGAGGTTAGAGATAGATTTTATAACTGTATGGCAGGTGTGAATATTGCGTCAGTTCTAGTTGACGGAAGCATTTCGGGTTGCACAAGTATAAGATCTAATTTTCATCAGGGCAATATATATAAGGACTCTTTCGTTGATGTTTGGAATAATGGTTTTCAAAAATACCGTCATAGAGAGTGGGCAAAAAAAGGTCAGTGTGCAAAATGTGATATGTTCCGTTACTGTGAAGGAAATGGAATGCACCTTTATGATGAAAATGAAAACTTAAAGATGTGTAATTATAAACGACTAAAATAAAAATTAATGAGGAAATTATTTCTATCACTGGCTATTTGTTTGGTATCTATTACCGCAATGGCTCAAAATAAAATGGATGTTCAACTTTCAGATATTAAAAAGTTGGAAGTTTCAGGAAATATTGTGTTGAAAATATCTAATGATGAACAAAGTTGGCTTAGTGGAGATGTAGATGCAGAGGTGTCAAAAGATTTATCTTGGCAAATTAATGATGTTAATACTCTTATTTTGAAATTGAAAAAAACAATGTTTCAATCAAAAGAAGATGTTAAGAGCATCGTTTTATATCTTACTATTAATGATTTAAAAGAGTTAGATGTTACAAACGGAGCAACTATTTTAAGTGATAGCACATTAATTTTTGAATCTATAAAAATAGATGTTGATGGAAAAAGTACAGTTAGAATGGATATGGAAGCTTTGGCTACTGTAATAAATTGTTCTAACAAGTCAAAAGTAGTTCTAAAAGGAACTTCAAATTTTGTTTCTGTTAAATCTAGATATTCATCAACTGTTCAGATAGAAAAATTGAAAGCGGAGTATGCTGTTGCAGATGCTTCTGTTAGTGCAGAAATTTTTGTTAATGCTAGTCAAGTTGTTACTCCAATAGTTTCGACTAATGGAAATATTTTTTATAAAAAACATGCAAAAGTAGTTATTCCTTTATCTGGAAATACAGAAAATATAGTTGCTTATTAGTAACATATTATATAAAAAAAAGTTCGTTCAAAATATTTTGAACGAACTTTTTTGTGTTTAAAGGTTTTATTTTTTGAAGATTTTAAATCTTAAAAAAGATATCAAAAATGAAATAGCAAGAATTATAGCTACACCTATCATTGCAGTAATGCCACCTTCGTGTGTTCCATGTTCTATGGGAATTATATTTCCAGTTAAAAATATAATAGTGACAATAACTGTAAAACTACTTAAAATTATAATTGATGTTATTTTTTTCATGAAATTTTATTTTTCCCAAAAAGGAAGATTTGAAATATTTTTTCCTTGTTTTACTCTGTCAGACATACCTACGCCATCTCTAATATTTCCTGCAAGGAATATGCCTTTATATTTATTCTCTATAATATTTATTGCTTCAAAACGTGCTTTGCAATCTTCTTGATATTGAGGAATAGCATTTTCATGTTTATATATTTCTATAAATGAAGGCTTGATATCGTCTGGCATATTTAACATTGTCTTAAATTGCTCACGAACATATTCTTCAATTTTTTTGTTGCTCCATTCAAATAAATCTGGTCTGCGACTTCCTCCCATAAAAAAGGCATATAGCATACCCTCTTTAGGTGCACGTCTGTTAAAACAACATGAAGGGTAGAGTATACCTAAAATATCTTTTTTCTCACATGAAGGAATTAATCCTCCAAAAGCCATAGGGTTGTTGCCTTTGACATCTTTAACACCAACAATAATTTGAATAATGTTTGAATAAGGGAGAATATTTATTTTATCCATGTTCTTTTTCTCAATAAAAGGGAACATTTCTGGAAGAGAGAATGCTGTGGCTGTAGAAATTACAGCATCACAATTTATAGAAGAAGTTATTCCGTTTTTAGAGTAATTAACACACCATTTGTCGCCTTTAGAAACGACTATATCAGTAGCTGAGGTAACTATATTTTCTTTTCCTATTCTATTAACAAGAGCCGTTACAAGCATTTCGAGACCACCTTCGCAAGTGAAAACATCTTTAGTGATTTTTTTTGAATCGGCATCTTTTTTGGCAGATGCTTTTTTTATTGCTCCACCTACTAAACTTCCATAATCTTGTTCAAGATTATATAGTTTTGGTAAGGCATATTTCACAACTATTTTTTCAGGGTCTCCAGCATATACTCCCGAAACAAAAGGGTCTACAGCATATTTTAAAAAAGAGTTTCCCATACGTCTACGTACAAAAGAAGCGATACTCTCGTTCTCTTCTGTTCCTTTTTTTCTAAAAGGTTCAAAGGTAATACGCATCTTATCTTTAAAAGAGAAAAGAGGAGTTGTTATGGCTTTTATCATTGAATTAGGCAAGGCGTGAAAAGAGTTTCCTTTCCAAATTAGTCGAAATTTCGCCTCTTCATTTGCTGTTACAAGAGGACATTCTTCTCCGAGTTCTTCAAAAAGATTAACAATTTCTATATTATTAAGAACGCCAGTATTAGGTCCTGATTCATAGATAAAACCCTCTTTTTTAAAAGAAGCAATTTTTCCACCTACTCTGTTTTCTTTTTCTAAAATGGTAACTTTATGACCTTTTTTATGAAGATAATATGCAGTTGAAAGTCCTGAAAGACCTGCACCTATGATAACAATATTTTTCATTTTTTATGCTTTAGAAAATATTTTAGTGTTTTTAAGCATCAACTTATCAAACGATGAAGCTATGTTTCGTACATAAGGAACACCTTTTTCTGTAACAGAAATTGTGTCGCCGTCGAAAGTTATTATTTCGTCAGATACAAATTCCTTTATACGTTCAATATCATAGTTAATGTTTTGTTTAAGTTCTTCTACAGAGATGTTTAAGTGGTTAGCAACATTGCTAAAAGAGACTTTTGAGTTGCACATAATACTCTCAATAACTTCACGAGTAATTTGTTCGCTTTCAGAAAGTTTATAACCTTTTAGTGTTGCAAATTCTCCGTTTTCTATAGACGACATATATTTGTCAATATCTTTTATATTCTGAGAATAAGCGCTATAAAGTTGAGAAATTGCTGTCACTCCAAATGCAAAAACATCACCAGTTGTGCGTCGTGTGCAGTAGCCTTGGAAATTTCTATGTAGCATACCATTAGAAACAGCATCGGCAAGTTCATCTTCTGGAAGAACAAAATGGTCAAAGCCAATACCTATATATCCTGCTTCATGAAGTAATTTTGAAGCGGTTTCGAAAATCTCTATTTTTTCGTTATTTGTAGGAAAACCAAATTCTTCAAGTGCTCTTTGACGTGGATTTATGCTTGGCAGATGAGCATAGCAAAATGTTACTATTCTCTCTGGGCGAATTGCTATAGCTTTTTTTATAGATTCAGAAAAATTTTCTATAGTTTGATGTGGTAAGCCATAAATAAAATCCATATTTATAGTAGCTCCTTTTGAACGAAGAAGTTCTACAACTTGTTCTACGGGAAGCAATGAAGGGGTACGTCCACAACATTTTAAAACATCGTCGTTGAAATCCTGAATACCCAAACTGAATCTCGTAAACCCTAAATTTAAAAGACTAGAGATATACTTTTTGTCCATATATCCTGGGTGACACTCAATAGCTATTTCAGGTTTTTCTATCAATTTTAAATTCGAAAAGATATGATTATTTATCCTTTCAATATGTTTTATGTTTATAGATGTTGGGCTTCCTCCGCCATAATGTATCTGCGAGATTTTTCGTCCTTTGTCTAATTTAGCGAAAACCATATCCATCTCTTTAATAACTGCGTCAACATATTGTTGTACAGATTTTTCGGGACGCATACTATATGAGTTACAACCGCAATAATGGCAAATTCTATAGCAAAAAGGAATGTGTATATAAATAGAAAGGCTTCTGTTTGATGGGTCTTCTATTGTAGAAACATAGTCCGAAGAAGTGAAATCTTCAGAAAAATAGTTCGCTGGAGGATAGCTCGTATATCGAGGTACAGGAACGTGATATTTTTTATGTAATTTATCCATTGTTTTTCTCTTTTTTAAAAAGAAGTAATATATATAAGAGCGATATAGCTCCAAGTATCATTTCAAAGACAAAAAGTCCTTCATAGTTAAATATATCAGCTATTTTTCCTCCGCAGATAGCTACAATCATACCGCTAAAATGTGTTAGAACGGTTTGAATAGTGAAATCTGTGCCTTCACGTCCGCTCCTAACCATTTGCATTGAGGAAGTGTAAACAAGTACGGAAGCTAAGCCATAACTTGCCCAAAGAAGTATTACGCCGATATACATTAAAGGGGTAGTAGTTCCTATTTGTGACAATATATAAAAATATACCGATGATAAAAATATTATCGTCGCATAAAGAATTCGTGAGTAATATATACCTATTTTTTTTATTATTTGTCCACTGAAAAAAGCACATACACATGCCACAGAAGTTCCAACAACTCCCGACATTATACCTATCTCTTTCATGCTATATCCGTTATCCACAAAATAGGGTCTTACCATTGCAAGCATACCTATAATTCCAGAGTAGAATAGTAGTAAAAAGCCGATTTGTTTATAAATATGTTTTTGTGAAAAGAAGATAAACATATCTAATTTATTGGCTTTTTGTTTATGAAGAATTGGCGTTGTGCGATTTTTATAGAGTAGACATAATGGTGATATTGCTAAAAGAACTACCAACGATAACATAGGTAGCATTTTAGTCCAGCCGATAGCATTATATACCAAAAGAAGTACTCCACTACCAATAAGTGCTCCAGCAAAGCTACCCATAGATTGCATGCTGTTTAGCATACTCATCTCCCCTTTTTTAAAGGAGACTATGGCAAAAGCATCTGTAGCAATATCTTGTGTCGCCGAAGCAAAAAAGGCAAATACTAAAAGTGCAATTATAATTGGGAAATGTATCTCCAAGTCGAAAAAGGAGATAAGAAGTATTGTCACAGCATAAAATATTTCAGAATATATAATCCAACGCTTATATGACAATACTGAATTGGTGTTACGGTCTACCAATGGAGACCATAAAAATTTAATAATCCATGGAATTTTTATAAGCTGTAACAACCCTATAGATGCAAGGGAGTAACTATTTTGTCTCATTATTACAGGTATCGCCGTTGAGAAAAAACTCATAGGTATAGCTTGAATAATATAGAGACAAAAAAACGTTGACAGCTTTTTCCAGTTCATGATTATTTTTTAAAAATGAAATAGTATGTTAGCACCGAACATTACGGGTTTTCCTTGTTGGATAAAACCTTTGCCCAAGCATTCAAGATAATATGCTATGTAATCTTCGTTTGTTATGTTATTTGCCCAAATATCAAATTGGAAATCATCTTTCTCGAAAGATATTTTAGCGTTTAATATGCCGTATATGTCTTGTGAAGCAGAATTTTTGTCGTTCCAATATATGTTTCCGTTTAATTTATATTGTGCAGAAACAATGATATCGTCAAGCCAAGAGTGAATCAAAGGAATAGTATAGTCAGCAGAAAGTGTTAAGGTGTGTTCTGGGACTAAAGGTAATCTGTTTCCAGAATAATCTATTTTTACATCTTTCATGCTTCCGTCCTTCAACCTTACTTTGCTATCATATTCATAGCTCTTAAATTTGGCATTTGTATAACCATAAGCCAATTGAGCATTTAAGTTGTTTATAGGATTTATGCTCATAGAAAATTCAGCACCATAGCTACGAGTTTTACCTGCATTTGTAAGGTAAGGTCCATAACCACTAGCTAACATATGATAAACTTGTTGGTTTCTCCAATCTATATAAAACACCGAAGCATCAAGGTTTATTCTATTATTCCAAAGAGAACAACGTCCGCCTATTTCATAGTTGTAGCTATATTCTGGGTCATAATTTTTCTCCCAATCATTATCAAAAGAAGTATTAAAACCACCAGTTTTATAACCTTTAGAAAATAGAGCATATACAAGAGATGTTTGGTTGAAATCATATTGAATAGATGCTTTTGGGCTAAATTGTCCAAATTCCATTTTTTCGTCAAATTTTCCAGCAGGAGTAGTTCCACTTGCTTTTTCTATGTCGTTAGAATACTTCATATTTATGTTTTCATAGTCATATCTAGCACCAAGAGTTGCTGATAGACCTTCAACCAATATGTCATTGAAAATTATCTGACCATAGATAGCTCCACCGTAAGTAGGGTTGTCATAGTTTTTTATAGTTTTTTGTAATTCAGGAACTCTTTTAGCATCTACAAGTCCTTGTTTAAAACTCATATCTACACGTCTATCCGAGCCGTTGTAAAATGCAAAAGCACCTACAAGCCAATCATATTTTTTGCCTTCTAAAGCTGAAAATTGAATGTCTTGAGATAAGGTGAATTCATTTTGACGTTGTTGTACAAAATATAAATCTGCAGAAGTAAAATCTTGATCTAGAGCTTGGTCGTCATCAAAATATTGTATAGAAGAACTTGAAGTAACACGGAATTTTTCAGCGTTATAGTCTATGTTTAAGCCGTGGTTCATAAGACGACGATTATATGTTGATTCGTCATTTTGTGAAGCAATACCTTTCTCTTTAGTTTCGTTGTTATACAATAAATATGGATAACCATCTTGGTCGTTGTTTTCAAAAGAAGATACAAAGTTAATATCCAAATTATCGTTAAATAACCAACGTAGGCGTATTCTTCCGAAGAAGTTTTTTTCTCCACCTAAAAGTTCATCATTATAAGCATTATGTTCAAAACCATCGATTGATTTATAGCCTAAAGATATAGAGTATCCAAAATTATCGTCAACAACTCCGTAGTATGAAGCCGATACATTATTGTTGTTATAGTTTCCAGCGCTTAATTTTACAGAACCTCCTTTATAATCTAATGGACGTTTTGTATATACATTTATTACTCCACCCATAGTATTACGACCATATAATGTTCCTTGAGGACCTCTTAATACTTCAACTCTTGCAACATCTATCATATCAAAATTAAATGTTGATTTGCTGAAATAAGGGATATTATCAACATTAAGACCTATTGAGGGAGAGTTTATTTTTGAACCTATACCTCTTAAATATACTGGTGATGTTAGCTTAGAACCATAATCTGGCATATAAAAGTTAGGGATAAGTGATGCAAAATCTCTCAGATTAGAAATTTGCTTTCGTTCAATTTCCTTACCTCCAGTGATAGAATATGATAGTGGACTTAGCTTCATTGAAGAACGCTGCTTCGAAGAGAGAACGACGACATCGTCTAAATCCATGTTTGTTTTAGAATAGGCTGAGGAGTCTATGGCTTCAACATCAACCTTTGCAAGTGCGATATTTGCATTGCATAATACAAGAAGAATTATAAGTAACCTTTTTTTCATATAACTTTTTTTTAAGAAAGCCCAAAGTTAGTGTTTTTTCCTTAACAATAAAATTATATACCTAAAATAAAAAAAAGAGTTGTCTTAAAATTAATTAAAACAACTCTTTACGATTATATTTATTTACTTATTTTATAAAGCCTCTTTTTCTCATCAATGGTTTTACAGATGGTTCTTCTCCTCTAAATTTCAAGTATTGAACCATTCCTTCGTCATATCCACCTTCTGAAAGAACATTTTTGCGGAATTTTTTTGCTATTTCAGGATTGAAAATATCGCCACTCTCTTTAAATGCTGAAAAAGCATCGCTATCAAGTAGGGCAGCCCAAGTATAAACATAGTAACCTGCAGAATAACCGTCGCAGAAAATATGTTTGAAGAAAGTTGTTCTGTATCTTGGATTTATCTCTTTTATAAGACCATACTTTTCCATACAACTTTTTTCAAAAGCAAGAACATCTATATTTTCTTCGGCTTTTTCACGAGTATACCAATCCATATCAAGAAGTGCAGCAGCAACGTGTTCTGTAGTAGCCCAGCCTTGATTGAATTTTGTTATTTCGCCAATTTTTGCAATCATATCGTCTGGCATAACTTCTCCAGTTTTATAATTTAAAGCATATACTTTCATAACTTCAGGTTCTGAAGCCCAATTTTCCATAACTTGAGATGGTAGTTCTACCATATCCAAAGGAATTGTTCCGCACACTTTAGAATATTTTCCTCTAGAGAATAAACTATGTAATGCATGACCAAATTCATGGAACATTGTTTCTGTGTCGTCAAAACTTAATAGAGCAGGTTTGTCGCCAACAGGTTTGCTGAAATTTCCTGTTATTGTAACAAGTGGGAAAATCTCGTCTTCACCGTTCCAATCATAAGGTCTTATCTCTTCGCACCATGCACCGCCTTCTTTGCTTTCACGTGGAAAATAATCTAAATATAAAATTCCAAGATGTGAACCGTCGCTCTCTTTAACTTCATAAGTTTCTACATCTTCATGATATGTTTGAATATCTGAGCGACGTTCTAAAGTTATACCATATAATTTATTAGCAACATAAAACATTCCGTCACGAACATTATCAACACTTAGATATGGACGCATCTCCTCTTCGTCAAAATTATATTTTTCACTTCTTAGTTTTTCGGCATAATACCACCAGTCCCATGCTTCGATAGTGACATTGTCTTTACTAGCTAATTTTTGAAGGTCTATAAGTTCTTTTTTAGCTTGTTTAAGTGCAGGACGCCATAACTCTAACATCAACTCATAAACTTTTTCAGGAGTCTTAGCCATGTTATTGTCAATAAGGTAGCTTGCATAAGAGTTGAAACCTAATAGGTTAGCTTTTCTAATGTTTAAATTGATAATTTCATTAACAGCTTGAGTGTTGTTGTTATTATTATCGTTTATACCACGATTATAGTAAGCATTATATATATCTTTTCTTAATTCACGTTTGCTAGAATATTGTAAAAAAGGAAGCATACTTGGTTTGTCAACAGTGAAAAGCCATTTTCCGTCAAGATCTGCGCTTTTAGCATCTTCTGCAGAAGATTTACACACACTTTCTGGAAGTCCTTCAAGGTCTTCTTCGTTTTCAATGATTAACTTATATGCTTTTGTATCTTTAAGAAGATTTTCTCCAAAAGTCAAAGATAACATTGCTAATTTAGAGTTTAACTTTTTAAGTTCCTCTTTTTGTTCACTATTTAATCCAGCACCTTTACGTTTATAGCTATTATAATATTTTTCAATAGTACGAATAGATAGAGCGTCAAGATTTAGGTCATTTCTATTATCATAAACTGTTTTTATACGTCCAAACAGCTCATCATTCATAGATATGTTGTCATAGTGAGAAGTTAAAATAGGAGTTATTTCCTTAGAAATATCCATCAACTCATCATTAGACATATTTGCTTTTAAAGTTGAAAATACTCTTTCTATTCTGTCTAACATTTTTCCAGAATTGTTTAGAGCAACAATAGTATTTTCAAAAGTTGGTGCTTCTTTTGTCGAAACTATAGCATTAATTTCTTTGGTGTTTTCGGAAATAGCTTTTTCAAAAGCAGGTTTGAAATTAGTAAGTTCAATTTCGTTAAAAGGTGGAGTTTGGAATGGAGTGTTAAATTCTTGAAGAAGAGGATTCTCTTTTTGCTCGTTTCCTCCGCACGAGACTAATCCTATTCCTGCACACATCATCATTAAAATTTTCTTTTTCATATGTTGTTTTTCTGTTTTTTAGTAGTTTTACAATATAATAATTTTAAAATAAAAAATAGGGCTAACTCTAAAAAAATTAAAGTTAGCCCTATAAAAATATGTTAATTTTATAATTGATTAGTTATATCCCAAACAAAAGCACGAAGACCTTGTTCTTCTGTTTGTGAGTCAAGTTCACGTAAAGCATCTAATATAGGCTCAACTTTATGATCTTCAACTATAGTTATTATTGTAGAGTTTATTGATGGCCAAGTGTGGTTTCCAAAGTGAGGTTCGCCTTTAAAAGAACCTCTACCCAAAGTATTATCTATTTGAGTATATCCACGAGAGCCAAATTTATCTATTATAGCCATAACAGATTCTGTCAGAGCCATATTGTATGATATAAAAACTGATTTCATAGTCTTAATATTATTTATTTAATTTTTTGCAACGTTCTTTTTTTAAAGTTCGTGCGGCGAAAAGAGTATAAACTACTGGGACAACAATAAGTGTCAATATAGTAGAGAATGTAAGTCCTCCGATTACAGCGATACCCATAGGTTG
Source organism: Bacteroidota bacterium (assembly GCA_015222165.1). Lineage (GTDB taxonomy): Bacteria > Bacteroidota > Bacteroidia > Bacteroidales > Rikenellaceae > JADFUS01. The sequence goes on from JADFUS010000056.1 coordinate 39,939, forward strand.
CCAAGTTTCTGAACCTTCACCAGAACCTATAGCCATTGGTAACATACCAAGAATAGTTGTTAGTGAAGTCATAAGCACTGGACGAAGACGAGATTTACCAGCGTTGATTACAGAAGTTGATAGACCAGCTCCTCTCTCTCTTAGTAAATTCGCAAAATCGACCATAACAATACCATTCTTAACAACAATACCTACTAGCATTATAGCACCTATTAAGGCTATGACACTCAATGGTGTATTTGTCAGATAGAGAGCTAAAAATACTCCCGTAAAGGCAAACGGTAGAGAGAATAATATTATAAATGGCATTCTGAAAGATTCAAATTGTGTTGCCATAACAATATAAACAAGAATTATTATCAGAATCATTAATGTTATCATATCAGTAAATGACTCTTGTTGATCTTCATAAGTACCACCAATCTCAACAAAAAGATCGTCTGGAATATCCATAGTTTCAAGATTATCCTGAATTCCAGAAACAACCTCACTAAGTGCTGCTCCAGAAAGAGTAATATTTACCGCTATCATACGCTCACGATTTTCACGTTCGATAGTTGGAGGAGCAAATTCTTCTATAACATTACCAACGTCTTTGACTCTTATAGCTTTTCCAGCAGGGTTGTAAATAATAATATTTTCTATGTTTGCAACACTTTTACGATACTCTTCAGCATATCTAACATATATATCATATTCATCTCCATCTTCACGATATTTTGAAGCTAACAAACCATTAACACGGTTACGTATAGCTGTAGAAACTTGTGCAGTGCTTAATCCATAATAGCTTAATTTTGTTCTATCAAAAATAACTCTATATTCAGGACGCATATCTTCACGACTAAGTTGAATGTCTGTTGCACCTTTTATAGTCTTAGCTTTTTCTTGGATTTCTTTAGCTATTTTTTCAGCTTTATTCATGTCATATCCAAAAACTTTCACTTGGATATCTGCCGTAGAACCCGAAGGTCCCGAGCTTCCCGTTGCTACTTTAAACTCTTTTATTTCAGGAATATTCTTGAAATCTTCACGTAATAAATCACCAATTTCAAAAACAGAACGTTCTCTATCTTCAGAAGAAGTTAGTTTCAATATTAATTTTATGACATGTGTTCCAGAGTCTCCCATAAGGGCTGCATAAATATTTTTACCGTCTGCAACACCAGTACTTGAAGATATGATTTTTACTTCTGGATATTTCTCTTTAATTAATGTCTCTATTTGTCGAGCTGTCTTCATAGAATACTCAACACTTCTTCCTTGGTCTAACTTTACTGTTGCATCTATACGTCCACTATCACTTTTTGGGAAAAATTCTGATGGAACAAGTCTCATTAAAAATATACTTGAAACAAATATAGATATGGCAATACTTAAAATTAAAGTACGATGACGAACCGACCATGTAAGAACTTTAGCATACCAAGTATCAAGTCTATCAAGGAATCTTTCGATAGGTTTATAGCTGAAAAATGCTTTTTTATCTTTAAAATTAACTTTTGATTTTAGCATTAATGATGAAAGCATTGGAGTCAATGTAATAGCGGCAATAGTAGAAACCACTGTTACAAGAGATACTATCCAACCAAGTTCTTTAAACATTATACCAGCCATACCTGTAAGCATTGTTAGAGGCATGAAAACTGCTACAATAACAAGAGTTGTAGCTATTACAGCAAGCCATACTTCGTTTGTTGCATATATAGCTGCTTGTTTAGGGCTACTTCCTCGTTCGATATGTTTTGTTATGTTTTCAAGTACAACAATAGCATCATCAACCACCAGTCCTATAGCAATGGACAAGGAACTTAACGATATAATATTCAGTGTACTATCTGCAATGTTAAGATATATGAAAGAGACTATCAGAGAAACGGGAATAGTAAGAATTATTATAAATGTTGCTCTCCAACGTCCTAAAAAGAAGAACACTACGAGCATCACAAATAAGAATGCAAATAAAACAGTTTCACTTAGTGAGTCAATACTATTTACGATATATTCAGATAAATCGACTACCACACCAATTTTAATATCTGGAGGAAGACTTGCTTGAATATCTGGCAGTGCTTTAATTACATCTTTAGCGATGTTTACGGTGTTAGCTCCCGATTGTTTTTGTACAATAACACGAGCTGCTAATTTACCATTTATACGTTCGTCGAGGGTAAGCTCTTTAAGAGTATCTTTAACTACAGCAATATCTTTAAGATATATTTGTTTTCCTCCACGTGTTGCTACTACTAAATTATTTATTTCGTCACTAGAGGTGAATTCTCCTTTTCCACGAATACTTAGAGTTTGATTACCAACATCAATGCTACCACCGGGAACATCAATATTTTCCTTAGTTAGAACATTACCTATAGCTTCAACACTAATTTTATATGCTTCTAATTTTCGAGGGTCAACATTTATTTGTATCTCTCGTTCTGTAGCACCCATAAGACTAACAGCACCAACACCATCGATACGGTTAAGTGTGTTTACCAACTTATCATCAAGTATCTTTTTAAGTGCAGGATAACTCTCATCTGCTGTGGCATAAAGCACAATAACAGGAATCATAGAAGAGCTAAACTTGAAAATAGTTGGAGTCTCTGATTCTTCAGGAAGAAGAGATTGTACTCTACCAACAACATCACGTACATCGTTCATTGCTTGGTCTATATCAGAACCCCATTTTAATTCTAGAGTTACCAAAGAGACATTGTCCGATGATTTTGATGTTATTTTATCTAAGTTATCAACAGTATTCAAGTTATCTTCAAGAATACGAGTTACGTTTGTTTCTATATCTGCTGCGTTAGCTCCTGGGTAAGAAGTCATTACCGAGACAACAGGAATATCCATCTCTGGATATTGGTCAACAGCTAAATTATTTAGCGAGTAAAGACCAAAGACGATAACACCTACAAATATAAGTATCGTTGATATGGGCTTTTTGACCGAAGTTTCATATATCTTCATTCTATTTCTTTTTACTTTTATAAAGTTTTTTTTTCAAAAACTATTTTATTATAGTAACTTCTCCTTTATCAAGAAGACGTTGACCCCCAGCGATAACAACAGATTCGCCTTCGTTTATACCACTTAATATCTCTATTTTATCACCAACAATACGACCTCTTTTTATAACTCGTCTTTCGGCAATACTATCTTTAATAACAAAAGAGTAGTGTTCGTTAGAACCAATTTGTTTTTGTACGGCAACATCTGGAATAAGAATTCTTTCTATATTTCCAAAGTTTAAAGAAACTCGGCTATACATTCCTGGGCGTAGTGTTAAAGATTTATTTGGTATAGTTATCTCAACCATAAAAGTACGTGTTGTTGCGTCTAAGGCTGGATAAATTAAAGTAACATTTCCTTTAAAAATTTTATTAGGATAAACTTCTAAATGTATATTTACGGGCATACCCATTTTTACTCGTGGAAAATATTCTTCCGAAACATTAACACGAACTTTAACTTTATTCATTTGCATAACTGTAAGAATTCTTCCTACAGAAGGAGAATATAAATCACCTTCATCATACATACGTTCAGTGACAACACCATTTATTGGAGATACTAAATCAACATTTTCTTTTAGGTTGTTTAGAGCGTGTCTAGCAACATCAAGTTGAGTCTTTAATTGGTCAAGTTGTTGTTTCGAAGCTCCTCCCTCTTCATAAAGTTTCTCTATACGAGAAAAATCTATTTCTAAATTTGAAAGTTGTATTGACGCTTGAAGATATTGTCTCTTATCCATCTTAACAAGAAGCTCTCCTTTTTTTACTTTGTCGCCAACTTCCACATTTATATGTTCTATTCTCAAACCCATAGAAGAGCTTATTTTATTAACATAAAAAGGTCTTATTGTTCCAGTAAAGTCAGCTAACTGATTGACTTTCTCTTTTTGTGCAATTTCTACTTTTACTAATGTTTTTGTAGATTTTTCGCCTTTTTTCGCATTTTTCGAAGTACAGCTACAAAGTACTAAAACAGCTAGAAATATGCTCGTTAAAATCTTTTTCATATATTTTCTTATTTTATTTTTCCAATTATTTTTTCGTAATCCGCCATAGCACTCTTATAGTCAAAAATAGACTGAGCATAGTTTAGTTTTGCACGTAGCAATGAAACTTGAGAGCTATTTAGTTCTATTATTGTTCCAGCACCAATGTCATATCTTGTTTTAGATATTATATAACCTTTTTTAGCTTGAGTTTTTGCGACAAAATTACTCTTCATTTGTCCACGAGATTTTATCATATTACTCATAGACATCTCTATTTGGTAGTTTACATTTTCTTTCAAATAATCACGTTGCATAGATACTTGACCTATAGTATTTCTTATTTGATGTTCTTTGTTTACTTTTGAATTACCAGCGAAAATAGGAATGTTAAGTTGAAGCCCTGTGAAAGCAGTTCCCTTCCAATCATAACTTGATATTTTCCAATCATTGCTTTGAGTTAAAACTTGATATTGTAAGAAAGCGTTTAATGTAGGTAGTCTTAAAGATTTTTGAATCTTTAATTGATGTTCAAGAAGACCTATTTTTAAATCTAATTGTTTCAACTGACTATTTTCATCTGAACTATTACTTAGTTGAGAATTATTATTTATATCTTTTACAAAATCTTCTAGCTTTTCTTCCATGATAATTTTAGTGTCCATAGGTAAAGAAAGAAGCATATTCAAAAGAAGTCTAGCATTGCTAACACTATTCTCAGCAAGTATAAGTGTCGGAGTAAGATTGCTAAGTTGTACTTCCGCAGTTATAAGATCATATTCAGACATAATCCCTAATTCATAAGAGTTACGACTTGTCTCAACAACTTGTTTAGCAAGATCTATATTATCCTTTATTACTTCTGCCGAATTTTCTCCTAAAAGAATTGCTAAATATGTTTTTTTAACTTGATTTGCTAATTCTATTTTTGAAGAGCGTGCAGATTCTACAGCAATGAGCATTTGTTGTTTGTTCATCTTCATTGTGCGGTAGATTGTCGGCATATACAATGGAAGTCCCAAATTTGCTCCAGCATTAAAACTATTGTCGAATCCCATTCGCATAGCACCTCCTGATCCAGGACCAAAAGCACCTTCGGGCAAAAACATTACTGGAGACATAATGTTATATGTATAGTTTCCAGTTCCATTTATACTAGGAAGCAGATTGCCTATTGTCTCTTTTTTTACATAATCTTGGCGTTGAATCTCCATCTCTGCAATCTTTATCGTTGGATTTTCATTTAGAGCAATATCTACTGCTTGTTCTAAATTTACAGTAATAGTCTCTTGAGCGAATATGGGTATGCTCAAAATATTCAAGAAGACTATTAGACCAATTTTTCTTAATCGATTCATATTGTTATACTATTTTATTGTTATTCATGTAGTTCTTTATATATTCATCTATCATTTTTATTCCTTTATCTGTAGCTATTCCTCTGAAAAAGAAGACGCTAACATATTTGAAAGAGTCTATGAGAGATAAATTTGTTGCTGTTATTCTCTCTTTTTTAAAGACTAAATTATACATAGCTTCATTTAGCATGAAAATAGATAATTCGGCATCTATATATTCAATAATTAAACCTTCATTAATTCCTCTTTTAAACCAGTTTGTGAAATTTTTGTGTGCTTTTTCATGATATGGTACTGCATATTCTTTGAAAATATCAGGAAAAATTCTTTTTATTTCAAGTCCTAATTTACTAAGGTTGAAAAATTTTTCATCTAAATGTTTGAATTTAAAAAAGATTTCATCTATGACAGATAAATTTTGATTTTTTAATTCTTCTTCCATTTCCATGTGCATGTTAATAATATATTTTACACACTCAGTGATAAGAGTTTTTTTGTCAGAAAAGTTTTCATATAGCGTTCGTTTTGATATGCCTACTTCCACAGCTATGTTATCCATAGTTGTTCCTTTAATGCCATACTCTGTGAATAAATATAACGCTCGTTCTATAATTTTATTCTTATTTTCCATATTTTTTGTTTGTGGTGCAAAAGTAACCTAAAAAACTAAATAAACAAAAAAAGTTTTTATGTTTTTTATGTTTTTGTAAAAAAATAATTACTTTTAGGTATTCTTAATAAAAATATAATTTTAAATGGAACTTAAAATAAGAGAAATATTTCTTAATCAAGCAGAATGTGGGTATCAAAAATTCACTGCAAAATTGATTCCAACTTCTCATAATATTATAGGAGTTCGTATGCCTTTTATGCGAAATTTAGCAAAACAAATTGTTAAAGATGATTGGCAGGAGTATTTAAGAACAGCAGATGACTATTATTTTGAAGAGGTTATGCTTCAAGGACTTGTTATAGGGTTAGTAAAAATTGATGTGTCTATACGTTTAGAATATATGCGAAAATTTATTTCTAAAATAGATAATTGGTCTGTGTGTGATAGCTTTTGTATAGGTTTGAAATTTGCTCAAAAAAATCAACAAGAGGTATGGGATTTTATAGAGCCTTATTCTTATTCAGAAAACGAATATGTGGTGCGTTTTTCAGTTGTTACAATGTTAGCTCATTTTATAAATGATAACTATATAGATAGGGTTTTAGCAATTTGTTTAAATATTTCACATGATGAATATTATGCAAAAATGGGAGTTGCATGGGCTTTATCAGTATGTTTTGTAAAGTTTCCTCAAAAAACATTTGTCGTTTTTCAATCTAAAAAAGTTGAGAAATGGACGCATAATAAAGCGATTCAAAAATGCATAGAATCTTTTAGAGTAAAAGATGAAGATAAAATGGTTTTACGTGCATTAAAACAAAAATAATTATTATATTTGTGTATATGAAGAGAGGGATATTATACATATTATTGTTTGTTATAGGGTTGATGAGTATTGAAAAATCAACTCCTCGCTTTAGTTGTGTAAATACTTCAGATTCTAGAGATAGTTCTGATATTTATGAAAATAAAATAGGTGGCAATGTACAACAAATTTTTGAGGAAAGCAGATTCGATTTATCTGTTGTTTTAGAAACTGTTTTTAGTTTAGAAGATCAAGAATTAAATTTAAAAAATAGGAGTCAAAATCCTTTTATAGGAGCAAATAGTACAAAATTCAAATACAAAACTTTATTAAGTCGTCTTATGCAGGAAACGATGCAAAATTTAGCATCTCGACACTCTTCTGCTATAAATTACTATGTCTATAGTTTTCATGAAATAATTGTTTAGAGAATAGTCAGTTATTAATTTTCACATCACTTAAATTTACGTGATGAATAATTTTATACACTCACAACTCTAAAAATAACAAAATGGAAAATATAAAAGATATAGACAAAGAAATAAAATGTAATAACGAGATTGAAGTAAAAAAACAAATTTCAATATTCGGTATAGTTTTAATAATCATAGGCGTGATAGCTATGTTTTACTCAGAAAAATTAGAAAACTTAAATTTAGATTCTGCTTTAATGTTAGCTGGTGCTACTTTTGCAATATGCGGGATAGTTAAATTATTTATTTTTAAAAGAAAATATACTCTTAAAAGTACGAAAGAGGTATTACATAGAAAAGAATTATACTTTACTAATAGTGAAAGAGCTGAAATAGAAGATTTTATAAAGAATAAGAATGTAGATGGTATAATTAAATTATCTAAAGAAAGTTCTTCAGATATAATGATTGTTATCTATTACACCCCTTCAAATAAATATGCCTTTCTACAACTTAACGATTATATCACTTATCAATATATTCCTATGCAAGATCCATTTGTGATTTGCTAATAGAATAAAATATAAAAACAACCCTCTTCAATATTGTTTTGAAGAGGGTTGTTTTCTTAAAATTGGTATCGTGCACCCATTTGGCAGAATCCCATATCTCCGATTCCTGCTTCAACAAAGCCAGAAAAAGCACCTCCGACTTCTAGCCCTATTGGTGAAAGTTGAAAAGCAACTTGATTATCATTATATTTTTTATTTTTAAAATCTTTTGAATCTACAAATGCAAAGCCTAATGCAATTTTTGAATATAAATTAACAATACTTAAATTTAACCAAGTGAATTTTGCTGTTGGCATAATAGCATGAAAATTATACTTTTCTTTTCCTAAAAAAGTTTCTTCATTTGCATCTGATGAAGAGTATACATCTTTTTTTATGTTTGAATAAGAATATGTTGCTCCAATAGTAAACCAATCTGCGACTTTATATCCATATCCTACATTTATTGCTCCGAAAGAGTAGCTATTTCTAGTTTCAGTATTTCCAAATAACATAGCGTAAGTCATAATATCTGTAAAACTATCAATGACTTGATTTATAGGTATTACTCCATAACTTATAGATACTTCATTAACTCTTTTTTGTTTTTGTGCCATAGCGAATGTAGGAATTATGGCTAAAATTAAAATCATTAGTGTCTTTTTCATAATTAGAGTTTGTTTGTATTAGAATACAATGATAGAAAAAAAAATTTACAAAATAAAATAGCCAGCAGAAAAATTATTCATGCTGGCTATCAAAAAATATATATATTATGTTTATAATTAGTGTGCAATTAAATCTACGCTACGGCTTATAAAGTTTGTTAAGGCTTCACCTTTCAACATTCCGTTTGATAGAAGTGCTAAATCTACAAGTTGACCGACAAGTTTTATATCATTACCTTCTTTTGTTAGTAACTCATCTTTACTGCTACGTACGTTATCGATTTTTTTAGTGAAATCGTTACGCATATCTTTTTCTTCAGTAGATAAATCATCATCTTTTTTATCTTTGATAACTTCGCTGAAATTCTTTTGTTGTTTTGTTAGATTGTCAAGTTTAGAGTTGAACTCTTTGACCTCTTTACCAACACTTCCGTCAATTTTATTGAAAACATCAATCACTAAAGGGTGGTTTCCGTTTATAGATATATTATAGCTTTCTGGCATTTGAGCATAGAAAGTATAAGGATTGTTTTCACCACCAACAGCTGCCATATCACGCATACGACGCATGAATTCATTTTGTGTGATAACTATAGGAGTATCTTTTTCTTGTAAAGGAACAAAAGATACAGTATAATTAATTTTTGCAATAGAAGGAAGTTGACTTTGGAATACTGGAGTCAAAGTATCTTGTTGTTCTTTTGTTAAAGACATAGAAACTTGAACATCTTTTTCAATTAATTTCTCTGCGATATCTGCATCAACACGAACAAATTTCATTTTGTCATGTTTTTGTTCAGACCAGCCGATAAAATGAGATTCTAGAGCTGTATCCATAACTAGAACATCATAACCTTTATTTTGTGCTGCTTTTACAAAGCTGTGTTGTCTTTCAACATTGTTTGTGTATAGACAAATAACATTATCGTGTTTATCAGTTTGATTAGCTTTTATGACCTCTTTATATTCTTCAAAAGTGAAATATTTGCCATCTATATTTTTATGCAAATAGAATTTTTCTGCTTTCTCAGCAAATTTCTCATCGCTAATAATACCATATTGCATGAACATCTTCATATCGTCCCACTTAGACTCAAAATCTTCTCTTTTAGTGTTGAAAATTTCTTGAAGTTTGTCAGCAACTTTTTTTGTTATATGTGAAGATATTTTTTTCACATTTGGGTCGCCTTGAAGATAACTACGAGATACGTTTAGAGGAATATCTGGAGAATCTATAACGCCGTTTAATAGTGTTAAGAAATCTGGAACTATTCCACTAACTGCGTCTGTAACGAATACTTGGTTGCAGTATAGTTGAATTTTATTTTTTTGAACGTCGAAGTTGTTATGTATTTTTGGGAAATAAAGAATACCAGTTAAATGGAAAGGGTAGTCAACATTAAGATGAATATGAAACAAAGGAGCTTCAATTGATGGATAAAGTTGATTGTAAAATTCTAAATATTCTTCTTCTTTAATTTCTGAAGGTGTACGTGTCCATAATGGATTAGTGATATTAATAACTTTATCGTTATCAGTATCAATCATTTTGTCTTCTTTCCACTCTTGCTCTTTACCAAAAATTACTGGTATAGGAAGGAACTTACAATATTTATTTAGTAATTCGTTAATCCTGTTTTCTGTTGAGAATTCTTCGCTATCATCATCAAGGAATAATTTTATCTCAGTACCTCTAGACTCTTTATCTGCTTCAACAAGAGTATATTCTGGAGAACCATCACAACTCCATTTTACCGCTTTACTTCCTTCACGATAAGATTTTGTTGTCATTTCTACATTTTTGGCAACCATAAAAGATGAGTAAAAACCTAAACCGAAGTGACCGATTATAGCGTTTTCATCTTTATATTTTTCTAAAAATTCTTCAGCTCCCGAAAAAGCTATTTGATTTATATATTTTTCGACCTCTTCTTCAGTCATACCAATACCTCTATCTTCGATAGTGATAGTTTTGTTTTCAGCATCTACAGATACTCTTACAGAAGTATCTCCTAATTCTCCTTTGAAATCTCCAATAGAAGCAAGTGTTTTAAGCTTTTGTGTAGCATCAACACCGTTTGAAACAAGTTCACGTAAAAAGATATCGTGTTCAGAATATAAGAACTTTTTTATAATTGGAAATATGTTTTCCGTAGTAACTCCTATTTTTCCTTTTTGCATAATATTATAAGATTATTGTTTTTAAGTTTTCAATTGATTGTTGTCAAAGAATATGCCATCAGCGAAATGTACGACAGTATGTCATAATTTATGACAATAGTGTTTTTTTATGTGACATTTATGCAGTTATTTCAGAATTTAATCTTATCTTTGTGTGAATAATTTTACATTGACAGATGAATAATAAAAAAAATGAAAATATAGCCGTAGGCAGAGGGTGTTCATTTAATGAAGATCCTGAAACTCATGAGTTAAAAGCAGAGAGTGTCGATGGTTGCCATAAATTACATACATATAATTGGACTGAAAATTTAGAAAACGGTCAAAATCATATATTTGAAATACGTTTTAAAAATACAAGAAAAGGATTTTATGAAAATGTAAATAACTTATCTCTTAAACGTGGTGATATTGTAGCTGTGGAAAGTAGTCCAGGTCACGATATAGGAATCGTATCTCTTACTGGTGACATGGTAGGAAGACAAATGAGAACTGTAAATTTTGATTCAAATAAATTTGAATTTAAAAAAATATACCGTAAAGCAAAACCTTATGACATTGAAAAATGGCAGGAGTCAATAGCTCTAGAACATAGTACGATGATACGTTCTAGACAAATTACTTCTAGTCTCGGTTTAGATATGAAAATAGGTGATGTCGAATATCAAGGAGATCGTATAAAAGCTATTTTCTATTATATAGCAGATACTCGTATAGATTTCCGTGCACTTATAAAATTTCTTGCTGATGAATTCAAAATTCGTGTAGAAATGAAGCAGATAGGTGCGAGACAAGAAGCTGGACGTATTGGTGGTATAGGTGGTTGTGGACGTGAATTATGTTGTTCAACATGGGTGACAAATTTCGTATCAGTAACAACAAATGCTGCACGTCATCAAGAAATTCTTCTTAATCCTCAGAAACTTGCTGGACAATGTGGTAAATTAAAATGTTGTCTTAATTTCGAGGTGGATTCTTATATAGACGCTCGTAAAAATTTCCCTAAATTATATCAACCTCTTGAAACTTCAGATGCCACATATTATTTAGTGAAGTCTGATATTTTCAAACGTGAGATGTCGTTTAGTAGTGAGCCAAATTCTATGGTAAATCTTATTACTATACCAGTAGATAGAGCTCGTGAAGTGATGTTCTTAAATAAAAAAGGTGTAAAACCTGAACAGTTAAGCAATGTTGTTGAAGAAAAAGCTCTTCCAGATTATCGTAATGTAATTGGTGATGATAGCATTACTCGTTTTGATAAGAAAGCAAAACCTAAAGCAAAACGTAAACCTAAATTTAAGGCTAAAGACGATTCTTTAAATCCTCGTCAAGAAAGACCAGAAAAAAATGGCGATAATAAGAAACTACCACAAAGACCTCGTCGTCCAATTAAAGAAAATGTTACTCCAGCTGTTGAAAAACATCCTATACGTGAAAAACCTTTACGTGGAAGAATGCCAAGACAAAAACCACAAAAAACAGATAGTAAACCTTCTGTAAATGTTCCAAATGCAGATAAAAAAGTTGCTGTTGACGGTGTGAATAAAGCTAGACCGAATCGTCCTAATGATAGAAAAAGACGTGAAGTTAACAATAATATAAAACCTAAAAATGGAGATGCTAAGGATAAGGTAGAGCCAAAAGCTCAACCAAAACCACAGCATAAATCACATCCAAGACCTCCAAAAAAGGTAGTTAATAAACAAGAATAATGAGATATTTTGATTTTATATTTATCATCATGTTGTTTGTAACTTCTTGCGTAACACGAGAAGGAAACATAGAAGATTTTGACGGTGAAAAAGTTGAGGTTGAGTATAATAATATAGATACTCTAGCGAAGCATTTTGTAAGTCTATATCTTTCGACAGATAGAGAATATAATCTTGAAAAAATAAAAACAGAGTTAAAAATAACTACTCCGCAAGGACAGTTTTTTGTAGATACTATAACAATTTTTCACGACCCAATGATAAAAAAAATGTCTGGAGTGTCAGAAAATGTTGCTGTTATATATGAAAATGCTGTTTTTAGCAGTAAAGGAAAATATATTTTTGAGATAAAACCTCTAGATATAGAAACTAAATTTCTTTTTAAAGGAGGAGTGATTATTAAATAATAATATGGGAAAAGACAAATTTAAAAGATTTCAAGAGTGTGAAACCTTTGAGTGTATGGTACAGCCAGAATTTGAAGAGATTTTTCATAAAGACCATAAATTAAAAGGTCATTGGAGAGAAGATTTTTTTAAAAATAATAATCCAATAATTCTTGAATTAGGTTGTGGACGAGGCGAGTATACTATTGGTTTAGGTGAGAAGCACCCAGAAATTAACTATATAGGTGTCGATATTAAAGGGGCAAGAATGTGGAGAGGTGCAAAAACTGCCACAGAAAATAATATGTCTAATATCGGTTTCGTAAGAACACGTATAGAATTTATAGACTCTTTTTTTGCAGAAAATGAAATTGATGAAGTATGGATAACATTCCCAGATCCTCAATTGAAAAAAGATAGAGCAAAAAAACGACTTACTGCTCCTCCATTTTTGGAAATGTATAGTAGATTTTTAAATTCAGAAGGTGTAGTAAATTTAAAAACAGATAGTCAGTTTCTTCATAATTTTACTAAAAATGTTGCTAAAGAAAATGATTTAGATGTCGAAATAAGTAATAATGATATTTATAAATTGAGAGATGTCCCAGAAGAACTACTTACAATACAAACAACTTATGAAGCAAAATTCTTGAAAGAGGGATTGCCCATAACATATATTAAATTCAAATTGGGGAAGAAAAAAACTTTTGTTTTTCCAGATGAAGAAGAGTAATAAATTTTTTATTAAAAGAGTTAACTTTAATTTTAAGTTAACTCTTTTTTTTTATTAAAAGAGAATGATATATTAGTTTTTTTGCCAAATATTTATTATATTTACAACATATTATTGGTTTTATCTAGCTTTCTTGTTGTTTTATAGTATAAAATAGAGAAATGTATTATATTATTTAATTATTAAAACAATATCCCTTAGATACTTACTGAGCCAAACAAAGATTATACCCATAAGAAATATAAAATGTAATTTTTTTTTAAAACCCAACCTATGAAGAAAAAACTACTTTTCGCCTATTTGGCAGCTGTAGTAACTTTGAGTAGTTGCTCAAATGATGCAACTATTAGTGTTAATCAGAATTTAACAAAAATAGATTTTGATGCTTATACTAATTCTTCTACCAAAGCTACTATTGTAAGCATGAATAATTTCAATGACTTTGTTGTTTATGGTTATGTTACGCCCAAATCTTATGTCGGAAAAACAGATTTAGGTTCTCCATATATGGATGCCCTTGTTGTTTCGAGAGAAGATAGTAATGTACCGTGGATTTATGAAGGTGAATATTATTGGCCTCAAGACGATTCTAAAATACAATTATTTGGTATATCTCCAAAAAATGATTTAGTTTCGGAATATATTACTTCTAAAGATTCATATCCCTCTTTCAAATATATTATTGGTGACGTTGGAAAAAATCAAAAAGACCTTATAGTTTCTAGTTTGTTAGATCAAGTGGAAACAGAAACGGTTAAAACGTTAAAATTAAATTTTAAACATATTTTATCTCAAATTAATTTCTCAGTAAAAGGAGAAGTTGCAGGTTTGGAATATAATGTGACTAAAATAGAGTTAATCAATATTAAAAATGAAGGTAAATTCACGTTCGACACACCATTAAAAATTGGAAATTGGAGCGATGTTAAAGGAACGGCAACTTATGTTCATAATTTAGAGAACTTTGTTGTTGATGGTGTCTCTTTAAAACCTCTAGAAGGTGAAGATAGAACAATGATTCTTATGCCTCAGGAAAATACCGAAAATGCCAAAATCAAAGTAACTTATTCAATAAGAGATAATGGTGGAAAATCATTAATATTTGATGGTTCAAAAGAGGTGGATTTGTCTTCTTTTGTTTGGGCTATAAATACAAAAACTAGATATACATTAACATTACCTGTTACGGCAGATAAAATTATATTTATAACAACAATTGATAAGTGGGTTGATGAAACAGTACCCATTGTAATAAAATAAACAGTAATTTTTAGTATCCCCCATTCTTAAAAAATACGTAATGAAAAAATGTATAATAATTAATTTTAAAAGAGTATGAAAAGAATAATAGTACTATCCATTTTTATACTGTCATTTGTCAATACTTTTGCTCAAGAAAAGCAACGATCAGCAGGAGTGTTCTTTAGACAAGGTGTTTCTGAGATTGAACTTAATTATAAAGATAATAAAGCAAATCTTGATGATTTTTTCGATTTTATAACAGTAATAAAAGAAGATTCTTCGTTGGTTATAACGAAGTTAGAATTGAAAGCGTCTGCATCTCCAGATGGAAGTAGAGCTAGAAATCAACAAATTTCGAAACAAAGAATAGCTTCTCTTAAAAAATATATTAAAGAGAATTTATCAGTCCCAGATAGTTTGATAGTAACGACAAACAAAGGTATCGCTTGGGGTAAGTTAAGAGATATGGTTGATACTTCACATATTGCATATCGGAAAGAGATATTAGATATAATAGATAATGTTCCTGATTATGTTTTTAAAAATGGAGTTATCATTACTGGTAAAAAGAAAGAGCTGATGGATTTAAAAGGTGGAAGACCATATAATTTTTTGGTTAAAAACTTTTTTTCAGATTTAAGAAGTGCAAATTTATTAGAATTATATTATATAGATGTTAAAACACTTCAGCTTATGACAGAAGCAGAAGTTGTTGTTCCTACCAAAGAAGTTATGATTTTGGAAGAACCTCTTACCGAAGATATTGAAATTGAAGAAGTTGAAGAAGATATTGAAATTGAAGATGAAATGATAGTTGTTGAAAATCCACAATTATCAAATAAATCTCCTAAAAAAGAATTTCCTCTCATAGCTTTAAAAACTAATTTATTATATGATTTAGCTCTTACACCAAATATAGGAATTGAAGTTCCCATTGGTGAAAAATGGAGTGTAGCTGCCGAGTGGGCTTATGCTTGGTGGAGCAATGATAGTAATCATAGATACTGGCGTATGTATGGTGGTTCGTTAGAAGTAAGAAGATGGTTTGGTGGTAAGTCAAATAGATATCTTACTGGTCATCATGTCGGAGTTTATGCTTCTGCTGGAACTTATGACGTAGAATTTAGCAATAAAGGTTATCAAAGTAAATTTAGTTATACAATAGGTGCATCTTATGGTTATTCTTTACCTATAGCAAAAGCTCTAAATCTTGATTTTGAAATAGGAGTAGGTTACTTAGCAGGTGAATATAAGGAGTATGAACCTAAAAATGGTGATTATTTACGTATAGCAACTAAAAAGAGAAATTATTTTGGTCCAACAAAAGGACAAGTTTCTTTGGTATGGCTTATTGGAAATTCTAAAAATAAGAAAGGTGGGGTATTATGAGAATAAAATTAAAGATTATAATTTCGTTATTATTCGTAGTTATGTTTAGTTCGTGTGTGCATAAAGATATAATAGAAGCTAGTGACGTTAATAACAATGTGATAGTTTGTGTCGATTTAAAAAATGTCGATACTAAATTTGATGAGTTAAAATCGTATATGGTCATTTTTTATCCTGCAGATGAAAATGGTAAGGTTATAGATAGTGAAAAACCTATTCACCATATAATTCAATCTACTTTAGATTATGAATTTAATTTACCTGTAGGGAAATATAAAGCTGTTTTATTTAATAATTATTCAGGACAGAGTGAATTTTCAAATCTTGATGATTATGATAATTTATATGTTGAGGCTATCTCTTCAGATAGAATATATGATAATAAAGCGAAATTTGTGAATGTTCCATATATTCCTGAACCAGAGATGATAGTTTTTGATAAAATTGAATTGGTGGATATCGTTTATCAAGATAAAGATAATGAAGTTAATTTTACTCCTCATATAGTTACTCAAAAATTAGAAGTAAATATTAAAGTTACTAATCTTATCAATTCATATAAATATGTTGCTGAGATAGGTAGATTTGATAAAAGATGTAATTTGGTTGCTGAAACAACATCTGAAGGTGGTTATGTGATGCCTTTTACCGACAGTAACTCGAATATAATTTTCGATGAAAACAAGAAAGATGGGCTTATCAAAGCAAATTTTTTAACTTTTGGTTTGACAGATTTAGCTAATATTGAAGATGCTCATAAGCACTATATTTATGTAGATTTCTTGCTTGTTGATAAAGAAACTCACGTTGTGAAATCGTTTGATATTCTAGACCCTATTTATTCTCATGACGGTCATAGCGTTAAGCTTACTATTGATGTCGGTATTGATAATAAAGATCCTTTTGATCCTATTGTTCTGCCAGAGATACATGGTGAAAATTCTGATATAGATGCTGAAGTTGGTGATTGGGGTGAAGAAACAGATATCGAAATAGTATTTTAAAGTTGTTTTTGTTAAAATGATTTAGTTAGTTATAAAAAGTGTAATAAATATTTTTAAATAAAAAACTACCATTGGTGTTAATCAATTGGTAGTTTTTTTGTATTTTTGTGATATATTGAAATATTAATAGTTCTTCTCATATAAACTTTTTTATGGAAAATTTATTAGATTATGGTTATTGGGGCTTGTTTTTAGGCTCTTTTCTTTCAGCTACTATAATACCTTTTAGTTCGGATATATTGCTCTTAGGAATGCTTATGCTTGGAGGAGACATCTATGTTACCGTGATTGTTGCCACAGTTGGTAATTGGTTAGGTGGGTTATTGTCTTATTATATGGGCTTTTTTGGAAAATGGGAGTGGATAGAAAAGTGGTTTAGAGTGAAAGAAGAAACTCTTTTAAAACAAAAGAAGCTCATAACAAAATATGGCTCTTCTTTAGCTTTTTTGTCGTGGCTTCCTCTTGTAGGCGATGTTTTTGCAATAGGTCTTGGCTTTTACAAAACCAATCAATATAAAACTTCTGTTTTTATGTTTTTAGGTAAAGGAACTCGTTTTGTACTGTGGGCGTTACTCTACCATTACATAGGTTTTCAGGGTTTCTTTTAGTTAATTTTAGGATCTTCTATAGGAACATTAACTTTAACATATTTATATTTTAGACGTTTTAGTTCTATAGATATGCCGAGTTTATAAAAAACTTTTACTGTATACGAGTAAATATGAAAAGCATCGACACTTTGAGGTTCGATATTTTCTTTTCTTAACATATCTAATGCTGTTTGAGCACAACCTCTCCATAGATTTTCTATATCTGTAGCCTCTTTAGATTCTAAATTTAAGCCTAACATATCTTCGGTTATATGTTCGTCCATACAGTCAAATCCACGAGGATCACGCATCAATTTATATATACTTTCTGCATCTTTAAATTTATCCCAAGATTTATCCCACATAACTACTGCACCCATTCCAATATATCCTGCCCATGCTATAGAAACAAGAGGGTAGTCAGGTATTTGGGGAACTGCATCTGCCATATATTCTGGAGCAAAAAGTTTCCATTTTTCGTCGAGTTCTTCAATTTCATAAACTCCTCCGTTCAAAAAACCTTTGCTCGAGCATTGTTCTATTAATCTGCTCGTTAATTTTTCTATATAATTATTAAAGTACTCTTTTTTATCATTTTCCATAGGTGCAAATATACAACTTTTTCTTTTCAAAAAAAAGTTGTTTTTCTATTGTATTTATGTTATTTTATATTATTTTTATACATAAAATAATATAAATAATTATGGAGAACGAAGAGTTAGAAAAGGGAAAATCTGTAGATGGTGGTGTTATTCGTGCTAAGATTTTCTTTCATGAAGATTATTATGAATTAGATAAAGTTTTAGGTTTATCTGAATATTCTGTTTCACGAAAACAACAAAAAGATGAGATTAAAGAATTTTTTAATTCGTCTAAAGATATGGATTATAATGAATTTCTTGAATTATATAATGAAAAATATGGGAATATTATAAAACAATATAATGAAAGAAGTAAATTAAGAATGTTGAAAACGATAAAATTTTCGGCTGTATTATTAATAATTTCAATAGTTCTATCATTTATTCTTATCTTTTTGGCAGTGATATTTGAATAAAATTGTGAAGGTAAATTATTAGCTAATTTTATAAATAAATATAATGCAAAACGAGGAGTTAGAACCAAAAAAATATGTTATTAAATCTGGTGGTTTTTTTAAAAAGAAATTTGATGAGTTATTTGATGCTATAAGTGAAGATGATAGTTTTTTTTATCGATAGTAGCATCTTTATTTTTGTTGTAAAATATATATATATAATTAATAAAATAACCCTTCAAAACTATGTCTTGAAGGGTTTTTAATAATACTGCGTTAAGCAAATTATTTACGAAGTTCCAATTGTTTAACAATTGTTCTATATCTTTCAATATCATCAGCTTTCAGGTAGTTCAAAAGAGAACGTCTTTTACCTACTAAACGAAGAAGAGAACGTTGTGTATTGTAATCTTTTTTGTTAGTTTTAAGGTGACCTGTAAGATGTTTGATACGGTATGAAAATAAAGCAATTTGGCTCTCTGGAGAACCAGTGTCAGTATTAGACTTTCCGTACGTGCTAAAAAGCTCCGATTTCTCTTCGCAAGAAAGGTAACTCATGATTTTTTATTTTTTATTATTATTTAATTCCACAAAGTTACTTCTTTTTTTTTATTAGCCAAATAATCAAAGTGTAAATGTCAAATTATTTTTCTATTACTGTATAGATTTGATTATACCTATTTGGTAATTTGCTTCGCCACCAAGAGAAGTTAGCATAGTTGCAGTTTTAGCTGCTAACTTTACGTATTTTGCTTTTTTCATAGGGTTTGATTCTTTTTTACAATCTTCGATAATAGAATCGCCTTTTGAAGATAAATCAGCTATGCTTATTGGAAGTTTTGTTAGTGTAACTGTTAGCTCTTCTAAAGAAGAACCGTTATTTTTTCCTTCTTCCATAGAATTAAGAACTTTGTTGCTTGATTTTAAAGTTGTTGCAATGTCTTTTGTTGCATTAACATATGAATCTAGAGATTTTAAACCACTATCTTTTGTTTTTTCAAAAGATTCAATTTTTTTCATACATTTTTCTGATACTTTTTTTGCGTCGTCTGTTTTAGCTATAGAAGTTCCGATAAATAAGAAAGAAACTGCTAACATTAGTATTGCTTTTTTCATTTTGTTTATTTTTTTAATTAATAATTAATGTATATTTATTTACAAAAGTATAATAA
>JADFUS010000057.1 GCA_015222165.1 Bacteroidota bacterium
GTATAGCTGAAAGCATTGAAAGGCGAAGCCAGCCGATTTATGATTAAGAGGAAATTGCATGCAATTTCTTTAATCGGCAACAGCTCGAAGAGCTGTAGTCACTCGCAATATCTCCAAATGTATTATTTGATTATAATCAATGTATCTGTCGCAATATCAACACTGACATTAAACTACCTATAAAGCATAAAAACTCTTTTCCCAAAGAGAAACTGAAAAGTTTCTCGCTAAAAGTTTTTTGCTTATCTTTTTCTTTCAAGAAAAAGTCAGTTTTAGCGAAGCGTAAAAAAAGGCGAAGCAATGAATTGCGAAGCCAGCCGATTAATGATTAAGAAGAAATTGCATGCAATTTCTTTAATCGGCAACAGCTCAACGAGCTGTATTAACGAATAATATATTTAAACGCACTATTTCAATATACAATATCCTTGCTGACATAATATATTAATCATCAAGATAAAACATAAAAAAGGCTTATCTAAAAAAGATAAGCCTTATAGTTATGTATATAAAAATTACAATTTTTCACCGAAACAAAGATCTCCAGCATCTCCTAAACCTGGAATGATATAAGAACGTTCATTTAACTCAGGATCTATTACTCCGAGCCAAATAGTAACATTTTCTATATCTTTAAAAGCTTCTTTAATATGTTCTACAGCTTGTTCACTTGCTATAACACATGCGATATGCAAATTTTTTGGTGTTCCATTTTTCAAAAGGGCTTTATAAGAATGTTCCATAGAAAGTCCTGTTGCAAGCATAGGGTCGCAAAGAATTAAAGTTTTATTTTCTAGAGAAGGTGTAGAAATATATTCTGTAAGTATTTCAACATGCCCATCATCAGAGCGCTTCCTATATGCAGAGATGAAAGCATTTTCTGCTTTATCAAAACTATCTAAGAAACCTTGATGCATAGGTAAACCCGCTCTAAGGATTGTTCCTAAAACTATTTTTTCATCACATATTTGCATAGGAGTTTTGCAATATGGTGTCTGAATTTGTTTTGAAGAATAGTGAAGACTTTTACTAATCTCGTATGCCATTAAATGACCTATACGAGAGATATTATTGCGAAAACGTAGAGAGTCTTTTTGAATTTCTACATCTCTTAGTTCTGAAAGATATTGAACAATAAGAGAGTTGTTTTCTGAAAAATTTATTATTTCCATGGATTGTCCGTTGCGTTTTGGCAAAGGTACAAAAAACTTTTTAGTAATGTTTTTTATTTTTAAAAAAAGATGCTTGTTTTTATTTTTTTAATGACTTTTTTAATTAATATTGAGGGAAATCATACTTATAATATAATATTATTATCATTAGTTGCTTAATAATTTAGATATTTGGTTTTTTTGTATTTAGAATCTGATATTTTGTATTGGAAATATAACAGGTAGGCTTTGTTATTTTTTGCTTTTAGCTACATTTCTGCTTTGCTTTTTATTACGCTTTGCTGAGACTGGCTTTTTCTTGAAAGAAAAAGATAAGCAAAAACAACTTTAGCGAGAAATTTTTTAGTTTCTCTTTGAGAAGTGCGGTTTTGTACTTTGTAAAGTGGTTTAATGTCTGTGTTGATATTGCGATAGATACATTGATTATAATCTATAGTACGTTTGGAAATATTGCTAATTATTATAGCTCTTCGAGCTGTTGCCGATTAAAGAAATTGCATGCAATTTCCCTTTAATCATTAATCGGCTAGGCTTCGCCATTTCATGCTTTCAGACATATTCTGGCTCCGCCGTTCTATGCTTTCAGCTACATATTTTGCTTCGCCATTTATTACGCTTCGCTGAGATTCCCTTTTCTGAAGAAAAGAGAAATAAAAAACTTTTAGCGAGAAATTTTATTTCTCTTTGGAAAAAGCGCTTTTGTACTTTTTAGGTGGTCTAATGTCAGTGATAATATCGCTATTAAAATAATGCGTTTAGATATATTGCTAATTATTACAGCTCTTTGAGCTGTTGCCGATTAAAGAAATTGCATGCAATTTCCTCTTAATCATTAATCGGCTGGCTTCGCCTTTCTATGCTTTTAGCTACACTTTTGCTTCGCCTTTTATTACGCTTCGCTGAGATTCCCTTTTCTGAAGAAAAGTGAAATAAAAAACTTTTAGCGAGAAATTTCATTTCTCTTTGGGAAGAGCGTTTTTTTGCTTTTTAGGTGGTTTTATGTCAGTGTGGCTTGAAAGTAGTGGGTATAAATAAAAGATCAACGACATAAAAATTGTCGTTGATCTTTTATTATATTGTTTGTAACTTAATTTCTATTATTAGTCTAGACTGTGAATAACAAGTCCTGAACGAAGTTTTGGCTCAAACCATGTTGTCTTTGGAGGCATGATATTGCCACTATCAGCAATGTCTACAAGCTGATCCATAGAAACTGGATATAATGCAAAAGCAACTTTCATATCACCACTGTTAACACGTTTTTCAAGTTCACCAAGACCTCTGATACCGCCAATGAAGTCTATACGTTTGTCTGTACGTAAATCTTTAATTCCTAGAAGTTTGTCAAGAACAAGGTTTGAAAGGATAGTAACATCAAGGACTCCAATAGGGTCTTTGTCATCAAATCTTCCAGCTTTAGCAGTGAAGCTATACCATTCGCCACCAATATACATACCGAAGTTATGTAATTTTGTTGGTGTGTGGATAGATTTTCCTACTTTCTCAACATCAAAATCTTCTTTTAAAGCCTCTATAAGTTGTTCCTCTGTAAGACCATTCAAATCTTTGACTGTACGATTGTAATCAATGATTTTTAATTGGTTATCTGGGAAAATGACTGATAAGAAGTAGCAATATTCTTCCTCACCTGTGTGATTAGGATTTGCATTCATCTTTTCTTGTCCCACAAGTGCAGCGGCAGCTGTACGGTGGTGTCCATCAGCAACATATAATGAAGGAATAGTTGCGAAAATGTCTGTTATACGTTTGTTTGTAGCGTCATCTTCAATAACCCAAAAAGTATGTCCAAAGCCCTCTGGTTTAGCTGTGAAGTCGTATTCTGGAGTTTCGTTTTTAACGATATTTGCAACAATAGCATCAATTTCTGCATTAGCAGGATATGAGAAAAATACTGGCTCTATATTAGCATTTTGAGTACGTACATGTTTCATACGATCCTCTTCTTTATCTTTACGAGTAAGCTCGTGTTTCTTGATTTTATTGTTAAGGTAATCTTGGAAATGACAGCATGCTACAAGACCATATTGAGTTCTTCCATCCATGGTTTGTGCATAGATATAGAATTTGTCTTTTTTGTCTTGTGCTAGCCAACCTTTTTCTTTCCAAAGTTTGAAATTTTCTGCACCTTTTAAATAAACTTCCTCAGAATGTTCGTCAGCGATAGGATCAAAATCAATCTCTGGTTTGATGATGTGAAGAAGAGATTTCTCTGTTGCTTCAACCTTTGCTTCTTTAGAATTTAAAACGTCGTATGGACGAGATGAAACTTCTTTCGCCATAGTCTTTGGTGGACGTATGCCTGCGAATGCTTTTACTTTTACCATATAAGTTAAAGATATAAACTATTTATTTACTTGAAATTTTCTGTCACCTTTAGTGAAGAAGTTAATTATTTGAGTTGCAGCAGCGATACCAGCATTTAGATTTGCTTCAGCTGTTTGAGCACCCATTTTCTTAGGTGTAGCAAAGAAACGGTTGCCAAATTTTTCTGTAAGCTCCTCAGCATTGTTTGGTGCTATATCTGCGATATATTTGAAATCCTCACGTTCAGCCATTAACTTAACAAGTTCTGCTTCGTTAATAACTTCTTTACGAGCAGTATTTATAAGAGTTGCACCTTTTGGCATTCTGCTTAATAAGTCGTAATTGATAGAATTTATTGTTTTTGGAGTTGCAGGAATATGTAGAGAAATTACATCACAAGTAGAGTATAGCTCTTCAAGAGATGAAACCTCTGTGACTCCTTCGTTAGTGAAAACACTTTTGTCAGTGATAAATGGATCGAAAGCATAAACTTCCATACCAAGACCTTTAGCATAACGTCCGACAATACGTCCAACATTACCAAATGCTTGAATACCTAATTTTTTACCACTTACCTCTTTACCTGCTTTAGGAGTGAATTGACCACGGTTGATGAAAATCATTAGGGCAATAACTAACTCGGCAACTGCATTCGAGTTTTGACCTGGAGTGTTCATTACTACAATGCCTTTAGCTGTACAAGCTTCAAGATCAACATTATCGTAACCAGCACCAGCACGAACAACAATTTTTAAATTTTTAGCGGCTTCGACAACCTCAGCAGTGATTTTATCACTTCTGATGATGATAGCTTCTACATCTTTTACAGCTTCAAGAAGTTCTGAATTTTCTTTATAGCTTTCAAGAAGGATAAACTCATTATTTGAACCTTCTACTATTGATTTAATACCAGCGACAGCCTCTTTAGAAAAAGGTTTGCCTGTTGCAACTAATACTTTCATTTTTTTTGTTTTATTAATTCTAACAAACAGTTAATGAATAAAACATCAACTGTTTGTTAGATATTTATTTTTAGGAAAAACCTATAAATTATTTTGTGTGTTTTGCTTCGAATTCTTGCATGAATTTAACAAGAGCTTCAGCACTTTCTAAAGGTAGAGCATTGTATGTTGATGCACGGAAACCACCTACAAGACGGTGACCTTTAAGACCAACCATTCCAGCAGCTTTTGATTCTTCAAGGAATGTTTCCTGAAGATTTTCAAAACCTTCGTTAAGTACAAAAGTGATATTCATTAATGAACGATCTTCTTTAACTGCAGCACCTTTGAATAAAGGGTTACGTTCGATTTCGTCATATATAACACCTGCTTTTTTCTTATTTATTTTGTACATCTCTTCAACACCACCAATAGATTTCAACCATTTAAGTGTTTCACGGATAACATAAATAGGGAATACTGGAGGAGTATTGAACATTGAACTATTCTTAACTTGAAGACGATAGTCAACCATTGAAGGAATAGGACGAGAAACTTTACCAAGAATATCTTCTCTAACTATTACGAAAGTTGCACCAGCAGGACCGATATTTTTTTGAGCACCACCATAAATCATTGCATATTTTGATACATCAACTGGACGGCTGAAAATATCAGAACTCATATCTGCAACAAGATTTACAGGACAATCGATATCTTCGTGTAATTCAGTACCGTAGATAGTATTGTTTGTAGTGATGTGTAAATAATCTATATCTGTAGGAATACTATAACCTTTAGGAACATACGAGAATTTTTTATCCTCAGAAGTTGCTACTTCAACAACTTCACCAAAAAGATTTGCTTCTTTTTTAGCTTTTTTAGCCCAAACGCCAGTATTTACATAACCAGCTTTTTTTTCTAACAAATTATATGGTATGTGGAAAAACTGTGTACTTGCACCGCCACCAACAAAAAATACTTTATATCCGTCAGGAATATTAAGAAGTTCTTTAAATAATTGTTCTGTTTCTACAACTACGTTATCAAACTCTTTTGAGCGGTGAGACATACAGATTAGAGGTAGTCCTGTACCTTCAAAATCAAGAACTGCTTTAGAAGCGTTTTCGACTGCCACCTGAGGAAGAATAGATGGACCTGCACTGAAATTATGCTTTTTCATTTTATTAGTAATATTTGTAAATAAATTATTATTTTGTTTTCAATACCACAAATGTAATACTTAATTATCTAATAAAACAACTTTTTAGATAAAATATTTGATTATTTTTCTACTTAAGATTCTTTTTTGTATTTTTGTGCATGAATCGTGATGAAAATAATCTAACAAGAGGTGATATTAAACAACAAATGTTAATTTTTGCCTTACCAATGATAGTTACTTCAATTTGCCAGCAGATTTACCAACTAACTGATACTATTATTGTTGGAAATTTTATTGGCGATAATGCCTTGGCAGCAGTGGGTGCTTGTGCTCCTTTTGTCTTCTTATTTATAGCATTATCAAGGGGTGTAAGTATGGGAGTGTCAGTGATTGTTGGTCAAAGTTTCGGATCGAAACTTTTTCATGAAATAAATAGAGCAAGTAACACTTTATACGTATTTATTTTCTTTTTTAGTATTTTTCTTACGACTTTAGGAATATTATTCTCAGACAATATTATGGAGGTGCTAAATTTACCTTTGGGATTAAAGTCTATTGCAATAGAATATTTCAACATATATTTGTTAGGTTTAATCTTTTTATTCCTCTCAAATTCTGTTATGGGGCTTTTAATTAGTGTGGGTGATTCTTTCACTCCGATGATTTTTATATCCTTATCTGTATTGGTAAATATCTTCTTGGATATAGTCATGGTTTTAGGTTTAGATTTAGGTGTAAAAGGTGTGGCGTGGGCAACGGTAATTACACAGGCATTGGTTGTCTTTTCGATATTTACTTATATTCATAAGAAGAAATCAATAATAAGACTTTCCAAAAAAATAGTTTTTGACAAAGCTCTTTTTCTTAAGAGCTTAAAAATAGGCATTCCTTCGGGTATTCAACAAGTTATTGTGGGCTTAGGAATGGTGGCGATAATGGCGGTAATAAATAAATTTGGGGTAGATGTAATTGCGGGATATGTTGCTGCTTCACGCATTGAGGGTTTTGTTATGGTTGTTCCGATGGGGCTTTCTTCGGCGTTAACAGCTTTTGTGGCTCAAAATTATGGAGCTAAGCAATATGATAGAGTGAAAAAAGGTGTTAATGAGATGTTGAAAATATCTTTTGTGACGTGTCTTATTATATTAATTTTGCTTTCTATTTTTGGAACGTCGTTTATGAAACTTTTCTCTTCAAATCCAAATATTATAAATATAGGTAACCAATATTTATTTATAATAGGGTTAAGTTTTGTACTTTTTGCTTTTATGTTTATATTTATGGGCGCTATGCGAGGGCTTGGAAATGCTATAGTACCAATGTTCATATCGTTATTCACATTTTGCTTGATAAGGTTACCTCTTGCATTTATACTGTCTTCTACATATCTTCACGAACTTGGAATATGGTTAGCATCTCCTGTATCATGGCTTTTAGGAGTCCTTTTTGCTGGTGGATATTGGTATTTCAAACAAATAAAAAAGATTCAAAATATTGAAAGATGATAAAATATTTCACTTCTCTTTTTACGACAAATTTTTTTGGCGTTTTAAATGATAATTTTCTAAAAACGTTGGCTTGTTTTATTGCTATAAAATGGGTAGCACAAGATAACATATCCCTTGTAGTTTCTATGGCTGCGGGTGCTTTGGTTTTGCCTTACATCTTCTTTTCTCCGCTTGCAGGGCGTTGGGCACATATTTTCTCAAAGCAAAAAATAGTTTATTATGCTAAGATTATAGAAGTCCCTATAATGCTTTTGGCGGTATTGGGTTTTATCTATCAATCTGTTTATTTGGTATTATTTTCAATATTTTTAATGGGTTTGCAAAGTTCACTCTATTCTCCTGCAAAATATGGATTAATACGAGAAGTCGGAGGTGAGAAAAATATCTCTTATGGTATGGGAGGCATGGAGGCTGTCTCTTTTTTAGGAATGTTGGTCGGAACTCTTCTTTCAGGCTTGTTGGTGGATATGGTGAGTATGAAAATTATATATATTCTGCTTATTAGTTTTGCTTTGTTGGGTCTGCTTTTTAGTTCACGAATTAAAATAAATTATGAAGATTCAGATGAGGAACTTGTAACGAAAGTTAATCCTTTAGTTTTTATAAAAGATATGTATGCTCGTTGTAAAGATTACGAAGCGTTAAATCCTATAATAATGTCGCTATCTATGTTTTGGTGGCTTGTAGCATCTCTCCAAATGGGGCTTATAGTCTATTGTCAACAAACACTGAATTTGTCTCCTTTTAATACGGGTATAGTTCTATCTTTGGCGGCAATAGGGATAACTGTTGGGTGTTATGTTGCAGGGCTGTTATTGCGTACAAAATTCCTTTATCGTTGGGTTGTAGTTTCGGGATTTGTTATTTCTACTTTACTAGTTGTTTTATGTTTTGTAGAGTTAAGCGTTGTTAATTTTGCTATAATATTGTTTTTCTTATCTCTGGTATGTGGATTTTTTAAAGTGCCTCTTGATACAGCAATACAACAAAAAGTTAAGGGTTCTTTATTAGCTCCCGTTTTGGCATATTTTAATCAAGTATCATTTATCTTTATACTCTTTGCGTCGTTAACTTTTGCTATAATATCTATTTTACTACCTCCGAATTATCTATTTTTGATGTTGGGCGTAGGTTTCCTTTTTGTTCCTTTTTATTTGCTACATCATCTCCGTTCTATGCTGTGCTATGTTGTACGTTCTGTTTTTCGTCTTCGTTATAAAGTTAAAATTACTGGGCTTCATAATCTCTCAGATGATAACACGTATCTTGTTCTTCCAAATCATCAAGCTGTTGTCGATCCGATGATACTTTTCTCGGAGATGTATCATATTACTATGCGTCCGTTGGTGGATAAAAAATATTTAGAAATTCCTATAGCGAGTTCTTTTATTAGAATATTTGATGCTGTTTCCGTTCCCGATTTAACGGTTCAGCGAGATATAAATACTGTAAATGATGTTAGAAATTTGGAGGGTGTGGCGTTAGATGCATTAAATAAGAAACAGACAATTTTATTATATCCAGCAGGTCGTATAACTATAGACGGTGTGGAACGAATCTGTGGTAAGCAGTTGGCTTATAAAATTTGTAAAGAGTTGCCCTCGGGAGTTAAAGTTATAGGAGTTCGCATCAATGGATTGTGGGGTAGTGTATGGAGTAGAAAAGGACGTACAAAGACACCACCATTTCTTTTAACTCTTATAAAAACTTTTCTGTTTGTTGTTTTAGGTGGTTTATTTATTAAAAAACGTCGAGAAGTGGTAATAGAGATAGTAGATATCACAGATAAAGTTTCAGAATGGGCGGAAGAGGATACGAAAGTTGAATTTAACAATAAGCTGGAGCAATTTTATAATAATTAAGCATATAAAAAGGAAGGCTAAATCGTGTTTAAACACGATTTAGCCTTCCTTTAATTTTTTTAGATTATCTCTTTTTAGATTATTTTTTAACGTAGTTAATTGTTATAGGTTTTTTAAAATTAGTAGGAACGTTTTCTATATCAAAACTTGGCCAAACTACTATTTCTTTTAAAAGAAGACAATAATCACAATTAAAAAAAGTTAGTGCTGTATTTTTACTTATATCAAGAGATGTGATATCTGTATTATAGCATGAAAAATATGATAAGTTTATATTGTTGTTTAGATTAAGAGATGAGATATCCGTAGAACTGCATATTAAACATTGTAATTTTGTAATTTTGCTTAGATCTAAAGTAGAAATTGTTGTGTTATCGCAAGATATATCATTAATTTCTATATTATTGCTTATATCAAGAGATGTGATATCTGTAGAACTGCAAGATATACTTTCTAATACAGGATTTTTACTTAAATCAAGAGATGCGATATCTGTACTATAGCAATATAAACTTTTTAAATTTATATTCTTACTTACATCAAGAGAGGTTACATCTGTTTCAGAGCAAGATAAATCAGTTAAATCTATGTTATTGTTTATATTAAGAGAAGCTATTTTTGTATCACTGCAATGTAAGAGAGTTAATTTTATATTGTTGTCTACATTAAGGACAGGTATTTTATTTATAGAGCAAGATAAAGAGGTTAATTTTGTGTTTTTACTTACATCTAGAGATGATATTGCTGTCTCATTGCAATGTAAATAAGTTAGATTTAAGTTCTTACTTACATTAAGAGATGTTATTGCTGTTTTGTCACAACTTAATGAAGTTAATTTTGAGTTTTTACTTACATCAAGAGATGATATTTTTGTTTCATTGCAATTTAATTTTGTTAATTCAGTAAAATTTTCTATGCCTTTAAGTGACTTAATATTTTTTTTAGAAAGATTTAAGGTTTGAATATTTAATGCTTCAGTTATAGAAATTTCATTATCTCTATTTCTGTCAAAATTTGCGTTTATTAATGCTTGTTTAAAATAAGGATCGGGAATACTAATAGGTTTAGGTATAACAGTAACATAGCATATTATTGTTTGTTCTCCTGTTGTTACAGAAATTATAGTTGTTCCTTTTGAAATAGCTGTAATAACTCCATCGGTAACAGTTGCGATAGCTGGATTTCTACTATCCCAAGAGTAAGTAGCATTTTCATTTGCTGGAAATAATTTAGTAGTTAATTTTTCTGTTTCTCCAATATTGATTGATAAATCAGTTTTATTTAGTTCAAAGATTGATAATTCTTTGTTTGTTTCTTTATTCCAATCGTTAATTTCAGCTGTAAATGTCATTTCTTCTCCACCAACTGGAAGAGTTAGATTATAACGAATATTTGAATTTTTTGCCCATGTTGTAGAAGATACATTGACTTCTTTAGAGCTATTAAAAATTTCAGTATTTGTTGCTGTTTCTATTACAGAATAAGTAACTTTTATTTTAGCATTTTTAGTTGTTGTTTGTGGCAAAAGAATAAATGTTTTGTCAATATCATTTAAAGGAGTTAGAGTAGTTCCTTTGATGATAAAGTCTGTTAAATTATGAGTATATGTAGTTGTTCCAGCTTGGTCGCTCCATACTCCAGAAGTTTCGTCAAATGTGAATTTACCACTGTTTTTCACATATTGAAGTTCTATTTTTGTTATTTTATATTCAAAATTATCAACTTCGCCTTTTAAAGAAAAGTTAATTTGAGATAGAACGTGTTTAAAATTTAAATTAATTTCTCCGCCTTCATTAGGTTTTTCTTGGTTTAATAAATTAGAAACGATAAGATCTTTTTGATTATCTCCCTCAGTTCCAATAGTATAATTAAAACTTGGATATGATTCAGAAGAAATGTTATAATTAGTAACTAGTTCATTTAATGGAGAGATAGCAAAGAATTGTAGCTTTTCATCATTAATAGGCCAATAATATTTATCAGCATGAGTCCATGGTCTATTTTCATCTTCTCGTGTGATACCTAAGTTCTTAAAATAAGGAATTAAATCGCCTTCCCCATTGTATGCGTCAGTAGTTCTATAGCCATAAACGTTAAATTCATTAAAATTAGTTGAGCTAATAATTTCAGCTTTTGTAGGAGAATTTGTGTAGGCGTTAAAGCCTATTTCATTTTGAGTTTTGTTGACGTTTAGTGTTTCATTTTTTGAGCAACTTGAGAAAGTCGCTATTGCTAACAAAGAGGCAAAAAGTAGGGTTTTCTTCATAATTGGGTTTTATAAAATTTTATTATTTAAGTGTTGTAATTGTAAAGAGTGAAATAAGAGTATATGGGTAAGTTGTTAATGTGATATAATTGTCTGCAAGATAGCTAAAAATTAATAAAGATACAATGGTTGATAATTTTTATACAACAATATATTTAAGATAATATTAAAATAAAAGGGTTTATATTATATGGTATAAACCCTTTTATTTGGTTGGTTTATTTTTCTACGTATTTTGCTTTTTCTGTTTTATGAAAATCGGCATTATATACGTTGAAACCTTGCCATACATAGATGATTTCAAGATCTAAACATTCATCTAAGTAAATAAGTTCTAATTTTGTGTTTTTACTTACATCTATAAATTTAAGATCTGTTGAAGTGCTATAAAATAGTTTTAAGTTTATTAATTTACTTAAATCAAGAGTTGTTATATTTGTATAAGAGCAATTAAAACGTGTTAATTTTGTGTTTGCGCTTAAGTCTAGAGATTTTAACTCTAAGTTATTACAGTAAAGTTGGTCTAGCTCTTTATTTTCGCTTAAATCAAGAGAAATGATTTTTGAATTAGAGCAATATAAGTTTTTTAGTTTGGTGTTTTTATCTGTATTAATAAATGTTAGTTTTGTATTAGAACACATTAGTTCTAGTAGATCAGTACATTCACTTATGTCGATATATTCGATATTAGTATTACTACATGATAAAGAACTTAATTTGGTGTTCTTGCATAAATCAAGAGATTCTACGTGTGTGTAGTCTAATTTTAAACTTAATAGATTTGTGTTTTTACTTACGTCAAGAGATTTTATTTCTGTTTTTGAGCAATTTAAATCTGTTAAAGTAGTGTTTTTGCTTATATCTAAAGATTCTAATTTATTTTCGCTACAGTCTAAAATAGAAAGAGCTTTAAAATATTCAATACCAGCAAGAGAAGTTATATCTTTGTTTTTAATTTCTAATATTCTTACTGCGAAGGCTTCTTCTGCAGAAATTTCACCATCTTTATTTACATCAACACCTTCATCTATCAATGCTTGTATGAATTTTTCATCAGGTATAGATATTGTTTCATTGACATTTACGATACATATTGCTCTTGCAACGACTCTTTTTTTAGTATCTAAGGCGCTTACTGTGATTTTAACATCTTTACCTACTTCGATAGCTTCGATTACTCCTTTGTCATCAACTGTTACAATGTCGTCATTGCTACTTGTCCATTCAAAAGTGTAGTCTTTATTATTTGGTGTTAATTTTGCTATCAGTGTTTCTTTTTTTTGTTTTGCAATGGTAAGTTCT
The DNA here is from genome assembly GCA_015222165.1 of Bacteroidota bacterium. Classification (GTDB taxonomy): domain Bacteria; phylum Bacteroidota; class Bacteroidia; order Bacteroidales; family Rikenellaceae; genus JADFUS01. The sequence goes on from JADFUS010000057.1 coordinate 12,542, forward strand.
GTTTTATTAAGTGTTAATCCTCTTTTTTCTCTTGGAACGGTTTCTTCCCAATTGCTAATATCATTAGTATATATTAAATATCCTTCGTTAATAGGTAATGTTATGTTGTAGCGGTTATTTGAATTTATATCCCATGAGAATGCATTTAAATCTATCTCTTTTGAACCTTCAAATATTTTTGTGTCTATTTGTTTTACAGAATAAGTAATTTTTATTTTTGCATTTTCTGTATTTTTTTGCGGTAAAATAATAAGAGTTTTGTCATTATTTATTTCAAGATTTAGTTTATGATATTCATTATCGGTTAAAACAAAAGTTTCATTTTCATCAAGAAGAGAGTAGCTTTCTGTTCCTTCAAGGTTACTCCATAATCCACTATTATTTTCAGCAAAAGCGAATGTCCCTTTATTCTTTATGTTTTGAAGTTCTATTTGTGTAATGGTATATGTATACGTATCTTTTTCACCTCTTAACGAGAAGTTTATTTGTGATAGTATATGTTTGAACTCTAAATCTACGTTTTTGTTATCTTTAGATTTTGTTTGGTTTATTAGACTTGAGGCAATAAGATCTTTTTGAGTTTTAACTCCAGATTCCACAGTATATTCAAAAGTTGGATAAGAATCTAGATGAGTCTTATATTCTTTAGATAATATGTTTATAGGCGAAACAGCAAAGAAATGGGTCTTTTCATTATCCTCAGACCAAGTATATTTTTTATCATGTATCCAAGATTTAGACTCATAATCTTGATGAACATATTCATTATCTATATAAGCACTACCTAAGTCATTAGTTTTTATATAATCCTCAGGTGTTTGATATCCATAAACATCAAATTCTATAAAATAGTCATTGTTTGTAATTATAGCTTTGGTTGAAGATTCTACATAAGCGTTAAAATTTATTTCGTTATTTTCGGGATCGACATTTTCTGTTTTTTCTTTAGAACAGTTCCAGAAAGTTGTCATTGCCATAAGTGTCGCAATTATTAGAGATTTTTTCATAAAATATTGTTTTTAAGTAATAGTTTCTATTTAGTTTATTTTTTCAACATAGTTAATTGTTGGTGCTATTTTAAAATGTTCATCATTTTGTTTATCAAAACCTTTCCATACATAAATAGTATTAAATTTTTCATTTTTATACGAATCACATTCTAATTCTGTAAGTAGTATGTTATTACTTATATCTAGAGATGCTATTTTGGTATTAGAGCATTTTAGTGAGTTTAGTTTGGTATTTTTGTTTATATCAAGAGATGTGATTTCAGTATTGATACAATTTAATCTAGTTAATTCAGTATTATTTTTTATGTCAAGTGATTCTATTTTTGTGTTAAAGCAAATTAGAGTATTTAATTTGGTGTTTTTACTTACATCGATAGAAGAAGTTCCTGTGAAAGCACAGCTTAATGAAGTTAGATTTTCACAATTACTTACATCTAGAGAAGTGATTCCTGTCTGGATGTAATTTATAGATTCTAAAGCTGTATTGTTGCTAATATCTAGAGATGATATATCAGTAGAACTGCAATCTATATTATATAATAATTTATTATTGCTTATGTCAATGGTTTTAAGTCCAGTTTCTCTACAAATGCACTCTCCTAAATTTTCATTATTACTTATGTCAAGAGTTTTTAGGTTTATATTGATAAAATATAATAAAGTTAGTTCTTTATTTTCGCTTAAATCAATAGATGTAATTCCTTTACCATCGTAAAAAAAAGTATTTAATTTTTTATTATTGCTTATATCAAGTGATGTTATACCGTCACCAATATATCGAAATGAGATTAAATTTTTGTTGTTGCTTAAATCAAGAGAGGTTAATTTAGTATCATAAAAAATTACTTCTACCAGCTTAGTATTATTATTTAGATTTACTGATGATATACCGCTAAAGCAATATAAATTAAATAGATTTAAGTTATTACTTAAGTCTATAGATTTTAGTAGTGGATTATTAGAACAAGTAAAAGTTGAAAGATTTTCAAAATATTGTATTCCCTCAAGTGATTCTATGTTTTTATTTGAAATATCTAATTCCCTAATATTTTTAGCCTCATTTATAGAAATTTCATCATCTGATATTATGTTTACTTTTGGATTATTTAATAATAGACTTTTAAAAATTTTATCTTTGAAATTTATAATGTCATTAACTCCTACGTTACATTCTGCTTTTGCTAGAATTTCCTTTTTCGTGTTTAATGCTTTTACTGTTATTATAGCGTTTCCTTTTGCTATAGCTGTAATCACTCCATTAGCATCTACAGTTGCAACGCTTTCGTTGTTACTTGTCCATATAAATGATGATTCTGTGTTTTTAGGTGACAGATTAGCTGTTAAGGTTTCTGTCTTAGTTTGCATTATTGTTATACTTCCTTTGTTGAGCTTGATAACTGAGAATTCTTTGTTTGTTTTATCTTCCCAATCGCTAACTTCTGTATCGAAAGTTATTTCATTTCCATCAAGAGGGAGAGTTAGTGTATAACGAATATTTGAGTTTTTATCCCATATTATAGATGATATATCTACTTCTTTATCTCCTTTAAAAATCTCAGTATTTGTTAATGCTTGCATTATAGAATATGAAATTTTTATTTTTGCATTTGTTGTTTTTTTCTGAGGCATAAGAATCAATGTTTCATTTTCTTTTGAAAGAGGTTTTGATTCTATACCATCAACTATAAAATTATCTAAATTTAGTGTATAAATTGCTGTTCCCGATTGTTCGTTCCATGTTCCAAATTCTTCTGTTGAGTTAAATGTAAACTTACCTTTATTCTTAATATTTAAAAGTTCTATATTTGTTACCTTATATTTAAAATTATTAGCCTCACCTTTTATAGAAAAATTAATTTGAGATAGTGCGTGTTTAAATTTCAAATTAATATTTCCATCTCTTTCATATTTAGTTTGATTTAGTAAACTAGAAATAACAAGATCTTTTTGAGTACTTATTTTTTCTTCAACAGTATAATCGAAACTTGGATATGAATTTATGGAAGTTTGATAATTAGAAATTAAATTGCTTAAAGGTGAAACAGCAAAAAAGTGTATTTTTTCATTGTTTATAGGCCAATAATATTTATCAGAATGTTTCCATATTTTACTAGCATCATCTTTAATATAATGAGAATTGTTTATGTATGCTTTTCCTAAATCGCTTGCTCCTAGATATTTATCTGCTGTTATGTAGCTGTAGATATTAAATTCTGAGAAGTTTTTAGTGTCAATAATTTCGGCTTTTGTAGGTGAATTTGTGTAAGCATTAAAAATTATTTCATCAGTTTGATTGATATTAACAATCTCGTTTTTTGTACAACTTAAAAAAGTTGTCATTGTCATGAGTATGGCAATGAGTAATGTTTTCTTCATAATTGGGTTTTAAAAAAAATAGATATATAATTGTGGGTTTTGCTTGTGAAAAATAGTTTTGTTTATATGTTTTGGGGTGTAAAGTAATCTTTTCTTTAGAGTAATTATTCAAAAATAATTATATATACAAATTTAATAATAACTTAGTTAAAGACAACTTTTTTTGTAAGAAAATATTAAAAAAAGTAGAAAAGTAAATTGTTAATTATAGTGTATAAATAATAATAGGGGATAAATCATTACCATATATGATTTATCCCCTATTAATATTAGTTTAGTTTATTCTTTTACGTAAATTGTTGTCCTGTCCTTATAAAAATATGGATAGTTGTTTATATCAAAATCAGACCTGACATATATCTCTTTAAGATCTTCACAATTTGTGCAATCTAGATATTCTAATTTTATATTGTTTCTTAAATCAAGAGATGTTATTTTATGATTGTTAGAACAATTTAGATTTTGTAAATCAGTGTTATTGCTAATATCTATAGAAGTTAATTGATTGTAGGAACAATTTAAACCATATAAATTATCATTAATAATAATAGATTCTAAATCGTTACCGGAGCAATTTAGTTCACATAAATATTCTTTATCAGTAAAATTAATAGATGTTAGTTCGTTGTCAGAACAATCTAATTCTGATAAATACTTATTGAAGTTAATAGATGTTATATTATTATTTTGGCATTCTAATTTTGTTAATGAAGCATAAGTTACGTCAATAGATTTTAAATTGTTGCTTGAGCAATTTAATTCGTTTAAAGATATATTATAATCAACATTTATAGAATTTAATAAATTATTAGAACAATCTATATTTCTTAAATAATTAGCATCTCCTATGTTAAGAGATGTTAATTTATTATATGAGCAATCTAATTCTTCTAATTTAGGGTTATTATTAACATTAAGAGAGGTTAATAGATTGTCAGAACAATCTAATTCACGTAAATTTTTAAAGTATTTAATACCTTCAAGTGATTTTATTTTGCAGTAATTAAATTCAATTTCTTCAATAGATAGCGCTTCTGGTATTGAAACTTCATTTTCATTAGTAATGTTAGTTATTAAACTTATTAATTTTTGTTTAAAGATAGCATCAGGAATAGAGCTGTTATCACTTGACCATTTATAAGAACTTTCTGGTTCTTTTGTTTTTAGTTCAGCTGTTAAAGTTTCAGTTCCTGTTTGTAGAATAGATAATTCTGTTTTATTTATTTTAAGAATAGATATATCTTTATTTATATTTTTATCCCAAATGTTAACATCAGCGGAAAAAGTCATTTTTTTGCCATTAACGGGAAGTGTTAGTATGTAACGAATATTAGAGTTTTTAGCCCAATTTAATGAAGGTAAATTAACTTCTTTAGATCCGTTAAATATTTCCACACCACTTAGTTTTTGTCTTACTGAATAGGTGATTTCTATTTTTGAATTTTCAGAATCTTCTTGAGGCATAAGAATCATTGTGTTTTCTTTAGCAAGAGGAGTAGGGTTTGTGCCGTCAACAACAAAATCTGTTAAATCATGAGTGTATGTTTCTGATCCAGATTGGTTGCTCCATGAACCAATTTTATCTGTTCCATTAAATGTGAAAGTACCTTTATTTTTAATGTTAATAAGTTTTACACTTGTTACAGTATATTCAAAGTCATTTACTTCGCCTTTTAGTGAAAAACAGATTTGTGATAAGGAGTGTTTGAAATTAAAATTAGCGCTTCCATTATTTATAGATTGTTCTTGGTTTAATAAACTAGAAACTACAAAATCTTTTTGAGTATTTCCAATATTACCAATAGTATAATCGAAACTTGGATAAGAATCTACGGAAGTTTGATAATTATAGATTAGTGAATTTGCTGGAGAAACAGCAAAAAAATGTAATTTTTCGTTGTTTATAGGCCAAAAATATTTATCAGTGTGTGTCCATGATTTAGTAGCATCGTCTTTAATAAGATGTAAATTATTTATGTATTCGATTCCTAAATCGCTTGTTCCTAGATATTCTTCAGTTGTTATATAGCCATACATATTGAAATCAGAGAAGCTTTTTGTATCTATAATTTCAGCTTTTGTTGGAGAATCTGTATAGGCATTGAAATTTATTTCATTTGTTTTTCGGTTAGTATCGACAATTTCGTTTTTTGAACAACCTGAAAAGGTTGTCATTGCCACTACTATGGCAAAGAGTAAGGTTTTCTTCATAATGGGTTTTTTAAAAAAAATAGATATATAAATTGTGGGTTTTCTTTGTAAAATTTGGTGTTGTTTATATACTTTAAAGTGTAAATAAAATTATTTTTACTAATTGTTAATTTTTTAAAGATATATTATATATACAAATATAATTGTTTTTTAATTAAAGGCAATGTTTTTCATGCATAAAGGTATAAAAATAGGAAATAATACTAATAGCTTAGTTGAATACTTTATATTATGATGAATAATGAGGTCTGAAATTAGTTTCAAACCTCATTATAATAATTTATCTTTCTTTACAGACAGCTCCGACCATTGTCATAAAATAATCGAAGTTTTTTTTATTAAAATTTTTCCATACAAATATAGTAAATAGATTTCCTCCTCCCGAGCCGTTGAATTTTTTTAGTTTTCTATTTTTACTTATATCAACATATGACATTTTTGTATTACTGCAATGTAATTCTACTAGGTTTGTGCTTTTTGTTAAATCTATAGATTTTATATTTGTGCCAGAGAAATTTAGTCTTGCTATTTCTATATTTTGACTTAAATCAAGAGTTTCAATTGCAGTGTTACCACAATGTAAATTTACTAATTTCTTGTTTTTGCTTATTTTGAGATGTTTTATTGATGATCCCATGCAACTTAAATCTGTTAATTCTAGATTTTTTCTTAAATCAAGAGTTATGATGTTTAGTTCTTCACAATTTAGCTTTTCTAATTTAGTGTTTTTATTTAAATTAAGTGTTACATATTCATCAGGTTCAATATATCGATATAGTATATCAGAACTTTTATTTTTATGTTGAGTAGGAGTTATTAAATCAGGATAACTGAAATTAAGTTCTACTAATTTAGTGCAATAAGTAACATTAAGAGCTTTTAAAGCTGTATGAGAGCAATCTAAATATCTTAATTCTTTGTTGTTTTTTAAATGAAGAGAAAAAATATGATTAGAACAACAATTTAAATATGTTAGTTTTCGACAGAATTCAGTTGGTATTTCACAGATGTTTGTATTAGCGCAATTTATATATTTTAATTCGGAGTGTAACGTTGTATTAAAAGAAAATAATGGAGTATTATAACAATCTAAATATTCTAAGTTTTTATTATTATCAATTATAAGATATTTTATTTTTGTGTTCGAGCAATTTAGCTTTTTTAATGCTAAATTTTCACTAAAGTTAAGTGATTTTACACCTGATTTTGCACAAGAAAATTCTGTAAGATTTTCAAAATATCTGATGCCTTTAATAGTTGTTATTTCTGTTTTGTTATCTATATTAATTACTCCTTTGTAAGCAACGGCTTCTTTTAGAGATATGTTTTTATCCGCATTAGTGTTTATTTTTTTATTCTTTAATAGAAGAGATTTAAAACTTTTGTTAGCAATAGGAATAATATCAGTAATTGTTACGTTACAAGTACCTTTTGTGTTTTCAACTTTCCCCGTAATTACAGCTTTTCCTATAGAGATACCTGTTACCATACCTTTTCCATTAACTGTAGCAACAGCTTTATTGCTACTTGACCATGTTATTTTTTTGTTTGGATCGAAAGGGATTAATTCACTTTCTAATTTTTCTGTTTTTGTTTCAACAATAGTAAGTTCTTTTTTGTTAAGTTTAAGAGTTGTTATGCCTGTTTTTATTTTTGTCTCCCAATTGTTTATTTCTGTTTGGTATGTTATTTTTTTCTCATTAGTAGGGAGAGTTAAAATGTAGTTGATTTTTTTATTTTTTACCCATGTTAAAGCGGATAATTCAACTTCTTTAGAGCCTTTAAAAGTGATGTTATTTGTTGATTCTTCTTTGACAGAATAAGTGACTTTTATTTTTGCATCACGGGTGTCTTCCTGAGGCATAAGAATAAAAGTTTTATCATTATTTATGACAGATTTTATAGTTGTACCATTAATAACAAAATCGCTTAAATTGTGAGAGTAGTTAGTTTTTCCAGATTGATTTCTCCATGTTCCAGTCTCTTTTTCTTCATTAAAAGTAAATTTTCCTTTATCTTTAATATTTTGAATTTCAATATTTGTTATAGTATATTTGAAATCATTTTCTTCTCCTTTTAAAGAAAAATTGATTTGTGATAGAGCGTGTTTAAATTCGAGATATATATTTCCATCTCTTTCGGGCTTTGTTTGGTTTAATAAACTTGAAACAATAAGATCTTTTTGATTATCACCTTTTTCTTCAATGGTATAATCGAAACTAGGATATGAATCTGTAGAAGTTTGATAATTTTTAACAGATGTATTTAATGGAGAAATAGCAAAGAAATGTAATTTGTCATTATTTGTTGGCCAATAATATTTATTGGTATTTGTCCATAAATTAGTAGTAGGATCTTTAATAACGTGTAAGTTATCTATGTACATGTCTTCTAAACTACTATTGCCCAGATAATTATTGGTTGTCGTGTAACCATAAACGTTAAATTCTGAGAATTTTTCAGTGTTAATATTTTTGGTTATTGTTGAAGATTTTGTATAAGCGTTAAAATTAATTTCGCTTTTCTTCTGATTGATATTAACAATTTCATTTTTTGAGCAACTTAAAAAAGTTGTCATTGCCATGAGTATGGCAAAGTGTAAAATTTTCTTCATAATAGGGTTTTAAATAAATATATATGTATATCGAGGGTTTTATTTGTAGAATTAATTTTTATTTATGTGTTTTTAGTGGGAAAGGGATATTTTTTTATAATTTTTAATTCTAAAAAAGAAATATATATACAAATGTAATAATAACTTAGCTAAAGACAATTTTTTTCATAGGGAAATGGAGAAAAGTAGTTAATTAAAAGACGATATTATTATTATCTTTTAATTATTTTAATAAAATGTCTTTTTTATTATGGTTTGATATTTGTATTGTTTATTTTATAGAGTTTTTAAATATATAATTATGAAAAAAATAATATATATATAAGGGGAGTAAGACAAAAAGTATTATTTGA
>JADFUS010000058.1 GCA_015222165.1 Bacteroidota bacterium
CTTACAGGAGATTTCTTAGCAATTGATATACGTCAAGCACTGTATCACCTTGGAGAAATTACTGGTCAGGTATCTACTGATGATTTGTTGGGGCATATATTTAGTAGTTTCTGTATAGGAAAATAAGCCATGATTATAAAAGCATAAAAAAGCTAAGAAAAGCCAATGAAACCTCGCAATAGCGAGGTTTTTTTATGCCTCACAGATTTTTTAGTTTTCCTATTTTTTCCCATTTTTATCACTGTTTCGTACCCATTTCGAAGATCCTAAGAACAAAGTAGAAAGAAGAGAGAACGACAAAATTTATAGTCTTGCTGATATTATTTTTTCAAAAAGGTATAATCATGTATTATATAAACTTTTCAAATATACTCATCCTTAATTATCAGATATATAACTGTGAAAAGTGAACAATTATTTACTTTTGTCAAAATATTCTTGTTGACATTAATTATCTTACCCCAATAATGCATTTATATTGTACTCCAAAACTTGCCAAAATTAAAACAAACATTATCCTCTTCATCTACTCCGACTTAATCTTTAATATTCCTCCAACAGTAATAAGCCATTGAGCCAAAGTATAAGTTGTCATTATCCATAAACCAGAATAGGGTATTTCCACCATAAACTTATTAATGGCAATTACCGAATCAGAAAACATAAATAAAATTGCACCTATCATCATCAATTTTGATTGAAGGCTAGGCTCATTACCAAACATTGCCATTGTAGATAAAACCATAACTGTAATTACACTTGCATAAATAACTACCGCAATTATCATTGTTACATCTGTATTAGACTCTAGCATATTCCATACTAATACAAAGATTAATGCTAAGTATGCTAAAAGTAAAATCACAACAGGAAGCTTAATTTTCTTAATTCCTTCTATCAACTTATTCCCCTTCAAAAAAGCAACTATATAAAATATGTGTGCTATCAGAAAACTAGCTAATCCAAATAAAAAGATGTCGTAGTAGGGCATCAAAAAAACATCTCCTGCCATAGAGAATAGTAACGCCAAGAAAACAAGTTTTGAAAAAGCTGTTGATAATTTAGTATTAACATAAACAAAGATCATCAGAATAGGCATCAGCATTGGCTTAAATACATTCTGAATTTCATCAACTTCTAAAACCCTTGTGGTTATTGTAATTATTGCAGTTACAGCAAATACAAGTAAGAAGGGAATATACGATTTAACACCTTTGTTGATTAAGTAAGTTTTCATCAGTTAGTTTTTTTTACAGTCTTGTTAGATAAATATAATTGTATATAGTTGGGGATAGATTAATCTATTTTTTTTAACATTATTTTAAAATACATGTATAACAAAACAATTTACTTTAGCCGAAAGTTATTAAAAACATTTAGATCATGTACAAATATTTATCATTATTAACTCTATCAGTTGTACTTTTTTCGTGTACTACTGAACCAGTTCAAAAAACAAACGCTAAACTAAGTGGAAATATAGATGGCCTTAAAAACCAAACACTTATTTTAGTTGGTAAAACTAAAACGGACACTCTTAAAACAGATTCTATTGGAAACTTTAATTTCGAAAAAGACTACTCTACTCCTACTTATTTTAAATTGTATTTAGGGCGAAAAAACATTTCTTTATATTTAACCAATAAGACTGATTTATCTTTTACAACATCAAAAAATAATTTTTCTGAGGATATAGTCTTCAAAGGAAATGGTGCTGAAGAAAACATACTACTAAACAAAAGGGCAAAGTTAACAGAGACCAAGAAATATATATATAGCCTTTACCCTCTTAGTCCTGATGAATTCATAACAAAAAGTGATTCAGCAAAGCAAGTACTTTTAGATTTATCTAATAAATATGCTAAGTCAGAAAATGTAGATTCTACTTTCCTAAATACTATAAATGCAGATATACTTTATGGTCAACTTCTAGAATGGTCGATGTATACAGAGTATCATCAATATTTAGCAAAAGAAGAAGCTCATTTACCAAAAGATTCGAAACAAGCAATTGAAAAAGCAGTAGTAAGTAATAATGCTTTTTCTAACTCAGATAAGTATATAGAATTTATGAGCGATCAGATTCATAAAGAATATATTACTCTACACCCTACTACTGATTCTGATGATTACAACTATGATTTACCAAAATATCTAGGGTGGATAAACACAAGAATTGCTTCAAATAAAATTAAGAATGATCTCTTCTACAAAGCTATCAAATTTGAAATTACATATTCTAGCGAATCAGACAGAGATAAAATCTACTCTACTTTTACAGAATTAAATACCAATTCTTCTTATCAAAAAAGTATTGATAAGGTTTATGCTTCATTCGAAAAGTTACGTAAAGGAAAACCTGCTGCACAGTGGTCTTACCCAGATATAAACGGAAAGGAATACTCATTATCCGATTTCAAAGGAAAATATGTTTACATAGATGTTTGGGCAACTTGGTGCGGACCTTGTAAAGCCGAAATCCCTGAATTAGCGAAACTTGTAAAAGATTATAAAAATAAAGATATTGTTTTCGTGAGCGTGTCTATAGACGACAACAAAGGTGCTTGGGAAAAAATGTTAAAGAAAGAAAATTTCAATTGGATTCAGATTCATGCAAAAAAAGCATGGAAGTCTAAGATTGTTTCTGAAAATGGAATTAGAGGAATACCTAGATTTATGATGGTTGACAAAGAAGGTAATATAGTTGACGTAAATGCTCCTCAACCTTCATCAGAAGATATTAGACCATTAATTGATGAGCTACTAGGTAAAAAATAGATTACAAAAAGAATATCATTTTTACACATTTTACAAATAACAACAAACTAACCTGCATAAAGTATTATGCAGGTTTTTTTTAACTCCTATAACAACTAACTCAAGCCGTTAGATAAAAATATATTTATCTAAAAAGGAGTCATTAAACTTTGACTATCAAAATATTTTGCTTTTCTTTGTCTCGGAATGAACGTTCATTCCGTTTTGTGTTTTATGGAACAAGTAGTAAAAAAAATAGATAAGAAAACCTTAATACTAGATACCACTCTCGAATTACTTTCAGAGAATGGTTTTCACGGTACTCCTATTTCTCTAATTGCAGAGAATGCAGGAATTGGGGCTGGTACTATCTATCGCTATTTCAAAAATAAGGAAGAGCTTATAAACGTACTTTTCATCGAAATACAACGACGCATCATTAAAGCAATGTATTGCAATTACAATGAGGCAGCACCATACCAAGAACGATTTAAAGTTCTTTGGATAAACATGATTAACTATTATCGTAAGCATCCGAAAGATTTAATTTTTATTGAGCAGCACAGGTACGCACCTTATGTTAGCACTCTAACTCGATCGGAAAGTATGAGGATTATTTCTCCTGTTCTTTTATTCTTCTTAGAAGGTAAAAAGAAAAGGTTTATTAAACACCTCCCTCTTTACACGATAATTGGTTTAATTTATGGACCTATAGTTACAATTGTTAAGCTTAATCTTGACCACAATAGGGTAACAACTGACGACCAAATTTTTCATGCCGAACAAGCATGTTGGGACGCAGTAAAATACAACGATACTAAATTAGAAGAAAACATAAAATGAAAAAATACCTTAACTCAGTAATTACAGGATCAGGACATTTCTTACCAAAGAATGTGGTAAAGAATTCTGATTTTTTAAATAAAGTATTTTACGATGGTACTACAGGTAAACCTCTAGATAGACCTATGGAGGACATCATAGATAAGTTCGTTGCCATTACCGAAATAGAAGAAAGACGTTGGATAGACAATGATATGGTTAATTCTGATATGGGTAAAATTGCTGGTGAAAAAGCAATTGAAGATGCTGGTATAGACAAGAACGATTTAGATTATATTATTGTTGCTCAAAATTTTGGCGACGTAGCTTATGGCACTAATAAAACAGATATTATGCCATCAATATCTTCTAAGATTAAGCATAAAATGGATATCAGAAATAGCAGTTGTATTCCTTACGACATGCTTTATGGTTGCCCAGGATGGATAGAAGGAATGCGAATGGCTGACCAATTTATCCAAGCAGGATTAGCAAAAAATATTTTAGTTATTGCTACCGAAACACTTTCAAGAATCATCGATCCTTTCGATAGAGATTCAATGATTTTTGCCGATGGTGCTGGAGCTGTAGTTCTTTCTGCTAAAGAGAGCGATGAAAAATATGGAATATTGGCTCACAATACAATTTCCGATAACAACGAAGAATTAAACTATTTGTACAACGACAAATCTTTTAATCCTGATTATCAACCTAACAACTCATTTATGAGGATGATTGGTAGAAAAATATACGAGTACGCATTAACAAAAGTTCCTGCTGCAATTAAATTATCAATTGATGATGCAGGTTTGCATTTAGATGATACCTCAAAACTTCTTATCCATCAAGCAAATGGTAAGATGGACGAGCAGATTCTGAAACGTTTTGTACGTTTATACAAAGGGAAAGTTGCCGACGATTACATGCCAATGACCATTGCTAAATTCGGAAATTCATCAGTTGCTACTGTACCAACTATGTTTGATTTAATTAATAAAAAACAACTTGACAACCACGAATTCAATTCGGGAGACAACATTGTATTTGCATCTGTTGGAGCCGGAATGACAATAAACTCGATGGTTTATAAGTTTAAATAATATTTAAGACGCTATATTTTTGATTTAGCTTGTTTGTTTGTTAAAACCCCTTCTTCCCCAATTTGAAGGGGTTTTTGTTTGAAAGTTAAATGAAACAAAGGCTTAACTAAATATTATATTTATTTGGTGGAATAATGTTCTAATTTAACTTTGAAAATCATATTTCCAATATCTAAATAGTCTCTGCACTGAGGAGAGAATTGAAAATACACAATTCATCTATAGAAAAATATTTTATTCCTAAAACTGATTTAAGATATTCGATCATCTGTTTATGTTTTTCAGGATTTGAATCTATTAACTTTTGGATATTTATCAACTTACATTTAATAGCAGGTAAGTCTTTTTTGTCCCGAAAAGTTAGACAACTGATACGCGTCACAAATTAACACTATATTAAAAAAACAAAAATTGGAATTGCATCAAAGGTGCAATTATTAATTTGTGTTAATTAATGGATGCATCTCTCCAATTGTAACTATCTCCTTACTACGAATATCGTGTACTATTTCTATTGATCTTCTAGCTTCTTCTAATCCGAAACCTTTACCTTCTAGAATATGCTCGTAACTACGTGTGTGTAGGTCGGTAAAACCACCGCTAAATTCTATCTCTTCGCCATCAACTGTAATCGAACGGTAAGTTCGTGCTCCAGTTTCCTGAATATTTTCTGGAATTGAGTTGTAATCAACAGTTAAGAACCAACGTACTCTTGCTCTTTCTAATTCGAAATATCCACCTGCTTTTTCTTTGTCGTGAAGGTGTACAATATTTTGTTTTACATCTCCAAAAATCCATGTAAGCATATCAAAAAAATGTACTCCTATATTTGTAGCTACTCCTCCTGATTTTGTTACATCTCCTTTCCAAGAAGTAAAATACCAATGTCCACGAGATGTGAGGTAAGTAAGGTCCACATCGTAAATCTTATCTTTTGGTCCGTTTTCTATTTTGTTTTTTAATTCAACTATTGATGGGTGCAAACGCAATTGAAGAATATTGAAAATCTTTTTATCGCTTTCGGATTCTATTTCTTTTAGCGCATCAACATTCCATGGATTTAACACCAAGGGTTTCTCGCAAATAACATGTGCATTAGACCTTAATCCAAAACGAATATGTGCATCGTGAAGATAATTTGGAGACGCTATAGAAACATAGTCTAGTCCTTTACCACTTCTTCTCAGCTTATCTACGTGTCTGTCGAATCTTTCGAACTCTGTAAAGAAATCAGCCTGTGGAAAATATGAATCAATAATCCCTACGCTATCATTTTTATCTAAAGCAGCAACTAACTCATTACCTGTGTCTTTTATAGCTTTCATGTGCCTTGGGGCAATATATCCAGCGGCACCGATAAGGGCAAATGTTTTGAGCTTTGTCATAGTAAATATTTATGAGACAAATAAACATTTTTTTTTGCAATTTATAGTAAGAGTAGAGTGGATTATTTATGTAGAACAATGCTATTGAAATTCCCTGTTTGTTATAGTTTTTACTAGGTAGTCCATAGAGATATAAAATGTATATATTAGCCACATGATAAAAAAAGTATTATTAATTATTGTATTTATATTTTTACTTATTGCCGTAAGGATTTTTCAGTTCGATATATTTTACGATCCATTCCTTTACTATTTCAAGAATTCTTACTTAGACGGTCATGGCTTACCTGAATTTGATTGGGTTAAAATGACGATATTTTTATTGTTTAGATTCAGCATAAATACTGCAATATCATTAATGATTATTTATACTTTATTTAAGAATAAGGAATTAATAAAATTTTCAATTGCAACTTATGCTGTGGCTTTTATTATTTTACTACCCACCTACTACTATTATATTAGTATTGAATTTGAAGGGGGGTATTTAGCTGCTTTTTATGTCAGACGTTTTCTAATTCAGCCTCTATTACTGTTTTTATTAGTGCCTGCATTTTTCTACCAACAAAAAGTACAAGCGAATAATTCAAACTAAATTATCTAAAATTTCATTGAGTATCATACCCTTAATTTTTGCGATATATTACTAAAATATCGTTTAGTAAGAAGTGAAAAATATCACTCCTCAGGATAAGAAGTTATCTCTCTAATTCTTTTATAAAGTGGCTCTAACTTTTCAAACATTTTCAAGTAAACATCTTCGTACAATTGTTTATAAAGCTTTGCATTCTCTTTGTTTGGAGTAAATGTATCAGCATAAGAAACCATCTTCTCAGTTGCACTCTCTAACGAATTGAACTCTCCAACTCCGTAGGCCGTAATTATGGCGGCTCCTAAACCTGAGGTTTCATGAGTTTTACCTCTTACCAATTCCATATTGAAAACATCAGCAGTAATCTGACAAATTTCATCACTTTGCGATGCTCCACCAGAAACAGCAACCTTTTTAAATTTTAATCCTCCTCTTTTTTCTAGTCTTTGCATTCCATCTAAAAGTCCATAAGCAAGACCTTCGATAACCGCTCTATAAATATGTTCTTTCTTGTGTATATCACCAAAACCTATCATTGCACCTTTGGCATTCTTTTCTCCTAGCCCTGGTGTCCAATATGGCTGTACAATCAATCCCATTGCCCCAGGAGGACATTTGTGAAGTAACTCATCTAAAATTTTCTCTACGGATACATTTAGTTCCTTAGCTTGTTGAACTTCCTTTAAAGCAAACTCTTCCTTAAACCAATTAATCATCCAAAAGCCACGGAATATTTCCATCTCTGGATTCCAATGATTTGGCATAACCGACGGATAGGCAGGGAAGAATTTAATCGGTTCTAAGTATTTACTTGTGGTAGTTTGTACAGTTGCAGTGGTACCGAAACTCAAGCTTGCCATACTAGTATCGGTTACACCCATACCTAATGTTTCGCATCCTTTATCGGAGCCACAAGCAATTATAGGAACACCAACAGGGATAGATGTTAACCTTGAAGCTTCTTCAGTAATCTTTCCAATTGTATCGCCGGGTTTTACTAGTTCGGGAAGCTTTTCTTTTTCTATTGGATATAATTCTTTGGTGAAAACTAAAAAATCTTTAGGACTTGCCCATCTTTGTTTTCTGTAATTAAAAGGTATATGACCTATTTGCGAACCTATAGAA
>JADFUS010000059.1 GCA_015222165.1 Bacteroidota bacterium
ACAGATGTTGTTGTTGATCTTGCAGTTTCAAATCCTCTTGCAGGTGGTAAAGTTGGTGCTCTAAGTGCTGAAACAATTACTATTACAGTAATAACAAATAAAGGCAATAGCCTCAAAATAAAATTATTTTGAGGCTATTGCCTTTAAATTATATTTTATCTAATATACAAAATCAAATTCATCAAGATATAATGTACTTCCTAAACCTCCTGAATAATCATCACCACCCCATTTACTTGATGACGCTACAATAATAATGTGATCAGGCATCTTATCCCAATTATATGCTATATTTATTTCAAAATATTTATATTCAGAAGAATTCTCGGAACTTACAAGCTCTCCATAACCAACAACTTTTGGATCTGAAGGATCTACAGAAACAGAACCTCCAGGACGTTCTGTAGCACCACCCCAACATTCTAGAGAAACATAAATATGACAATTATCCATCTCTCCTTGGTGTACACTCCCAGATTCTATTTTCTTAGGATTATACATATAATAACCCACTAATTTTCGTGGTCTTTCTGAAAAAGGTTGTCCGAAATGAACTGACGACATTGGATTCATAATACTTAAATCAAAATAACCAGTAAAAATGTTTCCTGCCGCAAATTTCACTACACTAACATATATAGAAGATAATTTAGCAGCTTTCCCTTTTACTACCTTAACAGTTTCTGGAGAAGTATTTGAATCATAACCTCCAGCCATAGAATAATTTACACCTGCATTTCCAGTATCCCAAAAAGGCGAACTCCCTTGACGAACTGGAAACCACTCTTTACCCGATTTATACCAATCATCAAAATTCATATTTGGAATACGCTGACCTCGCAAAGTCGAAAATTCTAATGTTTCACCCGAATTTTCTCCATCAACAACTCTAAACTCATAAGTTTTATCAAGATTCAATTTTAAAGATGTTGAAAAAGTTTTATCCTCTTCATTATAAATATATTTATTGCTATATGGAACAACTTCCCAATCTGTTTTTCCTTTTTCACGGTAATTAAAAAACAACGAAGCAGGACGCTCTAAAGTTGCCCACATACCATTTAAAACTACATCTGAACAACCTACACCAAATGACCAATCTATAGAAGGAGCTACAACGGCAGGTTTAGTAAAAAGTGAAGCAGTAATTATATCAATTTTTATTTTTTGTGTAATATAACTAAATGCATCATCATATACTCCTATCGAAAGGACATAATGACGTACACCCGAAATATCTGCAGGTAATTTTCTTATTAAAGAAGTAAAAGTTATATAAGAATTAATCTTATCTTTTTCCGTGGACTGTAGTATTCCATATTTTGAAAGTTCTTCAGAACTTAAAGAAAATAAATCTATATTTTTAGGATATGAATTATCAAAACCCGAAATAAAATTAATATAAATTTTTCTCAGACCTCCCAACGCTTCGACTTTTGCAATAAAATCAGTACATACTTTTTCATTAAAAATGAGAACTTCATCAATATCAAATTTTGTTAAAGTCACCTCGGGCAATTCATCTTCTGTAGTTGTTAATTCTGTACAAATACTAGTTACATTATCATTAATAGTTTGATTTATAATCAAATCAAAACAAAAATCATTTTCATTAACTATAGTTTTATTAACAACATCTATAGTAAGGTGTATATGATCTTTCGTCTTAATATCGGAGATACTTTTTTTAATTATGAAAGTTTTACCTAATTTATTCTTTAAATTTATTGAATATTTCAGAATATTTGTAGGTGTAAAATATCCTACACGAGTTTCGTTTTCGTCGTAAGTCAACTCACCTCTATCATTTGATACTATGACTTGATAATCCGTAAAAAGCTCTTTAAATTTATTAGTATATGAAATATCTAAAAGAATACAATTCAAACCACACTCAACATTTGCTGTTGTTGTTTCTGAATCTTTAATAGTTATTTCCTGCTCTCCGTAATATATTTTGTTATCAAAAGCAGCCTCCAAACTATTCTCTCTCCATGCACGGACAGTATACTCCCCCGATTTCAGAGGTATTTTATCAACATTAGAAACATCACTATTCTTAAAGACCTCTTCACCTAAAGCATCAACAACGCTAACGGCAAAAATCATCTCACTATCTTTAGTTTTATAATCTTTATTTACAACATCATCAACAAAAGTTACTGCTCCAAAAGAGAGCGTTCCCTTTTCATATATTTCATCATTCTTACTACAACCTACAAAAATAAGAAGCAGTAAAATTATACTTAAATTAATCTTTTTCATAATTACAAATTTACTTTTCTACTTTAACTTTAAAATCCAAATTTGCTTTTTCACCTGCAATATCTTGAACTTCTATTTTAAAGCTATAACCTTCAGGGTGTTTGTTTGGAAAAAGCATAGACATGAATGGTGTAATATCAAAAATAAACTCTACTTTTCCTTTTATAACCTCTCCCTTTTTTATCAATTCTAAACCTTCCAAAGTAGCTAATAATTTAGCATCAGCATTTGCCATATCAAAAGAATTACCCCCAAACATCATTTTAATAGCACCATATAAATCTTCACCCTCATTCATATCTATAGTAACGATAAGTTTTTGGATACCTCCATTTTGAGCAGATAATTTTATCTGAACAGGATTTTTATATTTTCCATCGATAATATCTACAGATTTATTTACATTTAAAACTGTTGTAACATCTAATCCGTTAAGACCTTCAATTTTAGGTTTTTCAAATTGTTCTGGTTCATCGGGATCTGGATTATCTATACCTCCATCGCCTAAATCTTCATCATCATTTGGAATTCCTATGACTATTTCTTTCTCTACAAGAGTGTTATCTACAGTTATTGCAACAGTAACACTTCCAATAGCTGTAACATTTAAAGCTATTTTATGCCACTCAGATTTATTTACAACATCTAAAGGTATTTTCTGAGTCCACGCTGTTTTTGAACCTTTACGCACAGCATTTACAACAAGTTCCATAGGAACTGGTTGCATATATTTTTCTAAAATAGTATTATTAAGCTCACAAAGTTTTAATCCGTCAGTTTTTTTATTTACTAATATGCTCCACGATTCAAAAGCAAAATTAAAATCGGCAGAAGGGGTAACTGAAAATTTAGCATCTGCAATAGATACAGAAACCGAAGCTTTTGTTTCTTCCTCATAAGAGATAGCTATAGGCGTTGAACCAAAGAAATAAGGCACATCACTTGCTATTTTTTGTCCACCCTCGTAAGAAGCCACTTGAAGCTCGTAATCTCCAACTTGTAAACCTATTTTCTCAGGAATATCTTTTAATTTCCACTTTTTACCCTCAACAAGAGAAAATGTGCCATCAACTTCTTTCATCACTGAAACAACAAATTCATCTTTATTAAAATCGACATTCACTTTTTCTCCTTTAGAATCGATATATTGATTACTTCTAACTTCAGAAGAAAATGTTAATTTACCTATATCATTATGTTCTGACAAAATCACTTTATCACACGATATTACTGAAATTGCAGTAATAAAAGTTAATACACTTAATAAATATTTTTTCATACCTTTAATAATTATTTAAAGATTACTTTTTGATGTGTTGCTGGTGCAACATCAAAAACTATTAACGTTCTGTCTATTGTAGTTAAAACGTCTATTAGACGAACTCCAAAAGGTCTTGCTG
The DNA here is from genome assembly GCA_015222165.1 of Bacteroidota bacterium. GTDB lineage: Bacteria > Bacteroidota > Bacteroidia > Bacteroidales > Rikenellaceae > JADFUS01. The sequence goes on from JADFUS010000059.1 coordinate 3,666, forward strand.
GAATAAATAGTAAAGAGTTGTCATCGCAAGAAATAGTTGTTATAACCTCCTCAGAATCTTCAATATAAAATATCTCAGCTTCCCATTTTTTATACCTATATTCTTTTTCCATCTGATCTTGAAGCTCTACGCTTACCTGCATATTTAAAATGGAACACTCTATTTCAAGATATGTTGCTAATTTTTCTTTGACTGTAAATCTCTTTTCACTATAGAAGTAAGGTTTATCCGAAACTTCAGCCATTTCGTCTTCACTTTTTGCAATAAAAACATAATCTCCTATTTCCAATTCTATACTTTCAGGCAAATCTAAATAATTGTTCCATTTCTGAACAAGCGTTTTAGCACCATCTTCACCAATAAAATATATTTCTACTTTAAGAGATATATCTTCTGATGCATTAGTACCTTTAACACTTAATGATGTTTTAAGCTCTCCTTTATTTAATTTTTCTATCTTTTGCTCTTCGCTTTTTGAACATGACGCCAAAAAAAGAACAAAAATAACAGTAAAAATATAATTTATGTTTTTTTTCATATTAATAATTTAAATTCAAATTATCTAGATATATGACACTACCTATAGCTAATTTATCCCATCTGCTTGAAGAATCTCCAGCATCGGTACCTACAATTTCTGTAATTCCAAGAGTTGAATTATTATCGCTCACAAACTCTATAAAAATATGTGTTGCTTTTAATTTCTTGTTTGTATAATTCAATGTTACTGTTCTATTTGAATAATCTCCTGGGAAAGTTAATGCTGAAAAATCATATTTCTGATCTTTTGTAGTTTCTTCGTAATGACCTTTTGCTATAATCTGAATAGTTCCGTCACTTAATCTATGTTGAAGTTCTATATTTACATTAAAATGGTTACCTATAACTTTATTATAAGCCGAGAATTTATAGTCAAAAGAGAGACTCTTTGGTCTAGAAGTAAAAGGTTTACCCTTTTTCATACTATTTAAACCAACATTATTATCATCACTTTTAACAAAGTCACCAACAAAAAGACGACCTTGAGTAATATATTCCGCTCCATGCCAAGCTCCCCATGGATAAGAAGAATCGGCTCCCCAACCAACAGATTGAATACACAAAGCATAATTTCCATCTGTAGCATCTGTAACTTTTCTTACTCCTGGAAAAGATTTATAATACTCTTTTTTTCTGTCTCTTGTAGTTTTTGGATTTAGCGATTGCCAAAAAGGCTCGACCTCATCTTTAGAATATGGATAATAACAATGGTGATAATTTCCTTCATTATTATATTTATCTTCCCAAAACTCTTCAAAACTTGCATTAGGAACATTCTTTTTCTCCTCAGTTTTAAAAGATAATATCTCAGAAGAAACACCCCTACTTACCGCTCTTACTTGATAAGCAGTATTGGATTTAAGATTTTCAAATTTATAATCTTCCTCATTATCCACAAAATCACTTTTCAACCAATCTTCTCCATTTTCTGAAAATTCATAAGATAATGGATAATTTGCCATTTCCTCACTGGGAACATCAGAAATAACAACAGGGCTTATAATTACATAATTAAACCAAACATTATAATCTTCAATATCTTGAAGAGTAATATTTACTGGAAGAATATTAAAATCTAAATTTTGCTCTATTTGTCTGTCATAATTATCTATAAGAGTTATCTTAAATTTATTGTGACTTTCAACTTTTGCCATAGTCATTGGCAAAGAACTTATCATTTTTGTAAATTTCAAAGACATTGATGTTTTTCCAACTACATCGTTATTCCATAAAATTCCTATATTTTCAAATGCTTGTTTATGTTCAGAGCTAACGCTCTTTAAATCAATTTGTGCAGGAACACCATGCTCAGAAGCATATTGTGATTCGATATCAAGTATAATATTTTTTATTCCTTCATCAGCTTTTAAAACTACTACAAGAGGTTCGTTATCATACATTCCATAACGTAAAATATATGATTTTGAAATATCGAAAGTACCGTTTATTTCGGGCGGACTCTTAGGCAAATATTCATCGCCAATTTTGACATCAACATTACGCTCATTAACTGCATCACTCACTGTTATAGTTATTGTTGCATCTCCTTGAGCATTAGTATCGAACAAAATCTTATAATACTCTCCCGATTTAGCATCAATAATTGGAGAGACTCCATATTTATATTGTTTATCACTCTTTATTTTTGTGAGATTCATAGTAAGAAAAATCTTATCTGTTTGACGCAGATAAGCTATACGACTATCATCTCCAATGAATGATATTGCATCATGACCGCCTTTTGCATTTTCAACAACTGTTTGCAAAGAATAATTACTGAAAACCTCCTTAAAAGCATCAGAATAAGAGACAGAAACCAAAATACTAGATATTTTGCAAGTTACATCGACAGGTGTATTACCACTTCCATTTATAGAAAATGGAGCTGAACCAAAATAATATGGTGACGTAAAAGTTGCTGTGCGATTGACTCCGTGAGAAATATTAATTGTATAATCCCCCTCTTTTAATCGGGTCTGTTTTGGCATATCAGCAAACTTTGAAAAGCCTGCATATTTATCGCCATTAACATCATTAATTATAATAGAAAAATCATTAACATCGGGAACAATAAGAGAAGGAACACCCTGTGTCCCAGTCTTGTTAATAAGGGTATTATCTTGGTTTATAGATAACGTAAACGACCCTTCATTTCTTGAATTATTAAACTCTTTATTTGATGAACATGAAATAAAAAAGAGGACAATAAAAACTAAGGTATTAATAGAAAGTTTCTTCATTTTAGTAAACTTTTTCATTAAAATTACATGGCAAAGATAATAAAATATCTTTAATTGAAGATATTTAACGAAAAACAATACCTTTTTTGAACATTTTATGATGTGTAATGCCTACTTAACAACCTCATTAAATCTAAAATGATAACATAGAATAGCTGTAGCAACACCAACATTTAAAGATTCGGTAGTTTGACGCTCTTTAGGAAACGACGGTATGAAAAGCCTATCATCTGCAAGATTATTAATATCTTCTGATACTCCTTTTCCTTCGTTACCCATAATTATTATAGCTCCTTCATTTTCACATTTCTTCGAAGTCATATCTTCCCCATCAAGAGCAGTGATATAGAGTTTAGAACCCTTTTTCTTAAAATAAGAAAGTGTATCTTTAAGATCTACATAATGAACTTTAACACGAGTAATAGCACCCATAGTAGCTTGGATAACTTTTGGATTATAGACATCTACCGTAGCCAAAGAACATATTATATTTTTTATACCAAACCAATCTGCAAGACGTATTATTGTTCCTAAATTACCAGGATCTTGAATACCATCTAAAGCAATTGTCAATCCATTTAAAACAACTTTTTCATCTAATTTGAAATTTGAAATTTCAGCAAGCAAGAGAACTGGAGTTGATGTTTTAAGATGAGAAATTCTTCCCATTTCAGAATTTGAAACAGATTCAATCTCTACTTTTTTATGTCTTGCAAGCGATAAAAGCTCTTGCGATACCGCTCCATTTACATAAAAAAGCTTTTTCAACTTAGCTCTGCTTTCCAACAATTCTATTGTAAGCTTCTCTCCTTCAACAAAAAAGAGATTGTTTTTTTGACGCTCCCTTTTTTTATCAAGACTCTTTATAAGTGCAATTTCAGCCTTTGTAAGCATATTAAAATTTTACAGAATTAACAATACTTTCAAGTTGTCTAATATAATTACGTTGTCCTTTATGTGGATTTGGAGAATAAACGTAGTTATCAATAACATAAACCACCTTATTTCCTCTATCAACATAAGTAAACGATGTGAAAGGTCCTCCCATAAAATCATTTTTAACATTCCAGAAACCTCTTGTTTTATACCATATTCTATTTCTTACTTTAATAATTTTAAGCTCTGGTTTCACCATATCACTAGTAGTCATATAGCTCCCTTTTAAAGCACCTGGTATAAGTTTTACAAAATGATTTCTTTGTTTTATTATTGATTTTATAGTAATCTTTTTACCATCATAAGGATATGTATAAATAACTACTCCCTGACTTGATTCGGGCATTTCATAAGAGTTCCACATAAACATAGAATCCTTAATAATGTGTCTAACGATAACCCCAGAAGGAATAGCCATTTTGAAACCAAAAAGTTTTTTTATAGAGTCTTGAACGACTTTTGAACCTTTAGTATTAACACGTTTTGAAAAACGTATCATCTCTTCTCTTTCAAACATAGAAAGTATAGAATCACCTTTATCTCTAATTATATTTGATAAAGATGTGCTGTCTGGAGCTTGAATAACAACCAATAATTGAGGTTGTGAATATTTATTAAGCTGACTAAGAACCTCAGCCTTTTTATATTTTTTATTTATTCTAGCTATTACAACATTTCTATGTTCTCTTGTCAAACCACGGAACGATTTGGAAGTAACATATAAAACATCGAATGCAGGTTCGCTAAAATTAAGCATTTTATCCTCTACAGTCATCGCCTTTTTAACGGAATGTCCTATTTCTCCATTCCACAAATCAGGTTTCATAACAAGAAACATTTCATAAGGATTTCCTAAAGAGTTTTTAAGATATTTCTTTTCATCTGTATTTTTACATGATGTTAAAGAAAAAAGTAATAAAAGCAGTACTACTATATGTTTATTCATCATTTTAATTTTTTGATATCTATGCAAAGATAATATAAATTTTTATTTAGAGTATAATTTTCTTATCTTTGGAAGATTAAAAAACAAATATGAAACATACATATCCAAATGACTCACTTTTTCAGTTTGTTAAAACATTGTCTAAAGCTGAAAAACGCAATTTTAGACTTTTTGCAACACGTCAAACTTCAAACGAGAATTCTTTGTTTGTTGCTCTTTTTGATATTTTAGATTATTCTGATTCTTATGATGAGAAAAAAATAAAAGAGAAATTAAAAATAAAAAAAACTCAATTATCAAATATAAAAAATCATCTTTACAATCAGCTTCTTATAAGTTGTAGGTTACTTCAATCAAAACATTCTAAACAAATAGGACTTCGTGAGCAGATAGATTTTGCGAATATACTATATAATAA
>JADFUS010000060.1 GCA_015222165.1 Bacteroidota bacterium
GTTCTTCGGGCAAGATGCGAACTCGCTATGATGTAAAAATGGCACTGCAATTAGTCTAATAGCTTTATTAAATCTTTTTTTATGTCGTCATCGATGTTTCTGTATCTTGCAAATGCTCGACTTCCTTCCTTATGCCCACTTAGCGAACCTACAAGATTTGGATCTTTTACTTGCTTGTAGATGTTGCCTATGAACGTTCTTCGGGCAAGATGTGAACTCGCTATATCGCATAAGCGTTTTTGTTCCTCTTTTCCTGTCCTGCTATTCATTATCGTTATTAATCTCGTTAATCCACAGATGTTGAATATCTCCTTTATTGCAACATTGTAGTTTACCTTAGCTATGAACGGTAAAACTTGCTCTCCGCCTTTATATTTGTTGACAATATCTTTTGCTGTGTCATTCAAGGGTACTCGGATTGTGTCCGTTCTTTCGGTAATGGTCTTTTGTGGTATGTATTCTAAAATATCATCGCTTATATTGTCGGAGCTTAAATTATATAAATCAGATATTCGACAACCTACGAGACATTGAAAGACGAAAATATCTCGCTGAATGGCTAATTTAGGTCTGCTCGATAAGTCATATTTATATATATGGTTGCGTTCCTCTATAGATATGTAGAACGGTGTGCCGTAAACTTCTTGTTTGGCTTCATAGCCTATGAATGGGCTTGTGCTGATGTGTTTGTTAAGTAGACACCAATTCATGAAGCATCGTAGCATCTTTGTTATGGTTGCTATTGTGTTTGTCCCTCGAGGTGCTGGCGTTCTGCTCTCTGGGTAGATTTTATAGATGTATTCATATCTTGGGAGTGGAGACATCTTCCCATTTACGTCATGCCAAAAAGTATGCTCGCTAATTAAGAAGAGTTCAAATTCTTTTAACGTCTCGCTTGTTATTTCTGCGATAATTAACGTGCTTTTTCTTAAGGCTTCAAATCTTTGTAAATCTCGTTTTAGAACATTGTATTTGTTTATTCTTGTTTGTGAGATATTCTTTGAAGATAGAAATTCTGTGAAAAGATCAAAAAAGCTGTTCTTTTTTTTGTTGTACTCTTCGCCAAAATATAATTTGTCTATTTCTGTGAAAAATTCTGTTCGGCTCGGTGGAGTAGCGTTTCGTTTTATGCTGTCCAAGACCTGCAAGGCTATAGATTCTAAAGTGTTAAGGTTGTTATTTATGCTGTTTCCTATGCTGTAGTCGGCTGTTACTCGAACTCTCTTTTTTGTCTTGTTCCATTTTTTTACTTGTACGGATATACCAACAGAACGCTTGTATTTTTTGCCTTTGTGCGATACAAGCATAGCTATAGATGAAATTTCTCTCTCTGGATTTACAAGTAAAAAAGTTATCATAGGTTTATTTTTTTAGTTTCTTATTTTGATTTTCTATTTTCATAACTTGCTTTGAATTAATAGAAGTTACAACTGGTTTTCCTGTGCTTTTTTCGAGTTCTTTTCGTGCGTTTTTGGCTACGCTTCCTCCTTTTAGAGCTACTGTTTTGTGTTCATTGAAAGATGAAGGATTTGTAGCTTCAGAAATGTCTTTTGTAGATGCTTCAGCAAGCATATTAAGAATTAGTTCTGTATTACTCATGTTGTCTCTGAGATTTTCCTTTTTTAGATTTTTATGTTTTTTATAATTTTTAACAGAAAATCCAGACCATTCTTTTGTTATAATATTTGTTAATGTCGCAAATTGAAGACCTTCTTGTAAACCTTTGTTTTTCCATTCATCTGTAAGTTCTTTACGTATATCTATAGATTTAAGACGTTGATTTATCCATGCATCAGAATATCCAAGATGTTTGTAATCTGTCATGGCTTGATTTATAGATAATTCGGGGTCTTGTATTTGTTCTAATCTGTCATTTGCTATTTCAGCTAACCATTGCTTAAAAGGTTCTGCTTTTGGAGAGGGAATAGATTGAATTAAGCGAAATAACTGCTCTGTATCAGCTACATCGGTTAGACGTATTTTGCCGTCAGAGGCTTGCATTTTCAACTGTCCCATATCTTGGGACAGTTCACTACCTTCTTTTTTAAGTTTAGTTTTTAGTGCATTCCAATACTTTCTTGGACGAGGGCTATCGGTTAGAACACCAACAACATCAATTACAGAGAAATACCATTTTTCTGTTTTGTCGTCCCATATTGTACGAACTTGAGTCTCATTAAATATTTTAAGCGTTTGTTTTTGAGTCATGAAACTATCTTTTATTAATACATTTCAAAACAAAGATAAAGAATAAAACTAATATAGCAATAAATAAATGTATATATAGAATATATTAATGGTTCTAACGGCTATTTAATATTTTTGGTTATCGATGTGGATAACAAAATTGTAATTTTAGATTTTATTGTTGCTTATAAGTTATATATTTTTTTATAAAAACAGTTATTCAATTCTTAGCAACGAAAGACGCTGTTTCATGCTTGTTTATCTATAAAAATTTAGTTTGCCTTTAAATTTCATGATTAAATACACGTTTTTCGTATGTGTTTTCAGAAAAGCTTTTATATCTTTACATTTTAAAATATTAATATATAAAGTATGGATGTAAAAAAATTAATAGAAGAAGTATTAAATAACCTTGCTAATGATAAACCTCTTAGTAGCGTTGTTAGTAAAGTTCAAATGATTTCTTTAATTTTAAAAGACGTTAAATTTAAAGAGTGGGTAGATTGTGAATTTTTTAATGGGTATTTTAAAGATATTGACGTCCCCTCTTATAGAAAGATTTGTATTTTAGGAGTTAAAGCTCAAATTATAGTTTCTAAAGGTTTTGGAGGTGCTGTTCAATATTCGAATATTTTACTTCCAATTGATCTTTTAGGAAAAGAAACTTATAACCTTATAGCAGAAATACCAATTAAAGACTCTATATCTGTAATTCAACAATTATTAGAAAATAAAGGGAAAAAAACGAGTGCTGTAAATTCGGCAGAAGCTCAATGTATTAAAACATTAGTTTTAGAAGGTCAAATAATAGAAA
>JADFUS010000061.1 GCA_015222165.1 Bacteroidota bacterium
GCGTAAAAAATGCGGAGCAAAAGTGTAGTTGAAAGTAGGGAATAGCGGAGCAGGGAATATGCGAAGCTAGCCGATTATGATTAAAGGGAAATTGCATGCAATTTCTTTAATCGGCAACAGTTCGATGAGCTGTAATAACGGGCAATGTATATAAATGTATTGTTATCAGTCGCAATATCCACACTGACATTAAACCACCAAGAAAACACAAAAACGCTTATCCCAAAGAGAAATAAAATTTCTCGCTAAAAGTTTTTTGCTTCTTTTCTACAGAAAAGAATGTCCTAGCGAAGCGTAATAAAAAGCGGAGCAAAAGTGTAGCTGAAAGCAGTAAATGGCGAAGCTAGCCGATTTTGATTAAGTGGGAAATTGCGAAGCAATTTTCTTAATCGGCAACAGCTCGACGAGCTGTAATAATAAGCAATGTATTTAAAAGCAATGTTTTAGTAGTACTATATTTAAAAATAAGGTCAACAAACGTAATGCGTTAGTCGCAATGTATATAAATTCAATGTGTTAAGTCGTAATGTATTTAAACGCAATATTTTAGTAGTACGATATTAAAAAACAATATCAACAAATGCAATGTATCTAAAAGTAATTAACCAAAGAGAATATAAAAGTAGCAGTGAGATAAGCGTAATATATCAAGTAACTTATAAGATATATGCCTAAACCTAGGTATATAAAAATACAAAAGGTGAAAAACTATGTTTTCCACCTTTTGTATAGGTTAGCTATGCTACCTACACAGAAACTATGTGTTAAAATTATTTCTTACCGTTAAAAAAATCTTTGATTTCAGTATTGTTAAGAATTTCTGTTTTAAAAGTATAAGAACCAGATTTTTCTGATTTTACCATTTTAATACATTTTGTATAGTTTCTACCACCTTCTTTTCTAAGAGATGCAACAACTTTTTTTGCCATGGTCTAAATTATTTAATTTCTCTGTGAATAGTAACTTTTCTAAGTATAGGATTATACTTTTTTCTCTCCATTCTGTCTGGAGTGTTTTTTTTGTTTTTTGTAGTGATATATCTAGAAGTTCCAGGCATACCGCTATCTTTGTGTTCAGTGCATTCAAGAATTACTTGAACTCTGTTTCCTTTTCTAGCCATTTTGATTAATAGATTTTGTTAAGTGCCTTAGCTCCTTTAAGGGTAGCAGAAAGACCATTCTTGTTAATAGTTCTCATAGCGTGAGCTGAAACTTTAAGGGTCACCCATCTGCCCTCTTCTTCCAAGAAGAATCTTTTAGTCCTTAAATTAGGAGCAAAAGTTCTTTTGGTTTTTTTGTGCGAATGAGAAACATTGTTTCCCGATTGAGCACGTTTTCCTGTAATTTGACAAATTCTCATTTAGTAGTTATTTTATAAAATTTAACTTGGCAAAGATAGCGATAAAAATTGACTTTACAAACTTTTCAGTGCTTATTTTTCTATGTTTATAGTTTCTAAAAGAGCAAACAAAGCGTTGTTTGTAGCATATTCTACATTTTGTTCTCGCAATTTACCAAATGTTTTTTGATAGCTATATGTTTTTTTAGGTGTTCTGATTCCAAACCATACTGTGCCAACAGGTGTTTCTGTTGTTCCTCCTAGAGGACCTGCAACTCCTGATACAGCAATAGAATAGTCACTTTTGAATAGGCGACACGCATTTTCGGCCATCTCTTCAACGACTTCTTTGCTTACAGCGCCATATTTTTCTAAAGTAGAACCATTTACTCCTAAAACATTTTCTTTAATGGCATTTGTGTAACATACTATTCCTCCATTAAAAAATCCCGAAGCACCGCTAATACTTGTTATGCGTTTTGCTATGCTTCCTCCGCTACATGATTCCGCTAGGCTTAATGTAGCTTCTTTTTCTTTAAATATATTATAAATATCTGTTTCTAAATTTCCACCTTCATATCCCAGAAATTTATCTCCTAGAATATCTTTCACCATATCGAAAAGTCTGTAAATTTCTTTTGTTGTCTCTTCTTTGTTCTCAGCGTCATAAACTGAAAGACGTAGTCTTAGTTTTGCTGGATTAGGAAGATATGCTAAATGAAAGTTCTTAGGAAGATTATTTTCCCACTCCTCAAGACGTTCTGCAAGCATAGATTCTGCAATTCCATATACCAAAGCGGAAATATGAACGTTGCAAGATTGCGGAAAACGGCTCTCAAGAATATCGAAAACAGAATCTTTACAAATGGCTTTCATCTCAAAAGGAACACCAGGCATTGATATTAATATAGATTTTCCTCTTTCGTATAATGTTGCTGGGGCAGTACCGTTTTTGTTCTCTATTATAGTTGCACATTCAGGAATAAGAGCTTGACTTTGGTTGTTCTTATTGAAAACTATGCCTCTATTTTCCATCATTATCTTCACTTTATTATATGTTGCTTTGTCAACAACAAGTGGAGATTTGAATATTTTTGATAATGTTTCTATTGTTTTATCGTCGTTTGTAGGTCCTAAACCTCCAGTGACAAGGATAACATCGCTTCTTCCGAGTGCTGTTTCAATAGCTTCAATCATATCCTGCTCTTCATCGCCTACAGTGGTGATGTGTTTTACAGTATATCCTTTTTTGTTTAGCTCTATACCGAGCCATGCTGAGTTTGTATCAACAATTTCTCCTATTAGTATTTCATCTCCAATAGTGACAATTTCTATGGTTGTCATGATTTATTCTTTTATAGTCGACTCTTCTCTTGCTATTAATGCATTACAAATTTCTTTTACAAACCAAGGTCCATTATATATAAATCCTGAATATATTTGAATCATTGTAGCTCCTGCATCAAGCATGTTTAAAGCGTCTTGAACGGTCATTATACCACCAACTCCTATTATAGGAAGTTCTCCATTGGTTCTTTTATAAACATAGCTAACGACCTCTAAAGAGCGTTTTGTAAGAGGTTTTCCACTTAGCCCACCTTTACCAATAGATTCCACACGGTCTGAAGGTGTAACAAGTCCTTCACGAGAAATAGATGTGTTTGTAGCAACAATTCCGTCGAGGTTATATTCGTTAACAACATCAATAGAATCATCTATTTGTTGGTTTGTAAGGTCTGGAGAAATTTTAAGAAGTATAGGTTTATATTCGTCTTGTCCACGGCGAAAAGTTACAAGTCCTCCTAAAATACTACGTAGATTATCTTGATTTTGTAGTTTTGTAAGGTCAGCGACATTTGGACAGCTAACATTGACAACAAAATAATCAACTTTGTCGTATAATGCACGGAAAGAAGATAAATAATCTTCGGGAGCATTATTATTTGGTGTAACACTATTTTTGCCAATATTACCAGCTATTACAACATCACTTTTTTTTCTGTTTCTAAGGTTTTTAGACACATATTTCACACCTTTACAGTTGAAGCCCATTCTGTTAATGATAGCTTCATCTTTTTCAAGACGGAAAACACGTGGTCTAGGATTTCCACTTTGGGGACGTGGTGTGACAGTCCCAATTTCTATAGAACCAAAGCCAAAATTGCCAAGTTCTTTGTAGATATCTGCTCCTTTATCGAATCCTGCAGGAAGACCAACGGGATTTTTTAATTTAAGTCCACAAATTTCTCTTTCTAGACATTTGTGTTTTACACAGAACATTCTTCTCATTATTGCCGATGCAAAAGGAACGTATCGTGAAAATTTAATCATTTTTACCAGAATGATATGGATAGTTTCTGGTGAAAGCAAAAATAGAATAGGTCTGATTACTTTTTTGTACATCTTTTTTCGTCTTTACATAGAGAAATATTCATCTCTATAATCATATTTATTTCTTAATTCTTCAAATAGTTCTGGGTTTTCTCTTAATTTTTTATCGTCGGTAGAGACATCATAATTTTGATCTATTTGTTCCAAAATTTCTTTGCCCGACAAAATATCACTTTTTTTATGTTTAATCTCAGGATACCACTTTTTTAGAGAGTCTATATTAAAATATTCAGCTAGAGAATTTATTACTGCCGAAGTCCCATTTGCTTTTCCTTGGATTGAATATCCTGCAATATGTGGTGTTACTATTGTCGCAAGATTTAAAAGTGTTTTATTTATATTTGGTTCTTTATTCCATACATCTATTACGGCATATGAAATGGTTTTATTATTTATTCCTTCTATTAAATCTTCGTCAACAACAATCTCTCCTCGTGAAGCATTAATAAAAATAGCTCCTTTTTTTAAACTCTTAACAAAATCTTTGTTTACCATAGATGTTGTTGCAAATTTTCCTTCTTTTGTGTGCGGTACGTGTAAAGTCACAATATCACTCTCTTTAAGAAGTGTTTTAATATCAGTATTTTTAAAAGATTTGTCTTTTAAAGCTACTGGAGGGTCATTAGTTAGGACTTTCATGCCTGTTTTTTCGGCAAGAGTAGCAATTTTTCCGCCAACATTTCCTACACCAATTATTCCGATAGTCATATCTTTAATAGAACGTTTTGTATGTTGTTCTATTTTTTTAAAAACACTTGCCATATAGTGCGCCACAGCCATTGCGTTACAGCCAGCTGCCGTTTGTACTATAATACCATTTTGGCGACAATAATCTAAATCTATATGATCGAAGCCTATAGTTGCACTACCTATAAATTTTACTTTACTATTTTTAAGTAAAGCTTCATTGCATTTTGTTCGTGTTCTTATAATAAGAGCATCTGCTTGTGCAATATCTTTTGGGCATATATCTTTTCCTTTGAGCCTTTTGACGATAGCAAAATCATCTAAAACACCTTCTGTGAACGGTATAGCACTATCAATAATAACACTAATCATTGTGAAAATTTTAATCCGCCACAAAGATATTAAATATTTTATAATATAGTCAATTCTTTGATATTAAATTATTAATATTAATGGTGACGGAGGCTTTATTTATGGTTATAGAAAGTGCTCCCAAAAAAAATTGGAAGCACTTAGAATGTAAATATGTTTTTTTTATTACTTCGTAAAGTTAAAAGTAATATTTTTATCTATTTCTGTTTTCAATGTTGAGGCAACAAGACAAGTTCTTGCGCTTCTTTCAATATTTTGTTTATCTTTTTCGCTATATTCACCTTTCATATTTATAACTATATTAAAACCTGTTAGTTCGTGTGGAGTATCTTTCACTATAGGCTCTATAGAAAGGCTTAATTCGTCTGCGGGAAAATTATATTTCATAGAAGATGCAGAAATTGAAGATAGCATACAACTTGCTAAAGCCATAGAAAGAACTTCCGAAGGATCTGGATATTCAGAAACATGATCAGGAGTTGTAATATCTGACATTAGCATTTGTTTAGAGTTGAATGAAAAGGTCATCTTAAACCCTTCTATTCTTTTTGCTGTGATTTTATTCATGATTTTTTTTAATTTTTTTCATTATTGTTTTTTCGTCAAGTTTTCTTGTGCAGAAATACCAATCTTGACAATCATCACCTTTTTTTATCATACGCTCTTCGGCTCCAGCTGTTGTTAAAGGTGCTCCTAAAATTACGGGCATACCAGGTTGCCAATCTGCGGGTGTTGATACCTTAAATTCTTCAGTTGTTTTTAAAGCTACGATAACCCTTTTTATCTCATCAAAATTTCTACCTAGCGATAGAGGATAGTATATCATTGCTTTTAGAATTCCTTCGGGATCGATAAAGAAAACAGCTCTGACAGCTTGTGTTAAACCTTGTTTTGGCTGAATCATACCATATTTTCTTGCTACATTCATAGAAACGTCGTCTATAACAGGAAATTTAGGTGTGACATTTTTTATCCCATTATATTGAAGATTTCCAATAGAACGAAGCCATGCAATATGGCTGAAAAGTCCGTCTATAGAAAGTCCTACAATTTCGCAGTTAAGTTCTCTGAACTCTTCTTGACGAGAGGCAAATGTCATAAATTCACTTGTACATACAGGAGTGAAATCTGCTGGGTGACTAAAAAGAATTACCCATTTTCCTTTATAATCTTCTGGAAAATTCATTAATCCATTTGTTGTCATTGCTTTAAATTCTGGAGCTCTTTCTCCAAGACGTGGCATGGGCTGTTGGTAATTAGAGTCTTCATTGCAAAGACACTCTTTATTGATGTTATTTCTTTCGTCTTTCATATTTATAATTTTTTAGTGTTTAATTTTATATCCACAATATACAAATATATGTTTGTTTAATATTCATGTTTGTCAATGTATTTACAAATATTAATATAAGAAAAAATGATAGTTGTAAATAAATTATGCTATTTTTATGCCACAATAATAAATATGTTAAAATTATGAGTTTTAGAAGAAGATTTTTTATCCTATTATGGCTGTTTTATTTTTTCAGTATACTATATTTATCGTTTGCTAATTTCTCTTCCGAAGAGAGTAGTATGCTTGTTAATATACCGTATATAGATAAAATAGTCCACTTTTTAATGTATTTTTTGCTCTCTCTATTTGGCATGACATATCTTTATTATAATAGATCAAGTAAAAAATACAAATTATCTTATTTAGGTATTGTTATTTTTATAGGGATAATAATAGAATTTATTCAGCCATATTTCGGTAGAGGTTTCGAAGTGTTAGATATGTTTGCAGATGTATTTGGAGCTGTAATTGCTTGGGCTTTTATCAGCTTTTTTTCACGTCTAATAAAAAAAAGTTGATAAAAAAGTTCCAATTAGCTAATTTTTTGTTATATTTGTCATTAAAGTGATTTGTGAAACATATATAATCATAAAAAATAAGTTATGAAAAATTTAATATTACTATTCTCTTTATTTTCATTAATGTTAGTATCATGTGATAACGTTGATGCGTCTGTAGAATCTCCAGATATGGTGGTTGTAGAGTCTAAATCTATTGAGAAAGAAGTTGTTATAGAAAATTGCTCAGAGATAATACCCGTTTGTGCATTATGTACTAAGTTTTCGGAATTAGAGAGTATTTTTGGAGGAGGAACAAGGTTAAAAACTACTATATATAATGATTGGATTTCTATTACTATAGGCGGTAATCTTCCTGAAGATACTATATTAATAGAAACTAAAAGTAATACAACTGGTTCAGCAAGGTCTTTTGATTTTGTTGTGGCAAATGATTATAGTAATGAGGAACTAAGTATTGTTCAACAAGCTAACGAGTAGGCTTTTCTAATATCAGTTAGGATAAAAACAATTTTTTATTTATTATTGCGTTATATTTGTGATAATAAAAATAACATGAAAAAAATGAAAATCACGCAGGGTGATTACATCAAAGCAAATCGAAAATCAAGTAGAGAGGCGGAGATAGAAAATCACACTCACCCAATTAGTTTTAAAAGGGTGCACAAATCCAAAAAAGTTTATAATCGTAATAAGGTTAAGGCAGGCATAAAGGCTTTGCCTTATTTTTTTGTCTTTTTTTGTGATGAAAAATTATCGTCATTTAGGTCTTAGTGTGTGATATTGTGTATTAAGATATTACGTTTAAATATATTGTTTGTTATTACTGCTCTTCGAGCTGTTGCCGATTAAAGAAATTGCATTCAATTTCCTTTTAATCATAATCGGTTGGCTTCGCTATTATTTACTTTCAGCTATTTTTTTGCTTCGCCTTTTTTTACGCTTCGCTAGGACATTCTTTTCTGAAGAAAAGAAGAAAAAAACTTTTAGCGAGAAATTTTATTTCTCTTTGGGAAGAGTGTTTTTTGTGCTATGTAAGTGTTAACGTCAGTATTGATATTGTAATTAAAATATTGTGTTTGTTGACATTGTATATATATTGCGACTGAAATATTGCGTTTGGAGGCATTGCATTTGTAGATATTGTTTGTTATTACAGCTCTTCGAGCTGTTGCCGATTAAAGAAATTGCATGCAATTTCCCTTTAATCATAATCGGCTGGCTTCGCTTTTTCCTGCTTTCAGCTATACATTTGCTTCGCGATTCACTGCTTTCAGATACACATATTTTGATTTGCTGTTCACTGTTTCACCATTCCTTGCTTTCAGTTCCATATTTTACTTCGCCTTTTATTACGCTTCGCTGAGATTCGCTTTTCTGAAGAAAAGTGAAGCAAAAAACTTTTAGCGAGAAACTATTGTTTCTCTTTGGGAAGAGCGTTTTTATGCTATTTAAGTGTTAAACGTCAGTGCTGATATTGCAATTAAAATATTGCATTTGTTCACACTGATTTTAAATATATTGCATCTAAAATATTGCGTTTAGATACATTGCCCGTTATTACAGCTCTTCGAGCTGTTGCCGATTAAAGAAATTGTATGCAATTTCAATTTAATCATTAATCGGCAGGCTTCGCCATTTTCTGCTTTCAGCTATTATTACGTTTCGCCTTTTTTTACGCTTCGCTAGGACTTACTTTTTCTTGAAAGAAAAAGATAAGAAAAAACAACTTTTACGAGAAACTTTTTAGTTTCTCTATGGGAAGTGCGTTTTAGTGCTGTGGAAGTGTTAACGTCTGTGTTGATATTGTAATTAAAATATTGTATTTGTTGACATTGTTTATATATATATTGCGATTGAAACATTGCGTTTGGAGGCATTGTTTTTATATATATTGTTTGTTATTACAGCTCTTCGAGCTGTTGCCGATTAAAGAAATTGCATGCAATTTCTTTAATCGGCAACA
>JADFUS010000003.1 GCA_015222165.1 Bacteroidota bacterium
CTTTATCTCTATTTTTAATATTATATGAAGAATTAGAATAATTTTTTGATAAATAATTTACATGATAATTATTTTTAATAATCCATTTTTTCAATAAATCATTACTTCTCCCTTTATGTTCTAAAACATTAGATAATGCAAATAAAATCCCTTTACTATCCAATGTTTCAAGAATTGCAAGCAATTTTTTCTCTTCATTTTCATTCCAACCCTTAAAACCACGTTTACCATCATTATATGTTGCAGTTGTAATTAAATATGGAGGATCACAATATACAAAATCATTTATTGACAATTGAGAAAAATCATATAATGAATAATCAATATTATTAAAATCAATATTATTATTTTTAATTCTTTCAACAAATAAAATAAGGTTACATCTCATAGTCTCATTAAAAGAACTTCTATCTTTTCCAAATGGAGTATTATATTCATGCTTATTATTAAATCTTATTTGATGATTAAAAGAATATGAAATAAGAACAAATAAATCTAACGGATTTTTTTGTTTATTATAATTATCTCTTAATAACATATATCCATTTTTATTTTCAAGATTTAAATCATACTGAACTATTCTTTTATCTATATGAGCTATTATGTCTAATATATTAGTCCTTTTAAATTTATTATATAAATCTATTAAAAAAGGAATATTATCATTACATACAACTTTATTTGCTGAAATATTAATTCCTACATTACACCCACCAGCAAATAAATCAACAAAACAATTTATATTTTTTGGCAATAATGGTAATATTTGTGGCAATAATTTATATTTACCTCCTATATAATTTAAAGGAGATTTTATGATTTTTTGCTGCCCTAATATTGCATAATTATATACTAAAAAATTATCATTTATATTTTCTCTATTTTGAATTATATCCTGCATAAATAACCTTTTTTACAAAAATACAAAATATATTATTAACAATTTTTATTTTTTGCATTAATATTTTTTAAAATAATAAGAGGGCATTCGGAAAAAACCAAATACCCTCTATAATTATCGTCACACAGATAAAAATTTCTCACGAAACTTTCAAAACTAAAAAGTTAAGAAAATTATTTTTTACGTATAAATCTTTTCTCTTTGATACGAGCTTTTTTACCTCTAAGTTCACGGTAATAGAATATACGTGCTCTACGAACAATACCAACTTTGTTTACTTCAATAGAAACAATAGTAGGAAGATTCATAGGGAATATTCTCTCTACGCCAACACCTTCAGTGATTTTACGTACTGTAAATGTTTGTGTACTACCTTCACCTCTTTTTTGGATAACAACGCCTCTAAAACTTTGTTGACGTTCTTTAGAACCTTCGATAATTTTGTAAGTAACAGTAACTGTATCACCAGCTTTAAAGCTAGGACGAACAGGAACTTCTGTTGCTAAACCAGCATTGTAGCTCGCAGTAGCAATTTTGATTAAATTTTCCACTTGTAAAATTTTTTAAGTTTAGTACGGAATATTACGGACCTAATTATATATATTCACATAAGAGATTCCCATACTTTGCGTGCAAATGTAGTAATTTATATTTAATTTACCAAAATTATGCACAAAAAAAGAACCTATCCGAATAATAATCAGATAGATTCTAATATAATAAAAGTTGAAATTATTTAGCTTCAACAGATTGAGCAAAACGGAAACCACGATCATCATCACCAACAGTTCTATCCATTGAAAGACGAACATCTATACGGAAAGGGAAATATGTTCCTTCGTCTCCACCTTTACCATACCAACTTGCTCCACGCATAACTCCTTCTTCTCCTGTTGCAGGACCTTTAGGATCTACTTGAGCATCAGCTGAAAATTCTGCGTAGAAATCAGAAACTTGTTCCCAAACATTACCACTCATATCATATAAGTTTAATTCGTTTGCTTTTTTCTCTCCTACAGAATTAATGTTACCACCACAATTATCACCAGTCCAAGCATAATCATCAATTTCTTCAACACTAAAACCAGCCATAGCTAAACCTTGAGTTTTTTTACCACCTTTAGCAGCATATTCCCACTCTGCCTCAGTTGGCAAACGGAAACCATTACCACCAGCTATTGTTACTTCTGATCCAGCTATTGTATAGTAAGGAGTAAGTTCTTTTTCAATACTCAAAGCATTACAAAATTGAACACACTCTAACCAAGTAACAAAAATTACTGGAGCACCTTTAGATGTAAAATCTTTGATTGTTGTTCCTTCCATTGGACTTGTACCACCATCAACATAAGGTGTAGTTTTCATTACACGTTTCCAAATTTCTTGAGTAACTTCGTATTGACAAATCTTAAATGATTTTAAAGTTACTTCATGAGGAGTTTGAAATGGTTTAGCATCTTCATCTTCAATACCAGCTTGAGCTTCTTCAGAACTCATTGTAAATACGCCACCTTCAACATCTACCATGTATTTTTCAAGGTTAGCATAATCAACAACTACTTTGATAGGCTCTTCAGCTCCTTTTAGAGTAAGAGTTACCTCTACATTTTTAGAATTATCTTTTAAAGCAACTTTAATTTTACCTGTCATATCTTTACCTGTTGTGTTTTGAATGAATCCTAAAGAAACATCTTTATCACCACTTCCAGACATTGTTTTAACAGCTACAAAATCCAAAGAACTTGTAATAATCCAATCAGAATTTGAAGTAATACTTAAAGTTTTAATACCTCCTGTTTTTTCACATTCGATTTTAAGAGTATTTGTTTTTAATGTATTTCCTACTTCTGGTTTTTCTTCATCTTTCGAACAAGATGAAATAGTAGCAACAGCTAAAAAACAAACAAAAAAGTTAAATAAATTTTTCATAAATTTTTGGGGGTTAGGTTAGTTAATATTTGGTAAAAACATCTTTACCGAACGCAAGATAAATATATTTTTTTATTAATTTTACTTTTTTATTAAATAAATATATTTTATTAATGTTTAAATATTCTTTTTTCTTATAAATATTTTTAGAAATCTGCTCAACTCTTTCAATTACAGCAATTAATATAAAATTCAATCATATATTTCTTTTTCTATTAAAAACCATAAATAATTAAAGATTTTTCATTATCTCTAATTATTTAAATAATTTATTAAAATTTCCAATATTTTATTCAATACCTATATAATAATAGAGAATATCTTTATATTATTCAAAATAAATATTTCGTCTAAATTCTCTAAAAAAACAAAATACATTTTTTATTAATCTTTTTATATTAATATTAATTATTATCTGTAAATTGGCTTTTAACGAGCATAATATAAACATATTTTCTCCTAAAAAATTATTTTTAACATTAACAAATATATTGTTTACTAAAATGATTTTATAAATACAAAAATAATATATATATTTGCTATTCGTTATATATTAACTTTGATATAATATAACATAAAAAATAATCTATATCATGAAAGAAAAAAAAGCAATCATCACATGTGATGGTAACTACGCTGCTGCTCATATATCATATATGTTCAGTGAGGTTGCCTCTATTTATCCTATCACGCCATCTTCAACAATGGCTGAATTAGTTGATGAATGGTCAGCAAATGGTCGTAAGAATATTTTTGGTGAAAAAGTTAAAGTTGTCGAAATGCAATCTGAAGCAGGCGCTGCAGGTACATTACACGGAGCTTTACAGTCGGGAGCATTAGCTACTACTTATACGGCATCACAAGGTTTACTTCTTATGATACCAAATATGTATAAACTAGCTGGAGAACTTCTTCCTGCAGTTTTCCACGTTACAGCTCGTTCTTTAGCTTCACACGCATTATCTATTTTTGGTGACCACCAAGATATTATGGCAACACGCCAAACAGGCTTTGCAATGATAATATCAAGTAGTGTACAAGAGGTTATGGATTTAAGTGCTATTTCACATTTAGCATCTATTAAATCTAGAATCCCTTTTATGAATATTTTTGATGGTTTTCGTACATCTCACGAAATTCAAAAAATTGAAGCGTTACAAATAAGTGATCTTGAACCTCTTCTTGACAAAAAAGCTTTAGCGGAATTCCGTAAAAGAGCTTTAAATCCAGAACATCCTGTAACAAGAGGTACTGCACAAAATCCTGATATCTATTTCCAAGCTCGTGAAGCTTCAAATAGTTTTTATAATGCTATTCCTGATCTTGTTGAAGGATACATGAATGACATAAGTAAAATCACAGGTCGTAACTATGCTCCATTTACTTATTATGGTGCTGAAGATGCAGAAAACATAATTATTTCTATGGGTTCTGTAACTGACACTATAAAAGAAGTTATAGACTATAAGAATGCTAATGGTGACAATGTTGGTGTTGTGAACGTTCACCTATATCGCCCATTCTCTGCAAAACACTTATTCCGTGTTGTCCCTAAAACAGTAAAACGTATTTGTGTTTTAGATCGTACAAAAGAAGCTGGTGCTAACGGAGAACCTTTATACCTTGACGTTAGAGAAGTATTCTACGGTCAAAAAGATGCTCCTATTATTGTAGGTGGTCGTTATGGTCTTTCTTCTAAAGACACTACTCCATCGCAAATTATCGCAGTTTATGATAATCTTGCTCAAAACGAACCTAAAAACCAATTCACTCTTGGGATAAACGATGATGTTACATTTACATCTCTACCTCTAGGTGAAGAAATTAGTCTTGCTTCTAAAGAGACTTTCGAAGCTCGTTTCATAGGTCTTGGTTCTGATGGTACTGTTGGTGCAAACAAAAACTCTATAAAAATCATCGGTGAATCTACTGACAAATATTGTCAAGCATATTTCGCTTATGACTCAAAAAAATCTGGTGGTTATACATCTTCTCACCTACGTTTTGGCGACAAACCAATATTATCTCCATATCTTGTAACAAATCCAAATCTTGTTGCTTGTCACGTTTCAGCATATATTCATAAATATGATTTGTTGAAAGGTTTAAAAGACGGAGGTACATTCTTATTAAACAGCCCTTGGAATAGCGAAGAGACAAAAAATAATCTTCCTGATACTATGAAAGTATATCTTGCAAAACACAAGATTAACTTATATATTATCGATGCTACAAAAATGGCTCAAGAAATTGGTTTAGGTAGCAGAACAAATACTATCATGCAATCGGCTTTCTTTAAAGTTGCTGAGGTTATACCTTACGACTTGGCTGTCGAACAAATGAAAAAAGCTATTCTTAAATCTTACGGTAAAAAAGGTGAGAATGTTGTCAATCTAAACTACAAAGCTGTTGAAGCTGGTTCTTCTGTTTCAAAAATAGAAATTCCTCAAGAGTGGGCAACAATTACTCCTAAAAAACCTATAAAAATAAACGTTCCTGACTTTATCGCTAACATTGTAAATCCTATAAACGATTTAAATGGTGATTCTCTTCCTGTAAGTGCATTCAAAGGTCGTGAAGACGGAACTTGGGAAGCTGGAACAGCACAATATGAAAAACGTGGTGTAGCTGCATTTGTTCCTGAATGGAATAATGAAACATGTATACAATGTAATCAATGTGCTTATGTTTGTCCTCACGCTGCCATACGTCCTTTCTTAATGACAGAAGAAGAAGCTAAAAACGCACCAGAAGGAACTAAATTTACAGACGGTAAAGGTGCTCTTAAAGGGTACAAATTCTCTATGCAAATAAGTCCTCTTGATTGTACTGGTTGTGGAAACTGTGTTAGCGTTTGTCCTTCAAAACCAAAATCATTAAAACTTGAGACTATACAAAGTCAATTGCCTAATGCAAAAGTTTGGGATTACATGCACAATACTGTTGGTTATAAAGATGTTGTTGACAGACGTGCTAGTGTTAAGAATAGTCAATTCTCACAACCTCTATTCGAATTCTCTGGAGCTTGTGCAGGTTGCGGTGAAACACCATATATCAAAAATATCACTCAACTATTTGGTGATCGTATGATGGTAGCAAATGCAACTGGTTGTTCTTCTATATATTCTGGTTCTGCTCCATCAAGTCCATATTGTACAAACAAAGATGGTTTTGGTCCAGCTTGGGCTAACTCACTATTTGAAGACAATGCTGAATTTGGTCTTGGTATGCGTATCGGAGTTGAAACAATGCGTTCTCAACTTGAATCAGTTATGACAGAAGCTATAGAAAAATGTACTTCTTGTTCTGACGAGCTTAAATCTATCATGCAAGAGTGGATAGACAACCGTAATGATTCTGAAAAAACTGTTGATATTGCTAAACGTCTTGTTCCTATGACAGAAAAATGTGACTGTAGCTATTGTAAACGAATCACTGAGCTTAAACAATACATCATCAAAAAATCACAATGGATAATTGGTGGTGACGGTTGGGCTTATGATATTGGTTACGGTGGCGTTGATCACGTTCTTGCATCTGGTGAAAACGTTAATATTTTGGTACTTGATACTGAGGTTTATTCTAATACTGGAGGTCAATCTTCAAAATCTACTCCTATTGGAGCGGTAGCGAAATTTGCTTCTGCAGGTAAACGTATTCGTAAGAAAGACCTTGGAGCTATGGCAATGACTTATGGTTATGTATATGTAGCACAAGTTGCTATTGGAGCAAGCCAAAGCCAATACCTAAAAGTTCTTAAAGAAGCTGAGGCTTATGATGGACCATCATTAATCATCGCTTATGCACCATGTATCAACCACGGTAACAAAAAAGGCATGGGACACTCTAATCTTACTGAAAAAGAGGCTGTTGATTGTGGATACTGGCATCTATGGCACTTCAATCCAGATCTTGCTGAAGAAGGAAAAAATCCATTCTCTATAGATACAACAAAAGAGCCTAAATGGGAAGATTTCCAAGCATATTTGGGTAATGAAGTACGTTATACATCTTTATTAAAAACATTCCCTGACGAAGCTAAGGATTTATTCAAAGCTGCCGAAGACAATGCAAAATGGAGATATAACAGCTACAAAAGACTTGCAACCATGGATTATAGCAAATAATTTTAAATTATAATATTCTAAAAGGTCTTGCTGAAAAATTAGCAAGACCTTTTTTTATTAAAAAACTATGGAAATAAAATCTTCTTTAAAAAAGAGTATTTCTCTTTATTATTTACTTTTTGGCTTTGCACTTATAATTTTTTCTATAATTTCATATTTTAATCAACAGTTCTCTATTTCGGGAATGACCTTATTTTTTGGAATTATCTTATATATTATTTCTGCAAAAAGATCTTACTATATTATTTTTGAAGATAATGAATTTATCGTTAAAAACTTTTTCAGATTAAAATCGTATAAATATTCATATAAAGACATCTCAAAAATATTAATAGAAAAAGATATAGTCTACGGTAATAAAACATTAAAAATAAAAATTATAACAAAATCTAACAAGCCCCAAATAGTATCTTTAGGGTTTATAAGTTACGAATTCGAAGAACCGCTTAACAATGAATTTAAAAGACACAATATAACTATAATTAAATAATGAAAAGCTGTTTTAAAATCACATTTGTGAAATTAAAACAGCTTTTATTTTTATTATTACTAACGCACAAATCTTCGCATTAATCTATCGAAAACACGGTCAGTGGTTATATATTTTATACATATTAACATTTTTGAACCTAAAGTCGTACGATAACGTATCTTAGGATTTTTAGATTCTACAGCATGAACCACACTTTTTACTGTAGAACTTGTTGTCGGAGCATGAACATACAACTTTTTAAAAGCCTTCACAAAACTTTTCATATATGATTTATAATCCTCCGAAGGATTAGCTATTTTTTCAAACACTACTCTCTCAAATCCAGTTTTTACAGGACCTGGCTCTATTACAGAAACCTTTATTCCAAAATCACGAACTTCATAACGTAAAGCATCGGACAAAGACTCTACAGCGTGTTTTGTGGCAGAATAATAACCACTACATGGCATACTTAATTTACCCACAACAGAAGAAGTATTTATAATTAATCCCGAACGTTCTTTACGCATATATGGAAGCACAGCTTTTATCATTCTGACTAAGCCATAAACATTTACATTAAATTGTTCGAAAATATTATCCATATCGACATCTTCAATAGTACCAAAACTTCCGTAACCAGCATTATTAAAAAGAACATCTATACGTCCCTCCTTTTCGACAATACGCTCAACACACAAACGCACATCTTTATCGGAAGTAACATCTACTTGCATTAATTTAGCACCTTTTTCAGCTAAATCAGCCATTTTATCGACACCACGAGCAACCGCATAAACAGTATGCCCTTTTTCAAGTAAAGCATTTGAGACATCGTGTCCGAAACCAGAAGAAGCACCAGTTATAAGAATAATTTTTTTCATAGCCTCAAAGATATAAAAATAAAAGACCACTTCTTATAAAAAGAGAAATTATTTGTGAATTAAAAAACAGTACTTTTCTTATTTTTACATTTAGATTAACATAATTACAATAAAGAGCTCTTTTGCATTTCAAAATAATTTAAATAAACAACTAAAATATATAATAATCATAAAAAAAGTTTGACTAAATTTAGTCAAACTTTTTAATTATTTTATCAATGTATTTGTTTCAGTATCTGGAAAAACCGTCCACGGAGTAAATCTCTTAGCTTCTTCAAAATCCATTGACGCATAGGAGATAATTATAATAATATCACCTATCGCAACTTTTCTCGCTGCCGCTCCATTTAAAGCTATAATTCCTGAACCCCTCTCACCTTTAATAATATAGGTTTCAAGACGTTCTCCATTGTTATTATTTACAATAGAAACTTTTTCACCAGCAATCATATTTGCTGAATCTAATAAATCTTCATCGATAGTTATACTTCCGACATAGTCAAGATTTGCTTGTGTAACTTTTACACGGTGAATTTTCGATTTAAGGACTTCGATATTCATTGTCTAAAATTTTAAATTATCTATAATTCGTACATTTCCTAATTTAACAGTGACAAAACCTCTAGGCTCTGCACTATCTTCCCAAGAAGAGATTAATTTCAGCGAAGTTGAATCTGCTAAAACAAAATATTCTACCTCCATTAAAGAGCTTAAATTTATCTCCTTAACAACAGATTTTATAGTTTCTTCAACACTCAACCCTCTATTTTTATCTGCATATTTCTGAATAATCTTAAATATATTAGGAGCTACGGCACGTTGTTCTTCACTCAAAAGAGCATTTCTAGAACTTAACGCCAAACCATCTGCTTCACGAACTATAGGCACACCTACAATTTCTATATTTAAATTAAGAAGTTCAACCATGCGACGAATAATCGTAAGTTGTTGAAAATCTTTCTCTCCAAAATAAGCTATATCTGGCTCAACAAACATAAAAAGTTTGCTTACAATTTGTGCTACACCATTGAAATGACCAGGACGATTTGCACCCTCCATTACTGTTGCCAACTCACCAAAATCAAAAATTCTATCGTCAGATTCTGGATAAATTTCTTCAACAGACGGAGCAAAAACAGCATCACAACCTGCCTCTTTCAATAGTACACAATCCTCGTCAAAACTACGAGGATAAGAGACCAAATCTTTTTTATCATTAAATTGTGTTGGATTAACGAAAACACTCGCAACAACAAAATCATTTTCTTTTTTACACTGCTCAACGAGCTTTTTATGTCCGTTGTGTAATGCGCCCATTGTTGGTACTAAACCTACCAACCCTTCGCATCTATATTCATTGACTAACTTTTTCAGTTCCTCAATAGTTTTTACAACCTGCATCTTTAATTCTTTAATTTCTCAGCAAAGTTAATGGGAATAGTTATAATAATGAAATAAAAAAGTTAATTTTTTGCTATCACTTATATAACTACTTGATTATCTACAACTTAGACTTTACGTTTTGTGCCAAAAAATTTAAATCTTGGCTCGAAAACGAAGAAGTTATAGATAAACGCAATCTTTCTGTCCCTTTTGGAACAGTTGGGTGACGTACAGCCATAGCCCAAATACCCTCTTTTTTAAGATTTTCAACTATCTGAACAACCTTTTGAGCATCACCAACCATAACAGGAACAATATGAGAATCTGACGGAAAACCCAATTCTGAAAGATAAGCAATATTTTCAGCCAATTTACCTCTTCTATCTGCAAATTCAGGTAATTTATCAATCAAAAATTTGCTCCACATAAGTGATATTGAAGGCATAGCCGTTGAAAAAATAAGCGTACGCATCTTATTTATAAGGAAATTTCTTGAAAGAGTGTCACAAACAATAAATGCTCCTTGAGAAGCCATTGCTTTCCCTAATGTAGCAACTATATAATCTATTTTTTCAACTACTCCACACTCTTCGGCAATACCGCAACCATTATCTCCTCTGACACCAAAAGCATGAGCCTCATCAACGTATAATTTAGCCCCAAATTCTTCTTTTAGAGCAACAAGTTCTTTTAAAGGAGCAATATCACCGTCCATACTAAAAATCGATTCTGTGACTATATATATAGTCCCCTCAACTTTTTCACTTTCAATAATTCGACGCAAATCTGCCATGTTATTATGTCTGTATCTTTTCCAACGACACTTGCATAATCTTAAACCGTCAATTATACTTGCATGAACGAGCTTATCAGCAATAATTAAATCTTTTTCTGAAGTCAACGCAGGTAAAACACCACTATTTAACATATATCCACAACTTAAAACTAAACAAGCGGGACGCTTAAATAATGAAGATATCGAATTTTCTAATTCTTCATAATGGATATTATTTCCAGTCATCAAACGAGAAGATGGATTAGACAATAAAAATTCTTTTTGATTGTCTATATCACCAAAAAACTGGGTTTGAAGAGCTATATCCGTCAAACCTAAATAGTCATTTGAAGAAAAATTCAGGTATTTACAACCATCATATATTATGTATTTCCCTTCTGACTGAGTGCATTTTAAGCTTCTTAAACACCCCTGTTCCTCAAGTTTTTTTAATCTTTCTTTCATAGAACATTAATTTTCACAAAGATATATATTTATTTTTCATTAAAAATAGTTATATTTGTATAACGTGATAAAAATCACTTATAACAACGAAGATATGAAAATTTCTGAAATAAAAGAAAAAATCCTTAACAACCAAAATATTACAAGAGAAGAGGCTCTTGAATTGAATAATATTAAGAATAAAGAGGAACTATATAAATTAGCGAATGAAATTAGAGAACATTTCAATGGAAATGATTTTGATACTTGTTCTATAATTAACGCTAAATCAGGAAAATGTAGCGAAGATTGTAAATGGTGTTCTCAATCTGTTTTTCATAAAACTAATGCGGATATTTACCCCTTAATTGATACTGAAAAAATAATTGATAATGCATCTTATAACGCTAAAAAAGGAATAAGAAAAGTCTCACTTGTAACAAGTGGAAAACGTATTTCTGGAGACGATGCAATACAAATTTACGAAATATATAAAACACTAAAGAAAAAAGTTAACATAGGTCTTTGTGCATCAATGGGTCTTGTTGAAAAAAGCGTTCTTCAAGAATTAAAAAATAGTGGAGTTGATAATTACCATTGCAACATAGAAACATCACCTAAGATTTTCAAAACTCTATGTACTACACACTCTTTTGATGAAAAAATAGAGACTCTAAAAAATGCTAGAGCAGTTGGAATGAATATATGTTCTGGAGGAATTATAGGCATGGGAGAAACTTTTGAAGATAGAGTCGATATGGCTTTAACACTTAGAGATTTAGGCGTAACTTCTATTCCTTTAAATATTCTAAATCCTATAAAAGGGACAAAATTAGAAAACACAAAACCTCTTTCTGACGAAGAAGTTCTAACAACTTTTGCAATGTTTAGACTTGTAAATCCTAAAGCTAGAATACGTTTTGCTGGAGGACGTTTACAAATAGAACATATTCAAAGAAAAGCTCTTTTAGGAGGCGTTAATGCTGCTTTAATGGGAGATCTTTTAACAACCGTAGGCTCAAAAATAGACGAAGATAAAAAAATGATTGAGGAGCTAGGCTATAAGATGTAATAAATTTCTATATTATAAATAAAAGATGTATATTTTTTTGTATCTTTGATTTTCCAAATAATTAAAATTTCAATTCAGCCCACAAAAGAAAATAGCCAATGTTTACAGAAGAAGATAATAAAATAATATATAGCTACCTAGATAAGTTGATGGATTCGTGTGACAAACATTTTCTTCGTAAAGAGGCTGACAGAGCTATGATTTTAGATGCTTTTGAATTTGCAAATAAAGCACATGCAAATGTCAGAAGACGGTCAGGAGAACCATATATAATACACCCAATAGCTGTTGCAAATATTGTCGTTACAGAGATTGGTTTAGGCACAAAATCTGTTTGTGCGGCACTTCTACACGATGTTGTTGAAGATACCGACTATACTGTTGACGATATAAAGTCGAGATATGGAGAAAAAGTCTCTTCAATGGTTGATGGTCTCACGAAAATAAAAAAAGCAGGAGATTTAGCACAAACAAATTCTCAACAAGCCGAAAACTTTAAGAAAATGCTTTTTACTCTTTCAGATGATGTCAGAGTAATTTTGATAAAACTTTCTGATAGGCTTCATAATATGAGAACTCTACAATCTATGCCTCCTAAAAAAAGGACTAAGATTGTCAGTGAAACAATTACTCTTTTCGCACCTCTTGCACATAGGCTTGGTCTATATACCATAAAAACTGAACTTGAAGATTATTGTCTAAAATATTCTTATCCCGAAGAATATGATATGATATGCAAAAAGCTATCAATGACTACCCTTTCTAGAAATGAATTTGTAGACAAATTTAATGCTCCTATAATTAAGAGTTTAGAAAGTAATGGTATAGATTTTCAAATCTGCGGACGGGAAAAAGCCATATATTCTATATGGAAAAAAATGCAACGCAAAAAAATAACTCTTGAAGAAGTTTACGATCTTTTTGCGATACGTATAGTTTTTAAACCTGCAAAATTAATTCCCGAATCAAGTCAATGTTGGCATATATACTCTCTTATAACCGAAGTTTACAAACCCAAACCAGATAGAATTCGTGATTGGATAAGTATCCCAAAAGCAAATGGATATGAATCTTTACACTGCACAGTTATGGGACCTGATGGTATTTGGGTGGAAGTTCAAATCCGCTCTGAGAGAATGAATGAAATAGCCGAAAGAGGCTTTGCTGCTCATTGGAAATACAAACAAAACGAACCTCGTGAAAACGAACTAGATAAATGGTTAAAAGAGGTACGTAGTGCTTTAAGTGGTTCGAATGAACACGCAGTAGAATTTCTTGATGAATTTAAATTAAATCTTTACTCTAGAGAAATTGTTGTTTTTACACCTAAAGGAGACTCTCGAATACTTCCTAAAGGAGCAATTTACCTTGATTTTGCATATGATATTCACACTAATATTGGAAATAAAGCTATCGGTGTAAAAGTTGATCACAAAATACAATCGCTTTTTTCACTTATAAGAAGTGGAGACCAAATAGAAATAATAACCTCTGAAAGCAGTAGCCCCAGCGTAGAATGGATAGATAAAGTTCATACTTCTAAGGCTAAACAAGCTGTCCGAGCATACCTAAAAAACAAAAACTCTAATAATGTTAATGTCGGTAAAGAAAAACTTATTGGAAAACTTAAACAACTAAATATTTCTAGCAAAAGAAAAGATGTTATGTCCAAAATTCTTGGATTTTACTCTTGTGCTACAAAAGAAGAATTTTATAGCAACATCGGCTCTGGAATAATAAATATAGATAATTTAGGAAATCTTTTTGATGAAAACAATAATCACATAATGCCCCCAAGGCGTTTTTGGTCATTTTCTCTTAACCCTCTTAAAATATTTACTGATAACAAAAAGAGACAATCTCTTAAAAAAGAGACTTTCATAATCGCAAAATGTTGTAATCCAATACCTGGAGACGAAGTTGTTGGTTTCCGAACAGATAGTGGAAAGATAATAATGCACAAAAAAGGTTGTGAAGTAGCAACTGATATTGCATCAAAACAAGGAGATAGAATTGTTGATGCAGAGTGGACTTCAAAGACTATAATGTCCTATCTTGTTCATCTTCAAATAGAAGGAATAGACCGTAGAGGGATAATTCTTAATATTACACAAGTTATTTCAGGTCAACTTAATATAAATATAGACAAACTAGTAGTAGAAACAAAAAAAGGACTTATTAGAGGATATATCTCTATGTATGTCAGCAATATACATGATATTCAAGAAACAATTTCTCTTTTGAAAAAAATCAAAGGAGTATCTAAAGTCTCAAGACTTGAAGGCAAAAATGACTATAATCCATTAGAAAAACAAAAATAATATTTAAATCATGGCATCAATTTTCACACGTATTATTAAAGGGGAAATACCTTCTTACAAAGTTGCAGAAAATGAAAACTTTGTAGCTATTTTAGACGCATTCCCTGTACAAAAAGGTCACACACTTATTATCCCTAAAAGGGAAGAAGATAATATTTTTGATTTATCGGACAGCGAACTTTCAGAAATGATGATATTCGCAAAAAGTGTTGCAAAAACTCTAGAAAAAGCATTTAACTGTAGAAAAGTAGGTGTTACAGTTATCGGCTTAGAAGTTCCTCATGCTCACATTCATCTTATACCTATGAATGAAGAAAAAGACATGAGCTTCCAAAACAAAAAACTCACTCTTTCGAAAGAAGAGATGGAAGAAATTTTAGAAAAAATCAAAAAATTTCAATAAAAAGACATGATACAAAGAAAACAAACACTCTTTCTATTTGCCGCATTTTTACTAATAATTGGTCAAACTTTCGGCTCACTATGTACCATAACAAGTTCGTATAATGTTGATGGCACAGAAATTACAAATATTATTCGCCCAATGGCTTTTGGAATTGATAATAGCGAAATAGGAAATATCCAAAGCCCAATATCAATATATTATGGAGCAATGGTTATTTTAACTGGACTACTCTCTTTTGTAGCTATATTTCTTTTTAAGAAAAGAACTTTACAAATGAGAATTACAATTTTCGCTCTTTTTGCATCGATAATTTTATTAGGACTTGAGGGTTATTATCTTTGGGATACCGTAAGCACAATAAAAGAGAGCATAGAGACATATAGCATACTATATTCTTACGTTCTTGCTATCCCATTAATAAATGTTGCTCTTCTATTTTTCGCACACAGATTAATCCTTAGAGACGAAGTACTTGTTCGTTCTAACGACCGCCTAAGATAAAAGAACATATATAATAAAAAAATCCCGTTTTGAAATTTTCACTTCAAAACGGGATTTCTATTTTTCACTTTATATTGATTTATCACTGACGATAATAGCATTATGATGCCAATATCGCACAGCCCATTTCATATCTTCATAACTATAATATCTATTTGTGCCACATAAAGAACCATCTTTATATTTCATTCCCAACTGACCATTAGGATCGTAAACTTCAAAATACTCTTTACCTCCAACTTTAACATAACCTTTTATCAAAATATAATGTCCACTTCCTTGATAAGTCGTTTCGTAATAAGCTTTCACTCTTTCTTCCTTATTCTTATTATATTTTATAAAAAAGATATCTACACAGAAAATAGCAATATTACCTTTTTTCAATTCATCTTTCACTACATCAAAAGAATCATATATAGAAATAGTTTTTGTAAATCCACCATTCTTTTTAATATATGCAGGAATTTGATCTGTAGTCCAACCATTAGCACCTGTATATTCAAAATATTTATTTCGTGCTTGTTCTGGAGTTTCCGAAAAACTTTTCTTACACCATTTCACTGCCATTACAGCACATGTAGGTCCACAATTTGCATAATAATATGTTCCTGAATAATCTTGATCATAATACCAATCATAATTTCTATCTCTGTGATATTGCTCTGAAACTATATCGCCAAGTCCCCATGCTTTTGCTTCTTCATCTGTTATAATATTTGTTACAACAACATTTTTACCTTCCTGATTAATAGTAATTTGCAATTTCTCGCTACCTGCAATAAACGTTAATCTTCCGACTCTTTTTACAGTATTGCTATTTGAAAAAATTTCAAAATCAAATGATGATTTTTTTGAAGAAATATTTTTTATCCACGATGAAGACGAATCATCTATTGTTAAATTAATAGTTTTATTTGACTCTAAATTCATGGTGATATTTCCACCATCAGCACTTATATCATAAGTCGTTTTATCTGTAGTTAAATAATCATCAACAACATCTGAAATACTTTGATTAACAACTATTTTTTCTTTTTTATCACCTACAACAAATGTAATTTCGGCTTCCCTTTTTACAAATGTACTGTTTTTACTTAATTTAAATTTATATACTTTGGTTGTTACTGATTTAGAATTTATTACAGATATCCACGATTCATTTACGCTTATATCTGGAGTAACATTTGAACTAACAGAAATATTTATTTCCTGCTCTTCACAAGTACAATTAAACGAATGCTTATCAACGGATAAAGAGTATTCGAAAATTTTCGAAACTTGCGAAACAATGATACTTTTCGTTTCTTCTTGAGAATCTATTACTACTTCAAGTTTTCTTTCATTATCATTATCATTTTTTAATGCCGTAATATCAACGATAACATCTCCAGCAATTCCTGATGAAACAGATAAAGAACACCACGAAACATCATCACCTTTTAAAGATAAATTCCAATCCTTTTCCGAAGCAAATTTTAACTGTTTAGTCTCTCCTTTTGCCGAAAATATAACATCTTTTGTAAATAACTGGATATTTTCTTTTTCTACAACTGGAATAATCTCACTTTCACCACATCCAGTAATAATAAAAGAGATTAATAATAACAAGGTTATAAGTATATTTTTTTTCATAATTTAATTGGTTATTTTTTTACAAAATTATTAAAA
>JADFUS010000004.1 GCA_015222165.1 Bacteroidota bacterium
AGATAAAATTTATGCTCACGTACTTGATGTACGCTCCGCAAATTTTACTTAGTCCTCCTTGAATTTCCTCGCTTAATGCGATTTTGAAAATATACTTTAGCGTTTGACAACAGTTAAAATATTAAAAATAAAATAAATGAAACAAATATTTAAAATTATTATGCTTTCGATGGCCGTATCGACTCTCTTTGCGTCAACGTCTATTGCGCAACAAAAAACTAGCTCTCTAAAAGAGTTTACCTATGACGATATCTCTGCGGGGCTTTTTAGACAAAAATCCGTTTGGGGTTTACGCTCTATGGAAAATGGTGAAAATTATACTGCCACAAAAGGAAATACTATTGAAGAATTTTCTTATAAAACTGGAGAGAAAACAGCTATTCTTTTTGATGGTTCGACAGTAATACCAGAAATAAAATCTATCTATAATTACGAATTTAGTAACGATGAATCGATGATTCTTATAGCAACAAATGTTGCAGAAATTTATCGTCACTCATATACAGCTAAATATTGGATATATAATATTGCTGATAAGAGTCTTACAGAGCTTTCTGAAGGAAAAAATCAAGAGGTTGCAAGTTTCTCTCCTGATGGTTCTAAGGTTGCTTTTGTTCGTGAAAATAACCTTTTCTATGTTGATATTGCTTCAAAAGAAGAGGTGCAGATGACTACAGATGGTAAATTTAATTTCATATTAAACGGTAAACCAGACTGGGTATATGAAGAAGAATTTGCTTTTAGCAAAGGTTACGAATGGTCTAAAAATTCTAAAAATATTGCTTACTATCGTTCTGATGAAGAGCGTGTTAAGGAATATCACATGAATCGTTTTGATGAGAAATTATATCCTACAGTTTACAGTTACAAATATCCTAAAGCTGGAGAACAAAACTCTATAGTTTCAATATATTCTTATTCTCTTGAAGGTGCGAAAAGTGTTAAAATGAATATTGGTGATGAAGATGACCAATATGTTCCTCGTATTCAATGGAATGGAACTTCTCTTATGATTTTCATAGTTAACAGACTTCAAAATGAATTTGATATTCTTCAATGTAATATTAGTGACGGAACTTCAAAAGTAGTATATAATGAAAAAGAAGATTGTTATATAGAACGTCTTACCGATGACTCAGTTCTTTTCTTACCCGATGGCGATAGATTTGTTGTCAAAAGCGAGAAAAATGGATTTATGCACCTATATTTATATAGTATAACTAGTGGTGAACTAAATGCTATAACAAAAGGAGATTGGGAAGTTGTTAATTTCTTAGGTGTAAATAAAGATGGTAAAGTTTTCTATACTTCAACAGAAACTTCTTCTGTACGTCGTAATCTTTATTCTGTAAATTTAAATGGTAAAAGAAAAAAACGTCTTACAACTGGCGACGGAATGTATCGTATATCTTTTAACAAAAATTTCAGCTACTATATAAGTTATTTCTCAAATACAACAACTCCAAATGTTGTCACACTTCATAAAGCTAATGGTTCGTTGGTTCGTGTTCTTGAAGATAATGCTTCTCTAAAAGCTCGTATTGCAGAATATAAACTTCCTGTGAAAGAGCTTATGACAATAACAACAGAAAAAGGATTTGAGCTAAATGCTTATATCTTGAAACCTCTAGATTTTGATGTTAATAAAAAATATCCATTATTTATGACACAATATAGTGGTCCTGCATCTCAACAAGTTAGTGATTCTTGGTATATATCTTGGGAATATGCTCTTGTAAATGAAGGTTACCTAGTTGTTTGTGTAGATGGTCGTGGTACTGGTTTCAGAGGTGAAGAATTTAAGAAATGTACATATAATAATCTTGGAGGTCTTGAAGTTATAGATCAAGCAGATGCAGCAAAATATTTTGCTAAACAAAGTTATGTTGATGGAAGCAGAATAGGAATTTATGGTTGGAGCTACGGTGGTTTCATGTCGTTGAATTGTATTCTTAAACATTCAGATATCTTTAAATCGGCTATTGCAGTTGCTCCCGTAACAAGTTGGAGATATTATGACACAATATATACAGAGATATACAATGGTCTTCCTCAAGATAATCCAGCAGGTTATGACGATAATTCTCCTCTAGGGTTTGCTAAAAATCTAAAAGGTAATTTGCTTATTGCTCATGGTTCTGCCGATGATAATGTTCACCCACAAAATACTTTTGAGATGATAAGAAATCTTGAAAAAGAGGGTAAAATGTTTGATATGGTAATCTATCCAGATAGAAATCATAGTATGTATCCAGAAAGATGGCCTCGTAGAAATCTTATGAACAAATGTATTTTTTTTGTTAAAGAAAAACTATAAGGTATAAATATTTAATATAAATAAAAATCGACAATGTTTAGTTGTCGATTTTTTGGTTTTTACATAAAAAAATGTTATCTTTGCTTATAACTTAAAATTGAATATTATGAAAAATATCCTTTATTTAGCTGTTCTATTGTTACTCCCTTTCACAGTGATAGGTTGTAATAACAATGATGATTATCAAACTGAATACATCTCTTTAGGTTCTGTAGATAGAGAGACAACTGGAGATTTTCTCTTAAAACTTGATGATGGAGAGTTAGTTCGTCCATTAAGTTTTAATTCAGATGCTGAAAATGGTAAACGTATACTTATGACTTTTGTATATGAAAATGATTATGCAGAAAGTGCTGTAATTGATCATGACGTAAGGTTAACAGGTTTTAGTTGGGTGCTTACTAAGGATATTATCGATTTAACAAATGATAATAAAGATGAAGTTGGAAACGATCCTTTTGTCGGAATAGAAGGTATTGATACGGGAGGTGGATACATAAATGTATATTTTTGTTTTCTTGCAGATTATGAGCAACACTTAATTAATATGGTTGAAAATAAAATAGAAGATAGCTCAAGCACTTCAACAGACGAGATTAATTTAGAATTCAGACAAAATGCTCATGGTGAAACTGCTGGTTATGAATATCTTGGACTTGCTTCTTTCCCAATAAAAAAATATATTGATAAAGCTGTTGGTAAAGATAAAATAACTTTTAATATAAAAGTTAAATTATATAATGGACAGGAAAATAATATAAAAGTTTCTTATAATATTAAATCTCCAGAAAAAAGTATTGTTTCTCAAGGCGAAAATAAATATATTAATAGTTCGCATTTTAAATAAAAAAATAAATTTTTTAAAAAGTAGATTATTCAATAATTTTTTTGAATAATCTACTTTTTTGTGTGTTTTAAACATTTTTAGGTAGCTATTTCTATTAAATATACCTAAAAGTGAGAATTGACGTGCTTTGTTCTATCCCATATCTTTGCATCAGAAAATAAAAATAGATTAATGATGAAGAGAAGTGTGGTAATTTTGTTGCTTTTGATGTTGTGTTCGGTAAGTGTTTTTGCTCAACATAAAAAGTATAATATAACGGGGCAAGTTTTAGATTCAATAAGTAAGAAACCTCTTATGGGGGTATATGTTACTACCGATAAAATTGGAGGACAGACAGATAAAAATGGCTGTTTTACTATAAAAAATGTTCCTCAAGGAGAAGTTAAATTAAGTACGATGTACTATTCTTCATATCCTACAGTACGAAAAAATATCAATTTAAGTAAAGATACAACGGTAAATTTTTTATTAAATGAACAATTGCTTCATATGGGGCAAGTAGTTATTACAGGAACACGAACAGAACGTCATTTTTCTGAAGCACCAGTTCTGACAACAATTATTAGTGAAAGAGAGATAGAAAAATCGGCTTCTGTTTCAGCTCTTGAAGCTCTTCAAGATAATATCCCAGGCATAATTATTACACCAAACGGAATGGGAGATAATATGCGTATTAAAGGTCTTAATAGCAGATATATATTGATCTTAGTAGATGGTGAACGTCTTGTTTCCGAGGGTGCAGGGGGTAATATTAATCTTAATCAAATTGGGGTTGATAATATCAAAAAAATAGAGATGATAAACGGAGCATCGTCTGCTTTATATGGTGCAAATGCCGTAGGAGCAGTTATAAATATCATAACAAAAAATCCAATTCATAAAATAGAGGCTGGGGCAAAAGTAAGTTATCAAAATAATAATACGTTGAAAACTATGGTCGATGTAGGGTCAAATTTAAAAAAGATTTCTACACGTGCTAGTGCTTTCAGAAATTCCTCAGATGGTTTTGGAGGAGATGGCGATGACAGCGGAGCTTATGCTGCGAGATATGCAGATTATGGAGGGAATTTAAAGTTTGGCTATAAACCTGTTGAAAGGGCAGATATAAATTTTGTAGGTAGATTTTTCCGTCATGAAACGTTTAATCCCGAAGAGAGTATGAGTGTCTCTCACTCATTAACAAACAAAATGTCTGTAGGTTTAAATGGAGGTTATAAATCCTTAAATTCAAAAAATAATTTAAGGGTAAGCATAAACTACGATAACTTTTTGGATTATGATGTTTTAGAACAGAAATCTGATGAGAAAAGCAAAAAAAATAGTGCAGGTTATTTTTCTACAAGAGCAGTAAATACTTTTAGACCTAACGAAAAATGGGAAGTTGTAGGAGGTATAGAATATAATTATGAAAAAAATTATGCTACAAAAACTCTAGGTTCAGAACCTACGACAAAAAGTATTGATGATGTAAATCTTTTTGGTCAGGCAGAATACGAATTTTTAAAGAATTTTGATGTTGTTGCGGGAGCAAGATATACCTATAACACGCAGTTTAAATCAGCATTAACACCAAAGTTATCCTTAAAATATAGTGTTGCAGGTTTCAATTTTCGTGGAGGAGTAGGAACGGCATTCAGAGCTCCGAGTATCAAGGAGTTATACTATGATTTCAATCATAACGGAATGTTTTGGATATATGGTAATCCAAATCTAAAAGCAGAAAAAGGCGTTTATCTTTCGCTTTCTGCCGAATATACAAAAGGTCTTTTTAATGCTTCTGTTTCAGGCTATTACAACGATATTACTAACAAAATTACACAATATGATGTTATCAATTCCATGGGAGGAAATGAGAAATATTATGTTAATGTCAGTAGTGCGACAATTCGTGGAGTAGATTTAAATGCTTCGTATCTTTTTTTCAGAGAATTAGAATTAAAAGGTAATTATAGTTTTTGTGATGCTAAAGATAATTCAACAGGCTTACAGTTAAGTAGTAATGTTAAACATAGTGCTACATTATCAGCTACATGGAATGGTAAAATTGCTAGAAGTCCTTTTTCTCTTCAATTTGCTGGTCGTTTAAATTCTCCAAAACTTTATCAAGAAAAAGTCATTGATGATTCAGGCAGTGAAGTAATAAATAGAAAAGAGTCTAAAAAATATTCTATATGGAAAGCTGTTTTAGTGAAGCCTTTCAGGATAAATAAAAACACTATAGAGGTTACTCTAAAAGTAGATAATATTTTCGATTTTAAAGAGTCCTCTTTTGTAAATCCCGGAAGACAATATCTTATTGGTCTAAGATATTCATTCAAGTAAAAATAATAATTAAAAAATAATAAAATGAAAAAGTTATTACTATCAATGTCAGTTGCACTCATTACACTAACATCATGTTCAAAAAATGATGACCCAACACCAACACCAGTTGTGTCCGAAACAAAAGAGGCTTCTATCGATGCAACTTCAAAAACGGCGTGGACTTATTTTTCTCTTTCAGAAAATAAAGTTGTAGCTACAGCAGAAGAATCTGATGCGGAAAATGCGAAATGGTTTGCTCGTGCAGATTGGGATATTGCAGTGTGTCGTTATAAAATCCGTACTAATAGCGGTGAGGCTACGACTGTAGGTTCGAAAGGCGGTGTTTATACTTTTGATAAAGACACCAAATTTGAAGCTGTAACAAAACTAAGTTCAGATATTAAATTTACAGCAGATGAAAAAACTTCTCATGTAGCTATGGGAGGTAAGAAAGTTACAGAGATTAAATCTAATGTACTTGTTGTTGAGATGAAAAAAACATGGGACGAAACAGAGAAGGAGTGGAAAACAATAATGCCTCCAGTATATCTTCAAACTCCAGTTTATATTTTTAGAACAGCAGATGGTAAAAATACTTATAAAGTACAGTTTACTCAATACCAAGATGAAAATAAAGAATCAGGACACGTTAAATTTTATTCAGCACACATTATTTAAGCCATTTTGTGAATAGAATTACTTACCGAAGATTATTACTATAGGGGTAATATCTTCGGTAATACGTGTTTTTAAAAAATAAAAAATGAAAAAGAAAAAATATTTATATTTTGGGTTGATTATATTTCTTGCGGTGTTGTTGGGTATAGGATATAGCTGTTTTATGTCAAAAACAAAAATTGCAACATTGAATTTCCCAAGTTTCACAGTTGAAAAATTTATTAGGTCAAATAACAATCCATTTGTAACTATAGAGAGTGTAGGGTTAGATGAAGTAGAAAAAATATCAGATTATGATATGGTTTTGGTGCGTATACATGGTAGTAGTCTTACAAATGTACATTTCCAAGCTATAAAAAAAGCTATTGAAAAAGGAGTCTCTGTTTTTTCAACTGAGAGTGATAATGCTAAGATAAATTCATTAAAAGGTAGAGAGTTAGAATATGTATCCACATTGATGGATAATGGTTCTGTGAAAAATTACGGTAGTCTTTTTAATTACGTTAGAAAATGTATAGATAAGAAATCTTTTTTTAATGGAGAATATGCTGAGCCAATGATAATTCCCGATGATTATTTCTTTCATATTGGAGATGATAATTTTTTTGCTACTTACGAAGAATATCAATCTTACTATGAAAAATCGGGTAATTATAAAAAAGATGCTCCTCGTGTTATTCTTTTATCTGGAAATATAAATATGCAGAATTCCAATGAAGAACACATGGTTGCGATAATAAATTCTCTTGAAAAAAGAGGATTAAATGTATATCCAATAAATTCCTTTGGTGCAAAAAAATTAAAGATGATTTCTGATGTTAAGCCCGACCTTATCATCAATCGTCCTCACGGTAGATTGCTAATGGGTGGTGGAGAGAGAGGAACTTCTTTGTTGAAAAGATTAAACGTTCCTATTCTTGCCCCCATTACCGTGAGCGATTTACACGACAAATGGCTAGTAGATAAGCAAGGTATGTCTTCTGGTGGAATGACTTCCATGAGTGTTGTTATGCCCGAGTTGGACGGTGCTATTGCTCCATTTGCTATTGCTGCACAGTTCGAGCGAAATGGTATGCGTATTTTTGATGCTATACCAAAACATACTGAGAAGTTTTGTAGTATGGCAGAGAAATTCACCAAGCTACAGACAAAAAATAACAGAGATAAGAAAGTTGCCATATACTATTTTAAAGGTGTAGGCAAGGGTGCGGTTTCGGCTGCTGGTATAGAGGGTGTAGAGTCGCTTTTTAATACACTACAAATGTTAAAAGCGAACGGTTATAATCTATCTGGTTTGCCAAGTGATATAGAGGTTTTTAAATCTATGATACAAAAACAAGGCTCTGTATTAGGAACTTATGCTCTAGGTGCTTACGATGAATTTTTGAAAAATGGGAATCCTGCTCTTGTAGATGTTACTACATTTAAAAGTTGGTCGGAGGATATTTTACCTCAAAAATTAATTGAGGATATGAAAAGTCAATATGGTGAAGCTCCAGGAGACTATATGGGCGTAGAGAAAGAGGGAAAGAGTTAT
Source organism: Bacteroidota bacterium (assembly GCA_015222165.1). Taxonomy (GTDB): domain Bacteria; phylum Bacteroidota; class Bacteroidia; order Bacteroidales; family Rikenellaceae; genus JADFUS01. The sequence goes on from JADFUS010000004.1 coordinate 7,684, forward strand.
ATCGCTGTGGCACAAATTACATTTGGTAATGTTGCTATTTTGCCACAGCCTCTTCCTTCTGTCGGTGATGATATTATGAAATTAGTTCATGGTGTGAAAGGAGCTCCAGCCTATCCTTATGTAGCTTCTTATTTATGGACACGCAATCAATTTAAAGCCGATGCGTTGGTTCATTTTGGTACACATGGAAGTTTAGAGTTTATCCCAGGCAAGCAAATTGCTCTTTCTGACTACGATTGGAGCGATGCTCTGGTTGGTGATATGCCACATTTCTATATATACACTATAAGTAATATAGGAGAGGGTATCATTGCTAAGCGTCGTACTTATGCGACATTAATATCCCACCTTACAGCGCCTTTTATGCAGAGTGAACTCTATGATGATTTGAAAATACTTGAAAATAGAATTCATAAAATGGAGCAGATGGAGGAGAGTAGTATAAAACAAAACTACAGAGAATCTATTACTAAATTATCGAAAAGTCAAAATATTCTTTCGGCACTTTCTCTAGATTCTACAAAAACTTTAAATGATAAAGATATTCATAAAATACATATGTATCTTGAAGAGATAGATGCTTCAAAAGTCATAGACGGTCTTTATACTTTAGGGAATGTATATTCTAAGGAGAATCTTTTTAACACAACACGATTGATGTCTATAGATGCCATACGATATTCACTTGCTTATATAGACGTGGCACATGGAATAATATCTATAGACAAGTTGGAAGATTTAACTTTTATGGCAAAGAGATATAATGCTAAAACAGAAAGAATAATTAAAAGAGCTTTAAGAGGAGAGAGTTCTAAGAAGTTATTGAAGTCTATAATTTCAAAAAAAGACTTACAACTTCTTACTTCTATAGAAATTCAAGAAAGAGAAGCAATGATGCGAATGGGTAAGATGATGAGACAAATGGGTGTTAAGAGAGAGAAGAAAACTCCTATTTTCTTAGATTCTAAAGGTGTTATTGTTGAGGCTGAAAAAGTTGTTAAGAAAAAAGAAAAAACAGCTCCTTCAATGATGCAAAAAATGGCACAAGCAAAATCTATGGGAGCAGAAGAACAAGGAAAATCTCAAAATGAAGAGCTTGTTTCGGCGTTAAAATCCGTTAAGGAAGCTGTCATGGGTATTACGGCGATAAAAGAAAATCTGAGAAAAAGTACGAAGCAGGAACAACTCTCTTTGTTGAATGCTCTTAATGGAGGATATATTTCTCCAAGTTCTGCGGGAGACCCTATTGTCAATCCTCACGCTGTGCCTACGGGACGAAATTTTTACTCTATAAATCCTGAAACCACTCCTTCTGCCGAAGCGTGGAAAGTTGGTAAGCGTTTAGCAGAAAATCTTCTTGAAGCTGAACTTTCTGCAAAAGGCAAATATCCTGAAAAAGTTAGTTTTACACTTTGGTCATCAAATTTCATATCTAGTGAGGGTGCGACAATTGCTCAGGTTCTTTATCTTCTAGGTGTAGAGCCATTGCGAGATGGATTTGGATATATTCGTTCGTTAAGGCTTATTCCAATCGAGAAATTAGGAAGACCACGTATAGATGTTATTGTTCAAACTTCTGGTCAGCTTAGAGATATAGCTTCTTCACGTCTTAAATTAATAAATGACGCTGTGAAAATGGCGGCAAAAGATAAATCTGAAAATAATTATGTTCGTAAAGGTTTCGAAGATGCCGAACGTAGACTTTTAGAAAAAGGTTTTTCGCCTATAGATGCCAGAAAATATTCTAAGGAACGAGTTTTTGGAGGTGTTAAAGGAAACTATGGCACTGGAATTATGGGCATGGTAGAAAAGGGTGATAGCTGGGATTCAAGAAGTCAGATAGCAAAGCAATATATCAAAAATATGGGTGCTATGTATTCTGCAAATGGTGGAGAAGATTGGGGAGAAATGCGTGAAGGTGTTTTTGAAGCTGCACTTTTAAATGCTTCGGTTGTTGTCCAACCTCGCTCTAGTAATACATGGGGAGCGTTAAGTTTAGACCATGTCTATGAATTTATGGGCGGTATATCTTCGGCTATCGAAGAGGTCACAGGAAACGATCCTACAGCCTATTTTAACGATTTTAGAAATAGCAGTAGAGCGAAAGTTCAAGGACTTAAAGAGGCTATTGGTGTAGAGACAAATTCCACAGTTTTCAATCCAAAATATATTGCTGAAATGATGAAAGGCGAGGCGAGTTCTATGTCTCATTTTGCAGAAACTTTCAGAAATACTTATGGCTGGAATGCAATGAAACCTTCGGCTATAGACCAACATATATGGAATAAATATTATGATATTTATGTTAAAGACGAGTATAAACTAGGTCTTGAAAAGACGTTTGCTCAAAAGAATCCTTATGCACTTCAAGAGATGACAGCAGTGATGTTAGAGTCTGCACGAAAAGGAATGTGGCAAGCTACAGATGCACAACTTAAAGATGTCGCTAAATTACACACGAAATTTGTCGCTGAATATAGTGCTGGTTGCAGTGGGTTTATATGTGATAATCCAAAATTAAGAAAATATATATCGTCAAAAGTTGATAAGGCGTCATCAGAAACCTACAATAAAAGTATAGATGTAGCTCGTCAAGTACAGCTTAACGAGTCGCAACAGAAAAATAATGTAGTACTTAAAAAAGACAAAAAATCACAAAAGCAAAAGCGTAAAAATGTAGAAATTAAGGAGTCAAAAAGCTATAAGATATTTTATATCATAGGTGGCTTATTGGTGCTTATGTTTGCTTGGATTTTGGTTCGCTCAAAACGTACAAAATAATGGAGACTTATATTCAATTGATTTTTATATTGGCTATTGTCAAATATTGTCTAAAAATGGCAATGCTAAAAAGTTTTGCCACGGTCTCTGTCTATGCTCTGGTTGCTTCGTTAGTTGGACTATTGTTTTATCCTATAGTCATAGAACAACCAGTGACGATAATAGATTTTATGCTTTCTAATAAAAAATTTGTCACAGACGGAGCAGTCATAACAACCATAGAAGCCGTAGTAGGTATTTTTACATCCATATATCTTCTAGACAACTATTTTAAACCTAAGGCGAAAAGGAAAAAAGCTGTTTTTATGTTAAAAGTTATCCCAGGCGTGCTTTTCATAATTGCTATAGCTTATTTCGAATTGTTGTTTTTTAAATTCAGAGTTGGAGAAGAATTTATCTCCACAGCATTAATTTATTCGGCAATAGTTTTTTCTACGGTGATGTTTTTTTCTCAGATTTTACGCTATTCTATAAAAGCCGAAAGCATGAAATTAGAGCTTAAAATATTATTGAATATAGGAATTTTAGCGATAGGCTTGCTTGTAAATTCAACCATAGCAGATTATAATCTCTCTTATGCCGAAACGGTTATCGAGTGGAAAGCTCTGTTTACTCTTTTCGGTATAGTAGTATTGCTTTTCATAGTTGGAATATACCTGCCTAAAACAAAGATCAAATCACTTTTTAAACCCAAACACAAATAAAAATGGAACAAATAACAAACATACTATATTGGTTAACAACGGGGCTTCTTGTCCCAGTAATAGTTTTTTTACTTTTCTTTTTCGCAAAATCCCTTATAATGATAGGTGGTTTTTATGGAGCTTACATAAGCCGAACAAAAGTAAATATGAAGTTAAATAAAACTATTGAGGAGATGCCTGTAGACGAGTTTTTAAAATCTATAGATTCTTACAAACAAAATAAGTCGCAGATTATAACTTTTCTAAATAAGCTGAGAAATAATTCGGATAAATATATTATGCTGGATAAAATTTTTGGCGATTATGAGATAGTTGCTGACAAAGCTCTTGGTCAATCTAAATTGCTTGTCAAAATAGGTCCTATGCTTGGGCTTATGGGAACTTTAATTCCTATGGGACCTGCACTTGTAGGTCTTGCAACGGGTGATGTTGCTTCCATGGCAAGCAATATGCAGGTGGCTTTTGCGACAACCGTAGTAGGAATAATAATTGGCGCTATAGGTTTTATAACATTACAGATAAAACAAAGGTGGGTAGCCGATGACATGAATATTATGGAATATGTTGTTGAATCTTTAAAACAGAAATAATATGGCACGTAGAAGAAGGCTTATAAATAGCAGTGATGACAATGATCCGATGTCAGTATTAACAAATCTTTTTGATGTAGCGATGGTGTTTGCGGTTGCTTTGATGGTTGCTCTTGTCACCCGATTCGATATGACAGAGGTCTTTTCAAAGGAAGATTATACGATGGTTAAAAATCCGGGAACGGAGCAAATGGAGATAATAACAAAAAAAGGAGATAAAATAGAAAAATACAGTTCTCAGGAAGAGCAGAGTAGCAGTAATAATTCTCGAGGTAAACGTGTGGGAGTTGCTTATCAATTAGAAAATGGTGAAATTATATATGTTCCTGAAAGTTAGTATTATGGAAAAAAGAGATTAGTTTAGTTAATGTTTATTTGTGAAAGATGAGTTCCTTCTTTAATGATATTTTATTGAATAGGGGCTCTCTTTTGTGCCAAAGTGAAATATATTATCTAATAAAATGTAATTAATTAACAATGGTTCATTGTTTCGCTTTATTTTAGTAACTATCTTTGTCGCATAATCAAAAAGCAAGATTTACATATAACGTAGGTTGGTTCTATATTTATATTTTAATTATTTCATTTTTTATTTAATAGGTATTGGGGATTTATGAAATTATTTATTAATATTTTGCTTTTGTTTATAAAAAAAAGGGCTACCATTTTATGGTAGCTCTTCTTATTTTCCCCTATCTTGTCTTGTCATTATAATTTGTAATTCTTTTAAGAACGATATTTATTTTGTATTAAAGTTATTTTAATACAATTTGTTTGTGCATAATATTTTCATTAACTTTAGAATGTTTAGAATGACTTCAATTAAAAAACATTGGAGAGTGTAAATAAATTATTTATATAAATAGTGTGGTGTGACAAAATTAGAGCAATACATTAAAAATGAGATAGTTGTATCATCTGCAGAGGTGGTAGATTATTGTGTTAATATATTAGGAATAACCCAATCTAATGCACGAAAACGTATATCTAGGCTATCAGAAACAATAGGTAAAGTTAAAGGAATATGTTCAGATAAAAAATCGATTTTATACTATAAGGATAATTGGGGTAAAGAAAACTACTTTGAGAAATTAGAAAAACTTTTACAAAAGCATGCAAAACAACATTATTATGTTATTAATGCTTTGCGATTACATTATGGTGTTATAGAAAAAGAAAAATTAGCAACTTACACTGTAAGTCCAATAAAATTTACAAAAGGTCATAAGCCATTTGAATCTGTAATAGATGATTTGCTAAAACTTAAAATAGTTAGGATTGATGATTCTGATTATATTCTAAGTGAATATATTTGTTCAGAGAGAAAAGAAAAAGCTTTTAAATTAATAAATAGAATTACATTAAATCATTTTCATGAATGGGCAAGAAATATAGGTTTAATTTCATATGACTCAGCTAAATTTGATTCTGATACTGATTTTTCAAGATATCAATTTTCGATGGTTGCTCCTTCGTATATAAAAAGTCTTGCATCTAAATCAAAAGATAAATTTATTCCTGCTTTTGTAGTTGCGGATGTTTTCATTAATAATAATATTAATGAAAACGATGTAAACTATTTTATTAAAAAGTTAGAGAATATTTCTATGCAAAATCAAAAAGCAAATTTTATATCTTTTCTTATTATTACTAGTCATAAAAAAGAAGTTTATAAACTTTTGAAATCTAACGGAATAATAATTGGTAATACTGATGAGCTTTTTGGAAAAAAATATACTGAAACGTTATTTGGTATTGTGAATTTTTTAGAAAATTCAGAAGTTATTTTAATGAAAAATTCTGATAGTTATATAAAGTTGTTAAATAATATAGAAAAATTTGCTATAGGTAAAACTTATAATCTTAAAGGAGATTTATTTGAATTTAATGTTGGGTATTTTCATGGTCAACTATGTCAAAATATGGAAATATCTAAAAAAGTATATTATGATGGAAAAAATAAAGAGATAGACATATATGCAGTGTATCAAGAAAAAGTAGTTTTTGCAGAATGTAAAGGTTATAATCATAAGATAGATATTGAATATGTTGAGAAATGGTTGTCTGAAACAGTACCTTTAATTAGAAAATGGGCATTAGGATGTGATTCTTTAAAAGATAAAAATATGGAATTTGAATTATGGTGTACTGGTGGTTTTGAAGATGAATCAATGGAGACTCTTAGGGTTATTAAAGAAAGAACAAAAAAATATACAATAAATTTTTTAGGTCTTGATGATATGATAAAAGTTGCAAGAGATAAAAATATTAAACATTTTGAAAAAATAATAAAAGATTATTATATAAAAGAAGTTTAAATATCTATTTTAGGAAACATAATAATGGCGACCAAAATGGTCGCCATTATTATGTTTTGTGATATTTTTCAGATTATTTTAGGCAACCTTCGAAGTATCTCCATAGATTGTCCTCTTGTGGGACTGGTGCAGTGACCTTTAGGTTCTCTTTTGTCACTGGGTGGATAAACTCTATGCTTCTTGCATGAAGGCATATTCCACCGCCTTTATTTGAGCGTGGTGAACCGTATTTTAAATCACCCTTAATAGGCATTCCAACTTTTGAAAGTTGAGCTCTAATTTGGTGGTGACGACCAGTTATTAAATTTACATCTAATAAATAGAAATTCTGACTTACACATAAAAGCTCGTAAGACAATGTCGCTACTTTTGAACCACGTTTTTCACGGTCGTAAGCAAAAGAACGGTTTTTCTTAGAGTCTCTTAAAATATAGTGAGTAAGTTCTTGAACTTCTACGGGTGGTTGTTTTGAAACAATAGCCCAATATGTTTTTGTTATATTTCTTTCTTTGACCATCTCGTTAAGTCGACGAAGTGCTTTTGCAGATTTAGCAAAAACTACAGCACCACTAACGGGTTTGTCAATACGGTGAACTACTCCTAAGAAAACATTACCTGGTTTCTCGTCACGAACTTTTATAAAGTTTTTTATTTCGTCTTCAAGAGAAATGTCATCTGAGTTATCTGCTTGTACGGCTTGACCTATAATCTTATTGACAACCATAATATGGTTATCCTCAAAAAGTATATCTTTTTTGTTGAACATTCTTAATTTTGTGTTTAATTTTAAATACTGTCGCTATAAACGGCTGGAGCAAAGTCTCTCAAATTATATTGAGAAGCCATAGCTTGACCATAAGCACCTACAGATGATATCGCAAGAATATCTCCTCTTTTGGTGATAGGAAGTTCTATGTCTTTATCAAAAATATCTGATGATTCGCATACTGGTCCTCCAACGTTATAACTTTTTCTTTCTGCAAAGGTAGAACTAATATTTGAAATATAATGCTTTGCTTGATATAAAGATGGACGAATTAAATCTGTCATACCTGCATCAACAATAACAAACTCTTTACCAGAGGCAGTTTCCTTGTTGTAAAGAACTTTTGTTAAAAGTGTTCCACATTGTCCAACTAACGAGCGACCAAGCTCAAAATGAAGCGTTTGACCTTTGCGAAGCTTAATATTTTCTGCAAAAACTTTGAAATATCCTTTAAAATTTGGTATTGGAGTTTCCAGAGGAGTAACATAATCTATCCCAAGACCTCCGCCAACATTTATTGAAGAAAGATTAAAACCTTTTTCTTCGAACCACTCTTGAAGCTCGTTAACTCTTAAAGCAAGACGTTCGAAATCGCTTAAATCAAGAATTTGTGAGCCAATATGAAAGTGTAAGCCTATAATATTTACGTTTTTTAGATTTGGCAACATCTCAATAATCTCTTTTAGTTCGATTGGAGAGATACCAAATTTATTTTCTTTTCCGCCTGTAGAGATATATTTATGAGTGTTAGGGTTAAGGTCTGGATTAATTCTTAACGCAACATCTGCAACAGTACAGCGACTTTTAGCTATTTCATTAATAACTTCAAGTTCATTTTTTGATTCACAATTGAAAGAGAAAATTTTGTGATCCAAAGCATAACTTATCTCTTCGTCGCTTTTACCTACTCCAGCAAAAACTATTTTATTTGTGTCAAAACCTTTTTCTACAGCATATCTTACTTCGTTTCCACTTACACAATCTACACCAAATCCTGCAACACGCATTTTTTGAAGAATACGTTCGTCAAAGTTGGCTTTTAAAGCGTAGTGTACCATATAACCATATTTATTAGCTTCTTCTTTTACTATGCCGATAGTTTTTTCTAAAAGCTCCATATCGTAATAGTAAAATGGAGTTTTTAAGTTTTTGATTTTTTCTATTTTTACCATAATTTTAAAATAAGTGGTTGTTAAGTGCTTTAAGCGATTGAATTTTATTGTCTGAAGATATTAGTATAGCAATACTTCTATCACTTGCTCCATAGGAAATCATTTTCACAGGGACATCTTTAAGTCCTGCCATTAGGTTTGAAATTATTCCACAGTGTTCGTGGTCAAATACTCCAACAACACAAACTATAGAGTTTGTTTTTTCTATTTCTATTGTTCCAAGTTCCTCCAGCTTTTTTACTATAGCTTTTAGATTCTTATCATTATCTATTGTCAGACTTACGGCAACTTCAGAAGTCGTAATCATATCAATAGGTGTTTTATACTCTTCAAAAATCTCGAACACTTTTCTTAAAAAGCCATAAGCCATAAGCATACGTGTAGAGTTAATTCGTATAAGCGTTATGTTATCTTTTGCGGCAACAGCTTGATAGGTGTTCAAAAAGTTATCTTCAACAGATATTACTGTTCCTACAGCGTCAGGCTCCATAGTGTTTTTTAGATAAACAGGAATACCAGCGTGTTTACAAGGTAGGGCAGTAGCAGGGTGCAAAATTTTAGCTCCAAAATATGCAAGCTCAGCCGCCTGATCAAAGCTAAGGTGACTTATAGGTTTTGTACCTTCAACATATCTAGGGTCATTATTATGCATTCCGTCTATATCAGTCCAAATTTGAACCTGAGAAGCAGAAATCCCAGCGCCAATAAGTGCAGCACTATAATCGCTTCCTCCACGTCCTAGATTTGTTATAATCCCATCGGCATTTTTACAAATAAAACCTTGAGTTACAAATATAGTATCATCGCTAAATTTTTCGATGTGTTTTGTTATCGAATTTTTTAAATACTCTTCATCAACAATGCCATTTTTATTTAATCTCATCATATCCAAAATATTTATTAGCTCGGCTTTTTTTCCGCACTCTTTTAGATACAATGTAAATATTGCAGTTGTTAATAATTCACCTTGAGAGAGAATTATACCTTCAGAACTTTTATTGTCGTAATTTTCCGAAGTTTTTTTCAAAAGATTTATAACATCATCAACAGCCTTTTCAGCTTTTTCTTGATTATCTATTATAAGCGACTTAATACACTTATAATACTTATCTTTTATAAATTTTATCTCGTTTGTAATAGTCCTATTCGCTTGTGATTCATTCACTATACGAACTAAAGCGTCTGTTGTACCAGACATCGCAGAAAGAACAGTTATTTTTGCTCTTTCCCTTAAAATTATTGAACTCACGGACTTTATGTTTGTCGAAGAGCCAACAGATGTACCTCCAAATTTTAAAACTTTCATAATTTTTTTAAAGAAAATTTGTTTTTTTAACAAATATGTGTTTAATTTGCCATGACAAATATATAAACAATTTTCTCGTTTTAAAAAAAATATGGAAATTTTGTTGATATTTATCCTATTTGTTGAATTTAAAACATATTATTGTGATTACTATACCGAGTGCTGTTGAAGAAATCATCAAAACAAAGCCCTTTTTAGAGAGTGCTTTAGTGGACGGATTGATAAATTTATCCGCTCTTGCAAGACAATTAAAACCATTGATAGAAGATAGAACGAATAAACCTATAAACGAAGGAGCTATAGTTATGGCTTTAAATCGTTTAGTTCCTCGTCTAACAATGATTTCAAATTCGAAAATTAATAGTGTTGTAAAAAATATTGGCGATATTATTGTTAGATCCGATTTGACTGATATTACTTATGCAAATAGCAAAACTCTTTTCGAAAAAGAGGCTAAGTTGCTTGAAAGTATTAAGGATAAACCAAATATTTTTTGTACTTTTTCTCAAGGAGTTGACGAGACTACGATTATAATTAGTAGTGCTTATGCTTCTGAAACAGAAGAACACTTTAAAGGAGAAAATTTGCTTTCTAAGCAAGAAAAGCTCTCTTCTATAACAGTTAAATTACCTGCAAGTAACGTTTACTCTCCTGGAATATACTACTTTATTTTTAAGAAGTTAGCTTGGGAAGATGTAAATGTATTGGAGGTTATAAGTACCTCAAACGAATACACTATTGTCGTAGATGATAAAGATATAGATGTTGCTTTTTCTGTATTGATGAGTGTAAAAAGAACAGAATAAATAATTAACTAAAATATAAAAAGCCATGGCAAGTATTCAAAACCTTAAAAAAGATATCAATTACCTTACTGAATCAGTATGCGAAGATTGTTATACATGTTCTATTATTCAACCTGAGGTTGAAACAGAATCAATTGCTAAAATTATAAGTCAAGCTATTGAATTTAGAAATGTGATGATAAGTAGAGTAAATAAAGCGGTTGTCAAAGGTGATCGTAAAGCTACTACAAAAAACTTTAAAGAAATTCAAGAATCTATCTTGACTCAAGTTGATGCTATGTTTTCAAGTTTGAGCAGTTTAATAAAATAGTTTTTTGTTATATATAAATAGAGTCAATCTTTTTGAGATTGACTCTATTTTGTGTTTTATAGGTTACTTAAAATCGCTATAATTTGTGACATTTACATCTAAATCACGATATTCATTTTTTATATTTACCGTAGGTTCGTTTTCTACTTCTACTTTTAATTTTCCTCCATATATATTCCAGCCGTCCACCGATACAATATTAACATCCATTACAGAATCAGAAGTTCCTTTTGCAGGAGTAGGAAAAGAGTTCGCTTGAACTGTTCCCACTAAATTAGTATTTTGAATAACTAAAGCTACTAAAGAAACGGCTATAACTGTTAAAATAGTTTTTGTATAGAAATCTGTTTTCATAATTTATTATATTTAATTTTCATAAATATAATAAATTTTATAGAATAATATTAAACAAATATCCAGAAAGAATGATGAAAAGTGTGATTACTCCGAAAAAGATAAGAATAAGTTTCCAAGTCATAACTTTTTTTAGTAGAGTAGCCTCAGGAAGAGATAGTCCGACAACCGCCATCATAAAAGCTATAGCTGTTCCAATAGGGACGCCTTTTGCTACAAAAACTTGAATAACGGGGACAATACCTGCGGCATTTGCATACATCGGTACTGCAAGAATTACTGCTAAAGGTACTGCATACCATTTATCCGCAGAAAGAAATTGTTCAAAAAATCCTTCAGGGACATATCCGTGCATTCCTGCTCCTATAGCGATACCTATTATCACATAAACAAGAACTCCTTTGACAATATACCATGCTTCTCTCATGATATTAGGAAGGCGTTTTATGAATTTTACATCTTCTTTTTCCCACTCCTCGGTTTCTGCCTCAGAATCTTTTTGAATATTACGAACCCATTCGCTTAGGTATTTTTCGAGTTTAAATTTCTCTAAAATAAAACCTCCGACAACACCTAAAATTATACCACTTGCAACATATATTAAAGTTGTTTTTATCCCGAATGTTCCTAAAAACATCGCTACGGCAACTTCGTTTACAAGAGGTGATGTTATAAGATAAGAAAAAGTAACTCCCAGAGGTATTCCACCTTTTACGAAACCTATGAAAAGAGGAATTGAAGAACAACTGCAAAAAGGAGTTATAGCTCCAAAAATAGAGGCAAAAAGATATTGAAAACCGAATAACTTACGTGTTGTTAAGAAATTACGAAGTTTTTCTATAGGAAAATATGCGTTTATTATTCCCATGATGACACTTATAAAAAATAGAAGTAAAAGTATTTTTGTAGTGTCATAAAAAAAGAAGTTTACAGATGTTCCGAGACTACTATCTGCACTTAGACCGATTATATTATATGTTAGCCAGTCTGAAAAATGTTGTATCATATCAAAATATCATTATTATTGCGTAATATATTCCAACAGCTATAAAAATAATTGCTACTATTCGTGAAAACCATTTTTGAATAGTTTGTATGCTATTATAAAATTTGCCGATGAAAGAGATACTGTAAGCCAATATCCAAGCGACTATTATTACAGGAAGACTTGTCGCTATAGCGAAAACTAAAGGATATAACAAGCCGAAACTATCGTTAACAGACATAGGAATAAGCACGCCAAAGTAAAAAATACCACTTGTTGGACAAAAGGCTAGGGCAAAAACTATTCCTAAAAATAGAGCTCCCCAACCTCCAGATTTTTTTATTTTTTCTTCTGAATAATTCTTATTATATCCAATTTTAGGTAGATTTAATTTGTTTCCAAATAACATAAAAAGCCCAATAATTATTAATATTGGAGGCATGATTTTTTCTCCATACCTGCTTATTATATCTTGAATAAAATATATGCTTGTACCTTGCTTTAAAATATATATTAATATAATTCCAAGTGTGGTATAGCTTATTATTCGCCCTAGAGCATACAATAATCCATTAATAAAAATTTTGTTTTTATTTTCAAAATCTTTTCCTATAAAACCTATTGCTGTTATGTTTGTCGCTAGAGGACAAGGGCTTATAGCTGTTAATATCCCAAGAATAAAAGCAGTTAAAATTGGAGCAATGTCATTATTTAAAACGTATTGTATCCACTCCATTTTCTATTTTTTTAAAAAGGTGTTAATTTTGTTTTTCAATTCTGCTTTGAATTGTTCAGGAGATTTTCGGGCATACATAAATCCTGTTTTTGTCATGTCATTGCTAGTTTCAACGCCTTTTTCCCAAGTATTAACAAGTAGAGTAGACCAAGAAACTTCGTATTTTTTGGCGATATCTCTGTTTTCCTCTAAAGAAATATCATAGATTTTCATAGAGATTATTCCTTTTTCTAACTCTTCAGAATAATCAGATTGTAAGACTTCTTTGGTGATTTTTTCTATAGCATTGCAAGTCATACAACGTTGTTTGCCGTGAAAATAGAGAACTTCTATTTTGTTTTGTGCATACGTAGACGAAGATATTATTATTAGAGATAATATTAATAAGAGTCTTTTCATAATGTTATTTTGTTAGAAGTTCTTTAGTTTCTTTTAAAGAGAGTTTTTTACCTGCTGAAACTACTTTTTCATCGATTACCAAAGCAGGAAGACGCATAATTTTGTAGCTCATGATTTGCATCATATCTTCTTCTTTAATGATATTTGCATCAATTTCTAATTCGTTTACAGCTTGTTTTACTGTTTCAAAAAGTGCTTTGCAACTTGAGCACCCTGTTCCTAATACTTTAATTTCCATGTTATTTGGTTTTTATTATTGTTCGTTATTCGTAAAACAACGAACAATATAGTTAAAAAAAATGTTTATTTGCATTTACATTTCTTTGAATCGTTTATTTCAAAGAAGTTACTTAATAGTTTTTTAGCGATTTGCCAATTGTCTCTTTTTATGCAATATCTCACTTTTGGAGATTCTATGTCTCCTTGAATTAATCCAACCTCTTTTAGTTCATTAAGATGTTGTGAAACGGTAGATTTTGCTATTGGTAATTCTTCGTGAATATCTCCAAAAAAGCAAGTCTCCCTATTTGCTAGAAACTCTAATATTGCAATACGAGCTGGATTAGCAAGAGCTTTTCCAAGTTTAGCTAAATATATTTGTTCCTGAGTATACTCTTTATTATTCATGTTCGCAAATATACGAACAATATTTTAAATATCCAAAAAGTAAGCTATATATAAAATCAAAAACCTGTCTTTTCAGAGTCTTAATGACTTAAAAAACAGGTTTCTTCTATTATTTAGATAGGTTGGTATTAATTTTGTAATACACAATTATAATAAATTAATTTTTAATATGCAAATTTTTGAGATAAAAATGTTGATATTTATTTTTTATTTTAATAAAATTTAACAATTAATAAAATTTATTTTGTTAATTTATTGATTAACTGTGCTTTACTATTTTGTATTTAATTTATATGTTAAATAATTTTATAGATAAGTTTTTAATTAAAAATATGAGAATATGAAAAAGAAATTAATTGCTGAAATGATAGGGACTATGGTTTTAGTTCTTATGGGTTGTGGTTCTGCTGTTTTTACTGGAGGATTTTCGGTTTTGACAATTGCTGTGGCTTTTGGTTTATCATTAGTTGCTATGGCTTATACAATCGGATCTATATCAGGTTGTCATATTAATCCAGCCGTAACTTTTGCTTTTTGGTTGAATAAAAGAATGTCAGGAAAAGAAGCTATATCTTATATAGGTGCTCAAATTATTGGAGCTATATTAGGTTCTTTAGTTTTATTTTTGATAGCAAGCAATATGGGAATTGATAAAATGGGAGCAAATGTTTTTGCAGAAGGAAATATGTTTGCTGCTTTTTTTGCAGAAGTCATTTTTACATGTATCTTTGTGCTTGTAGTTCTTGCGACAACAGACAAATATACAAAATCACCAGCTTTGGCAGGATTGATAATTGGTCTTACCTTGATGCTTGTTCATATTGTATGTATCCCAATAACAGGAACATCAGTAAATCCAGCTCGTAGTATAGCTCCTGCATTATTTCAAGGTGGAAAATCGATAGAACAGTTGTGGTTATTTATTATTGCTCCACTAATAGGAGGGGGACTCTCTTCTTTTGTCTGGAATATGTTAAAAAGAGAATAACGAAAAAAATAATGAGAAAGCAGTTACTTATAGTTGAATTAGTGTTTTGCACTTTTCTATTTGGTTGTAAAAAAGATGGTGCTAGTGTTGTCGATACATTGACAATACCAAGTGAACAAGAAACAGATATTGTTTTAGGGTTAAACGAATCAACTACAAAAATAAGTTTTGATACGTCAAATGATTGGCATATAGATATTTATGATGAAGAGTATAACTATTATCTTCCTCCAGATAATGATAATATAGAGTGGTTAAAATTGTCTGAAGAGAAAGGAAGTAATGGGAATATATCGATAAAAGTTGACTTAACAGAGAATAGTGAATGTGTGCCTAGAAAGGCTTACATTAAGGTGTTATCAGGAAATTTGTTCACCTTTTTTCAAATAACCCAAGATTGTAAAGGCTTTTTTAGATGCGATGATATAAGTGTTTTACTTACAGCAAAAGAGTTAAGTTTTGTTGTTCCAGTACGATATAATAAACCCAATTTATTTACGGTTCAAATTCCTAAAGATGTAGATTGGATTTCATATCCTCAAACAAAAACTGTTGAGGAGGAGGTATTAAGATTTACTTTAAAAGAAAATATAAAAGAAACTTCAAGAAGTGCAGAGCTTAAAATTCTTGCTTTGGGTGAAGAATATACAATAACTGTTTTACAGTTAGGAGAAAGATAAAAAAAAGGTTGACTAATTTAAAGTCAACCTTTTCTATTTTTATAAATTTATTTCTATTTCATATTTGTGAGCTTCTTCAACATCAACTTTCTTTTTTATAGTAAAAGATTCACCTTCAATATTTGTGGCATTTATCGTATAATAGAAAGTTTGATTTTCTATAATCAGATATATTATATCGTCAATATTCTCTTTTTTAATAATTATGTTATCACCAGAAATAGGTGTTATTAAAATTTCGAAATCAGAAAAAACTTCTTCAATTTCTTTAGAAACATAAAACTTAATAGCTATACCATCTAATTTGCACATTAAAGAAACGTCAGATGTTTTGCCTCGTTCAATACTAAAAATATCACTAATACCTTTGTATGTAGGACATTTTATTCCCGATATTGGTATATCTTTAGAACGTGCAACTATATAGTAATTACCTTCAAAAAGTCTTATAACATCGTTGTTATTTAAAATTTCAAGATAAGATTTATAAGCTTTAACAATTTCATTATCTTCATTATATATAGAAATTTCAAAATCTTCTCCTTCGTTTAAGGCCTTAGTTTTGAAGTCGCCGTTAACGATATTTATACCATTAATTTCTAAATATCCTATATCTTCATTTTTTACTTCGTTACTACATGAAGAAGTAAAAACAAATAATATAATTATTCCTATAATGTTTTTAATCATTTTGATTATTCAAAAGGGTCTATTTCTATATCTTCAGAAATTTCTGTAATTGTATCGTCTATAGAAATTTCAAAATCTATTTTTCCAGATGTAGCAACTGCTGAGATATTAAATTTATGCCACTCTTTTGCGTTTGGAGTAAATGTTTTAAGAGTTTTAGTAACTTGTTCATCAGCATTGTTTATACCTATGAAATTCACTATTAGTTCTTCACTTTCAAAATATCCATAAAGAGATTCTGTAGTGTGGTTTGTGTTTTCAGAGTTGAAAATTAATTTTTCTTCAGCATTTTCTTTACGTAGAATTTCTATGCTGTAAGTTTTAAAAGCGTCTCCGAAATTTTCATCAAAAGCAACAGAAATTCTAGAGTTTGCTATTGTACATGCTATTGTTGCAGTGCTTAATTTTCCGTCAACAATATTTACAAAGTCAGAAGCTCCTTGATAGCGAGGTGCGTTAAAAACTGGTGTTTTGCTTATCATTGTTGAAGTGGCGTTGACTTTATATTCTCCTTCATCTAAATCTTTTGAAGAGATATAATTTTCCCAATCACCCTCAGTTGTTAAAACATCACTTTTGTAAGTGTCAATTTTTATTTTGAAGTTTGTAAGATCTTCTTTGGTTGGTTTAGTAACAATTTTTGTTTCAAGAACTACCATAGAATTTTCTTTTTCTACTTGAATAGAAATAGTTCCTTGTTTTGTTTCATTAACAGGTTGTTCTGTTTCGTCACAAGAAGCCATTAGTATTCCACCAATAGCCAATAGATAAGTTAATCTGTTTTTCATTTTATTATTATTAAGTTTTTTTTAGTAATTTAAGAGAACATCATCAATTTTTAAGATGCTTCCAGTGTGGGTATTCCAGCCATTTCCTCCGTCGGCAAGGTCTATTTCTATTTTTCTGTGTTCCACTTTATTGTCAGCTTTATTCGAAGAGTAGAAGTATATGCCAAGAGAAGTAGCTTTCATATTTTTTATAGTATATTCAATAGGAACAGTCTCTAGTGTATATTCGTTTATGCTATTTGGACTTATATGTTTTGCTTCGCCAATAACTGTTTCCCCACTTTTTACAATAACACCCATATCATAAGAGTCGCTACCGTAAGGAGAATATTTATACCAATAGCTTACAGAAGTTGGTCGTGAGTTAAAGTTATGCCCCATATTTGTAACGTCATTATCTCTTTTATCCTTTTTAAGGTAGTTTCCGATAAATAATTTACCTCTATTCTTACCTTTTTCATATGTAATGTCTACAGTATTTCCCATAATAGCATTTGTAGTCCTTATTTCAGCAGCTTTATTTCCGCTATGTTTATCGTATGTATATGATACAGCTGAGAAAGAATTATATCCATAAACAATATCCCATTGTCGATTATCTGTTGTTCTTGAGTTGTTTGTATCCCACCATTTATCAGATTCTCCTGATTTCCAAGATTCGTAATAGTATAAATAAAAAGATTTAAAGCACCATCCAATTTTCACTTTATTATTTTTCCACTCTTCCATATTTCCATTTTTCACCTGAGAGGCATTCTCTGTTTTTACAGATAATTTAGAAGTAGAAAGATTTTTAATAGCTTCTTTATCTCCTTCAATTCTTATGTTATATGCTGTGTTTGGTAAAAGATCGTTGACTATTATTTTTCCATTTTTTAAAGAAAAATTATCCCAAATATTATCATTAATAAATAATTTTATAGAAGAAAAATCATTTATATCTCCATTTGTTTCAAGAGTTAAACAATCTATTTTCTTTGCCCATATTTCAGATTTATCGCTTGATAATTCAGAAAAATTAAGTGTTAGTTTATCTTTTTTAATATTAAGATTTGAAGAAACTTCATTTTGAAATTTATCTATTACTTTTATAGTTACACAAGAAATCCCAAGAGGAGCTTGTTTTATGAAGTCATTAAAAGAGATGACACCTTTTTTAGTGTCAAAAATATCATCATTCCAGCTAATACCTTTATCTCTAAGATTATTTTCGCCCTTTAGCGATATATTATCTTCTCTATCGTCAAAAGTAAGAGTTATATCTTCAATTTCAAAAGGACTTTCAACATCAAAATTTATCTCTGTAGGAAAATATGTTTCCACAAAATCTAAGCTTTTTGTTTCCGCTATTTTTGGTTTCGGAATCCATTCATTAGGTATAGTTGTCGAGATACTGACGGTTTCAATACTTCTATCAACATCAATAGTAATTTTTTGTTCTTTACCTTTAATGCTAAGATTATATTTGAATATTTGGTTACCAGAACTATTTAAAGTTCCAAGAATTTTAGTTGTTGTAAGTCCACTTTTTATTCCTTCAAAAACAATATTTGTAAGAGTGTTTCTTTTGAAAAAGGCTCTATTATAATTTTCTTTAGAGGCGAAATTAAGATTTTCGTTATTATTAGAAATTGTAACTTTATAGCTATCAAAATACTCTGTAAGTTCAGAGGAGTAAATTATTTCTACAGCAGAATTTGCTAGGGAACAAATAATATTTGATTTTGTAATATTATATTTCTTAATATTTATATTTTCAGTTCCTTCCCAATATGGGGTAGTGCCGACGTTTTGTTCTTCTCCGAAAAATGTTCTTAATTTATAAGTTCCTTCATCAAGTTTTATTTTTAATATTGAAGAAGTTGCTTTTTCTTTATAAGCTATCTCTTCATTATTATTTTTTAACTCTATAATTAAATCTGTTATCAAGGGAACCTTAAATTTTGATGATGCTTTTGAGATTATAACATCGCTATTTAATTTGGGTTTAGATATATTAAGATTTATTTCTCCTGTTTCTTTATTGTCTTGAATATTTGTTTTTTCGCAACTAGCCATAAGGCTAATAGATATGAAAAATACTAAAAATTTTAAGTCTTTTATTGTCATTTTATGATATTATGAATTGCAATAATAGGTAAAAAAAACTTTTTGTGCAAAAAAATATGCTAATTTTATTTTAAAGGATAAAATATTGAATATCAATATAATACTAATGGTTTAATATTAATATTGATTATAAGAAAAAACACGCTTTTTAATTAAAAAAAGCGTGTTTTGTAGAATATTTAGTTATTGATTTAAAAAAGATATGTAAATGCAAGATATGCAAAATGGGCAACCATACCAGCAACAAGACCGCCGATAGTGTGAGACATAATTGCTTTAGATGTAAGATTTCTGAAACCAAGAGAATCAAGCATCGCAGTGTGAGTACTAAGAAAACCACTCCAACACATTCCCATTGCAGTAAATACGGCAACAGCATTTCCATCAATAATGCCTTCGCTAATAAAGCGAGGAACAAGACCAAGAGCTGCTCCAACTGCACCAAGTGCTGTGATAGGGAAAGCTACAAGTTCAGGATTATGAAATCCAAAGAACCATTCAAAGATAAAATCTATTTTTCCAGCAAGCCAAGGAAGAGCTTTAACGCCTTCATAAGCTGCACCAGTATATTCTCCATTAGCCGAAGGACCAAAAGTGAACATCATAACTATAGTAGAAATTATTAATACTCCTGGGATTATTGCAAGACCAAGATCAACTCCCGATTTTCCACCGTCAAGAAGAGAGTTTAAAACACGAATGAAAGTTCCTTGTTCGGATTTGAATGAAATTTGTTCTTCATCTCCACCCACAACATCTTCATCTTTATATTCTGGATATGCTTTTAAAATTGAGTGTTGCATTATTCGAGTTGAAACGATACTACCTGCGATAGAACCTAAAAACCCAACTAATGCTGCAGAAGCGTAACCTTGACCCGCCATAAAAACTATTACGACAAGACCCATACCAAATGATGTTCCAAAATTTGTTAAGGATATTAGTTGATATTTTTTAAAATACTTACTAAAATTTTTATCGTTAGCTAAACTTATAATAGCTGGATTATCAGATAAAAATGTTAGTACTCCTCCTAAAGCTGCAACACCTGGCAGATTAAATAGAGGTTTCATCAAAGGTTTTAGAATAGTTTCTAAAAGACGAACAACACCAAATTCAATAAGTAATTTCCCTAAAGCTCCAGAAATCACAGTAATAGCCATGATGTAAAATACTGTTTCTAACAGTAAATGATAGCCAGTTTGCATTAATGTATTTAGCATATTAGGAACGCCCATAACGTATCCTAAATACCCAAAAAAGCAAGAAAGCACAATTAAGAAGACAATCGCCTCGATGCTTCTTTTTGTTACAAAGTTAAGTCCTTTCATTAGTATTATTAATAATTATTTTATTGTTTTATTTTCTGTCAATTATTTTCATTTTCCACTTAATACCAAAATTAATTGTTTGAGGTATTGGGTCTCCGTTATTTGAGGTGTATACAGCATGAATACGTAGATCTTTGTTTTTAAGAAGATAATATTCGACCCCTGCTCCCCAGAATCCATTTTCCGTGCCAGGACGTACCCATTTGTCGTAAGCGTAATCGTTTGTAGTATTTAAATTTTCGTCGCTAACAGTTTTAAAGTCCTGAGCTTTATTTAGGTCATAACCACCTTTTACGAAAACAGTAACTTTATCGTTTATGTTATATTTTAATTGAGAGATAATAGAAAAGTCTGCGAAGAATTTCTCTGTGCTTCCAGCTCTATTCATATAATCGAAATCAATAATAAAATCATTGAATAAAAATTGATTACCAAGAGCGATGTAATTTACCCAGTCGCCTTTTTGATACTCCATCATATTCACAGAGTAAATAGTTTTAAACCAATCTAGATCGCCATACCAAATAGCATTTACAGCATAAGTGTTGTTATATTTATCTATAGAAAAAGGTGAATTTGTTAATTGAAGTTTCAGAGTGTGTTTTTTGTTTAGTGATGTATATCCTAAAGAGAAGCCCATTTGTTGAGGATTACAAGCATTCCAAAAATTAGAAGCAAAATAGACATCTATAGGTGCATAATCATATTCAAAACCTCCGATGTAGACAATTTCTTTACCTCCAGAAATAAAGAATCTATTATCTATATTATATCTTATGTATGCCCAATCTACTTGATTAAAGTAGTTTTGGTTAGAGTTTGGTCCTTTATACATTCTATATCGCATATCGTAAGAAAATTTATCATTTATTTTCCCACTTAGTAATAAATTTAGGTAAGCACCGCTAAATCCACCTTCGTTTTCACTCCCTTTTAATGAAGTATATTGACCATCAAAACGAGTATCAAATTTAAATGATACTTTCTGATCTTCCTGTTTTTCTGTTTCATTAGCATATATATTTTGATTTGAAATCAAAAATATAGAGAATGCCAATAATAGTACAAATTTTCTCATGTATTTTTATTTATTATATTTTTTTTGCTTCCTTAAATTCAGCGAACAAAGGTAAAAATTAAAAACTAATAACCAAATAAAAATTTATAAAATTAATAATTATTATTTTTTTGTGAAAAGTACCTAAAAACAATTAATTTTCAGTAAATGTTTGTAAGCGTAGATGTTTTTGTATAAATTTGTCCCAGAATAATAAAATATGAAGAGCAAAGTATCAAAAATAGTTAAGTCACTTTTAGTAGCATTCCTTATATGTTACTATTGTGGATACGTGTCTTCATATCATACGCATATTGTAAATGGTGTTAAAATAACTCATGCTCACCCATTTTCAAGTCAAAATAATACTCATGAT
The DNA here is from genome assembly GCA_015222165.1 of Bacteroidota bacterium. Classification (GTDB taxonomy): domain Bacteria; phylum Bacteroidota; class Bacteroidia; order Bacteroidales; family Rikenellaceae; genus JADFUS01. The sequence continues at coordinate 29,557 of JADFUS010000004.1, forward strand.
ATATCTACATTTGTTCTTATTGGAGCTATCAATAGTGTAGTTTTGGTTAGTGGTTTTGTTTTTATATTAAAAGCAGTATTTTCTTTTATTCGTCGTATCTATTTCAATTTTCAATTAGTTTTTTTAAGTTGCTTAGTTAAATTAAGTATAGGAAGGTCTCCTCCGTGTTCTGTTAATTTTTAGAATTACAGATTAATAAAATACACTTAAAAAATAAAAAATGAAAAAAAATATATTTGGAGCATTTTTAATGTTCCTTATGGCTATTGCTGTCTTTGATGCTCAAGCACGAGAAAAAACAGATGCACATATAACAGGTCATGTTGTAGACGCTACAACTCATGAACATATTCCATACGCAACTATCATAATGGAAGGAACAACTTATGGTACAGCAACAGATAATACAGGTCATTACTTGCTGAAAAATCTACCAGTAGGTAGATATATTTTTGAAGCATCTATGGTGGGTTATTATCCTCAAGAAGTTGAGATTACTGTTCAAAAAGACAAAACTAAAGAGTTGAAATTTGAACTTAAACAACAGCTTATCCAAATGGAGCAGGTTGTTGTTACGGGGTCTCGAACAAATGCAAATAAGCTTTATTCTCCAACCATAGTGAATGTTGTAGATGCAAAATTATTTGAAGCAACAGCATCTTCAAAAGTTTCTCAAGTTCTTAATTTTCAACCAGGTTTACGAGTGGAAAGTACTTGTTCGAATTGTGGATCGTCTTCTTTACGCATAAATGGTTTGGGTGGTGCTTATTCTCAACTATTATTAGATAGTCGTCCTATATTCAGTGCTTTATCTGGAGTTTATGGTTTGGAACAACTTCCTGCGGCTATGATTGAAAGAGTAGAGGTTACACGAGGAGGAGGTTCAGCTCTTTTTGGTTCGAGTGCTATTGGAGGGGTTGTTAATATAATTACTAAACAGCCACAAAGAAATACGGTATCATTATCAAATCAAACTACTATTCTTGAAAATGGAGCTACCGATATTAATACATCAATAAATGGTTCTTTTGTTTCTGATGATAATAAAGCTGGAGTTTATATATATGGAATGGTCGGAGATAGAGATTCTTATGATAGAAATAATGATGGTTTTTCAGATATTCCAGAATCAAATAATGAAACAATAGGATTTAGAGGTAATTATAAATTATCAAAATCTTCAAAACTTACGGCTGAATATCATCACATAAAAGAGTATCGTAGAGGAGGTGATAATCTTTCTCTTCCACCTCACGAAGCTGAAATAGCAGAAACTTTAACACATAAAATAGATGGAGGAGGGTTGACTTATGATTTCTTTACTCCAGACTACCGTCATAAATTAAGCGTATATACATCAGCCCAAAATGTAGATAGAGATAGTTATTATGGTGCTGGAAAAGATCCAAATGCTTATGGTCATACTACCGATATTACAGTAGTTGCAGGTGCTCAATATTCATATACTTTTAATAAATGTTTATTTCTTCCAGCCGAATTAACTGTAGGTGTAGAATATACAGATGATGATTTGAAAGATAAACAGTTAAGTTATGATAGGCATATAGATCAACATACAAATACAGCAGGTTTTTATTTCCAAAATGAATGGAAACACGAAAAGGTAAATATATCTATTGGAGCACGTGTAGACAAACATAATTTAATGAAAAATGTTGTTTTATCTCCTCGTTTGAATGTACGTTATTCTCCAATAAAAAATATAGGTATTCGTGCAAGTTATTCAAGTGGATATAGAGCTCCACAAGCTTTTGATGAGGATTTACATATTGGAGCAGTTGGCGGAGAGGTGATGCTTATAGATATAGATCCAAATCTTCGTCCAGAATATTCTAATAGTTTTAGTACGTCTTTAGATTTATATAAAGATTTTGGAGATAATGTATCTGCAAATTTACTTGTAGAGGGTTTTTATACTATGCTTGACGATGTATTCACTCTTGTTGAAGCACCAGACGATGCACAAGGTAATCATCATCAACGACGTGTAAATGCAGAAGATGGAGCTAAGGTTTATGGTGTGAATTTCGATTTAAAATTAGGTATCACACGTAAATTCTCTGTAGATGCAGGTTTTACAATTCAAAGTTCAAAATATGATACGGCGATAGCTCATTTTGATAGTGTACCAGCTAAAAGAGATTTTTTACGTACCCCTTCAGATTATGGCTTTTTAACACTAAATTATAATGTTGTTAAACCTTTAATGTTATCGTTGAGTGGAGTTTATACTGGTAAAATGTTTATTCCTCATGAAGCTACAGATTTTAATTTAGAGAAAATTATTAAAAGTGATGAATTTTTTGATTTAGGATTTAAAGTAGCTTATGATTTCAAATTAACTAATTCTATAAAATTACAGCTTAATGCAGGTGTTAAAAATATGTTTGATTCGTTCCAAAAAGATTTAGATTTTGGAGCTTCAAAAGATGCAGGATATATTTATGGTCCTTCAGCACCAAGAAGTTATTTCTTCGGTGTTAAATTTTCAATTTAAAAATACAATATTAAACATAAAAGGTATATGATGTATTATCATATACCTTTTTCTTTTTTTATATCTCGAATATACTGTTAAAACAGCTTTGTTTAATGTGATTCTTATTATAAAGAGTTATCTTTGCAAGATTATAATTCTCATACAATATTTAAATATTTATGAGGAAAATAAAAAAGAATAAATAAAACCCAACCCTATGAAAAAAACATTATTATTTGCCATAATATTGGCAACAGCGACTTTTTTGAGTTGTTCGAAAGATGACAGTTCTATTGATAACTATAAGAAAGAGATTGTATTTAATGCTTATACAAATTCATTGTCAAAAGCAGAAGTTGTTACTGACCCTAATTTCTTAGAATTTAATGTTTACAGTTATAAAACTGATGGTGCTTATTCTCCAAGTATTGCTTCAAATATTGATATGGATAATGTAGAATTCTCTAGAGAAAATTCTAAAGAAGATTGGAAACATGAAGGTAATTATTTTTGGCCAACAGAAAGTATTGAAAAACTACAATTTTTTGCTTTCTCACCAGTAGATAATGTTTCATACTCTTTTCTTGAAAATTCATATCCAACATTTGAATATAAAATTAACAGTAATGTGTCCGAGCAAAAAGATCTTGTTGTTTCGAGTTTATTAGATCAAGAACAATCTACAAACGATGGAAAAATTGATCTTTTTTTTAATCATGTTTTGTCGCAAATTAATTTTTCTTTAAAAGGGGAGAAAGAAGGTTTTGACTATACTGTAACAAAAATAGAGCTTAAAAAGATAAAAAATACGGGAACTTTTACTTTTAATGCTACTTCTGGAGAGTGGATTGATGGTAGTGGATATGATGATTATGCTTTTAATTTAACAAGTGATAATGTTGTAAATGGTAAAACTCCTATTTCTCTTTCAGGTGTTGAAAAGACAATGATTCTTATGCCTCAAAAAACTGATAAGGGTGCAAAAATAAAAATCACTTATTCCGTAAAACAGATATCAACAGGAACAGAACTTTTTAATGGTTTTCAAGAAAAATACTTATCTTCTATAGTTTGGAAAAAAAACACAAAAACTAATTATAATATAACTCTTCCAGTAGGTTGTAGCGACGATTTAACATTCGAGGTTAAAATTTCACCATGGTTTATTAAACGTTAGTAGATTTGTTTTAATAATAAAATTATACCCTTTTCTTGATATTTTATGGAATAGTATAATTTTTATATATCTTTGTAGTGTTTATTATAATAAATACAAAAAAAATGGAAGAAAGAATAGAAAAAGCAGTATCTCTATTTAAAGAAGGATATAATTGTTCTCAGTCAGTAGTTTTAGCTTATGCAGATATGTATGGGTTTACTAAAGATCAATCATTAAGAATGGCATCATCATTTGGTGCAGGAATTGGACGTATGCGAGAAACTTGTGGTGCGGCTTGTGGAATGTTTTTGTTGGCAGGTCTTGAAACAGGTTCTATAGATCCTAAAGATAATACAGCTAAAAGTAATAATTATAAAGTCGTTCAAGATATGGCGGCAGAGTTTAAATTACGTAATGGTTCTCTTATTTGTGGAGATTTATTAGGTTTAAATGGCAAGAAAATTGTTATTTCTTCAACTGCCGAAGAGCGCACACCAGAATATTATAAAAAACGCCCTTGTGTTAAAATGGTAGAAGAGGCAGCTAGAATTTTTGGTGAATATTTAAAAGATTCAAAATAAAATAAATTTATGATAAAAATAGGAGTTCTTGTAGATAACCGTATTAGTCCCCAAAGAGATTGTATGTTGCCAGAACATGGTCTATCAATATATTTTGAGGCAAACGGAAGAACATGGCTTTACGATGTTGGTGCTTCCGATGCATTTGCAAAAAATGCTAAAGTTCTTGATTTAGATATAAAAGAGATAGATACACTTATTCTTTCTCATGCTCATAACGATCACACGGGTGGTTTATCATATTTTTTAGGAAAAAATAAAAATGCAGAGATAGTTGCTCAAGAGACTATCGATGATAAAGACTATTTTTCATTAAGTCACGATCCTATGAAAAATATATCTATTGACCATACTTTATTAAAAGATATTGGAGATAGGGTTTGTTATGTGAAAGATAACAAATGGCTTTCAGAAAATGTTGTGGTGGTTAGAAATACAATATTTGATTATCCAAAACCAGAAGCAAATTCAGAGTTGATTTCAGTTTCTGATGGTGCTTTTTCTGCGGATAATTTTGAACATGAAATAGCAGTGGTTATATGTACAACAAATGGTCTTGTAATACTTTCAGCTTGTTCACATAATGGAGTTTTAAATATTATAGAGTCGTGTAAAAAAGCCACTAATGAAGATAGGGTATTAGCTTTTATCGGTGGAGCTCACATTAAAGATAAACATTTTAATTGTGAAAATGAGAGTAAAAAGATAGCAGAAATTTTGCTTAAAAAATATCCAGAAACAAAGATAGTTTTAGGACATTGTACGGGCAATAAGGCATTAAAAATAATGAGTAATATTTTAGGAGATAATTTTATCAGTTTATATAGCGGGTGGAGTTGTTCTTTCCTTAAATAAATGTAAATAAAAAAAGGTGCTTAACTCTATGAAAATTAGAGTTAAGCACCTTTTTTTGTTATTTAGTATATCTGTCTATTGTTCTATTTATTGCTTCTTTACAGATGGGGCAAAATAATCCCGAACCGTCGAAAGCACGCATCATGCAGTTTTTCTTTGGGCGATAAACGCCTTTTTCACTATATCCAGCACCTTCAAAAACGGCAACTTTGTTTTCTGTTTTTTCGTTTAATTGAGTAGGAATATCAATATTTTTGCTTAATAAAGAGTTCCATATCTCTTTTTTCTTGAAGTCGGCAAGAGTTGTTATATTCTCTTCCCAAGGTTCAACTTTAGAATTATACATTTCATTTGTTACGCCATTCGCTGCATATTCATCGGTAAGACCACAAATAGAGTGTCCCATTTCATGAACGTGTACCTCTCCAGCAAGTTCTTTGTTACGTGCAGAGCCTATAGCATAAAAATTATAGATACCTCCACCTCCATATTTCAAAGTGTTTCCTAGAATATAAATTGCATCATAAGGAACGCTTCCAGCGACCATACAAACTTCCGTATAATCTTCTATTGTGAAATATCTTTCAGAGTCAAAAGTGTAAAAGCGACCTCCAAAAGCTGTGTTACGCCAGATGTTTTCGCCAGGAATTGTCACTCCACTATCTTTTGAAGGAGTCCAAACGGCTCTTATATTAAAATCTTTACGGCGTTCTTTGTATGGTGAAAAAGAGAAAATATCTTCAACATATTTTTTACAATCAGCAACAAAAAGATCATATTGTGTTGCGTCATATCCCTCGGCAAGTAGCACAATATCAAGTTTTTTTGAGAAATGACCATGATATTCTAAATCTATAGTTTTAAAATCTATTTTTGCAGGAGCAATATCATATTTTTTAGGGTCTATAATTTGAGAAAAGCCTTTAATAAAATTGCCCTTTTTGTTACGTTTGTATATCTCAACACGAACTTTATTTTTAGGGGTTGGAAATTGTATTGATTCCCGAAAAGCACGTCTAGAAGTTGATGCTTCATTTGTGAAAAGCCACTCGTTGAAAAGTGTGCAATGTCCACGAGAAAAGATAAGTTTGCCAGATTTTACATCAAAAATTTTCACTAGTTGTGTGCCATATTCTTTAGAATCTATGACGTTAGATTTATTTCCTGCCCAATATGTTTCGTGTGAAATATTTGAAAAATAGTATGTTTCATGTGTATTATCACCTGCATGAAGATAATCCATACGCAGAGCTCCACTTTCAAAATATTTATCGAATTGTGCATTCGCAGTAAAGCAAATTACCGATAAAAGTAGAGTTAAAATTAGTTGTTTTTTCATCATTATATTATGTTGTGTCTAACAAAGATAAAGTTTTTAGTGCTAAAAATCAACATATCTCAAAAAATATACATATATTTGTTCCTATGTGGAATATTAATTTAAAATAATAGTATGAAAAAAACATTAATTCTTTTAATATCATTGCTCTTTATCTCTATGTCAGTTTCTGCACAAGAGATGATGCGAGTTCCAACGATGCCTAATGATCCAGCAGTTCGTATGGGAGTGTTAGAAAATGGTATGACATATTACATAATGAAAAACAATAAACCAGCTGAAACAGCTAATTTTCATCTTGTAACAAATGTGGGTGCGGTTCAGGAGACTGATGCTCAAAATGGTCTTGCCCATTTCCTTGAACATATGGCATTTAATGGAATAAAAAGCTTCAAGGGAAATTCTATGATAGAGTATCTTAAATCAAAAGGTCTTGGTTTCGGATCAAATATAAATGCATCAACAGGTTTAGATGTTACACAATATTTTATTTCCAATGTCCCAGTTGAAGATAAAATGCTTATGGATTCAGTGATGATTATTCTTCACGATTGGTCGCACTATATTCAGTTAGATAAGAAAGATATTGACGAAGAAAGAGGGGTAATTATAGAGGAGTTGAGAAGTGGAAATGGTGCTGGACGTCGAGTTTTAGAGAAAAGACTAGCCGAATTTGGAAATGGTACAATATATTCTCAACGTAACGTTATAGGTACTCTCGATAATCTTAAAGGGTTTGAACATAAACAGATACGTGCTTTTTATGATGAGTGGTATCGTCCATCTCTTCAAGCTGTTATAATAGTTGGAGATATAGATGTTGACGCTACAGAAAAAAAAGTTATAGAGCTTTTTAGTAGTGTGCCACAAAATAAAACAGCTTCTGAAAAGAAATTTTTTGAGATTCCCGATTACGAAAAAACATATTCTAAAATATACGTTGATAAAGAACTTACATCAACAGATTTATGGATTGCTTTGCCAACAAATGAAGCAAATATAGTTCAAAATAATTGGATTCAATTTGTAGTGACAAATTTCATGTTTGATATTATTGATAAAGCTCTTTCTAAGCGTTTTGAGAAAATATCACAAAGTCCAGATAGCCCATTTAATTATGCGATGCAAGTTTCAGAGCGTATTCTACATCCACAACAACTAGCCTTAACAATAGGAATGTTGAAAGAGGGTAGAGAGTTAGAAGCTACGGAAGCTATTGCTACTGAGATAAATAGAATGAAAAAGCATGGTATAAATAAAGGTGAGTTACAAATTCTATTAAAAGAAATTTCGAAAGAGGCAGAAAGTGCATATAAGAGTCGTAATGATCGTGAAAATACTTCTTTAGCTATGGCAATGGTTGCTAATTTTACTGAGAATTTGCCTATTACAGAACCTAAAATGCAATATGATTTTGTGAAAAATATGGTTGCTACTATAGATGTTGAAATGGTTAACGATTATATTTGGAGATTGTTTAAAGATAAAAAAAGTTTCATATCTATGAGTACTAAAGGCACAGAAATTACTGAAACTCAACTTTTAGATGCTTATAATAAAGGAATGACTGCCAAAGTTAAACCGCTTAAAGATATTATTGTAGATTCTAATTTGCTTGACAAAAGTGCTTTAGTGGCTGGAACTATTAAAAATAGTACAGATTATTTATATGATTCTGAGGAGTTTACTCTTTCAAATGGAGCAAAAGTGATATTTAAGAAAACCGATTTAAAAAATGATGAGGTTCTGTTTTTTGCAACAAAAAATGGAGGTGCTTCTATCTTTGAAGATTCTGATTATGGTGTTTCGCAATTATTATCACAATATATGAATTACGGAATGAATGGAGTTTCGAAATACTCTTCTACAGATTTACAAAATGCTCTAGCAGGGACAAAAGTTAATGTTACAGCTTCTTTTTATAAATATTATTCGGCTTTAAATGGTGAATGTTCGCCATCAGATTTAGAAAAATTATTTCAACTTATACGTCTAAATCTTACCGAACCACGTTTTGAACAACAAGAAATAGATGCTTTTAAAAGTATTATAAAACAACAATTTGCAAGTTATACTAATAACCCAGATATGGCGTTTTCTAATGAAATAATGGAATTTACAGCTTCTAATTCTAAGCGTTCAGGTTCTTTTAAAGAGCAGTTAAATTCTCTTGATATGTTCACTTCTAAGAAAGCTATGGCTATGTTTAACCAAGCATTTTGTGGAGTTGGAGATATGACTTTTGTTTTTGTTGGTAATGCAGATAAAGAACAAGTTCGTAAATTCTCGGAACTATATTTATCTTCTCTTCCAATGGGTGAGAGTGCTAAAATGGTTAATAGATATGCTTTTGAAAAAGGTCTTAAAAATAAAAATATTGTTTTTAAACAGCAAGATGATAAAGCTAATGTTTTAATTTCTATAGAGAATAAAATTGATGAAAACGTTAAAACTCATGTTGCATTTAATGTGATAAATGATATTTTATCTAATAGATATACTAAAATTATCCGTGAAGAAATGGGTGCTACTTATGGAGTTAGAAATTATGATTCTTTTGAGTGGACTCCAAATGGTGAGTTTATTAATTTTTCAGCATCTTATAGCACTAATGATAAGCAAGTTGAAGCTACGTCAAAGGTTATTTTAGGGGAACTTAATAAAATGGCTGATGGTGAAATTTCTAAAGATGAGTTTTCTAAGGTTATAAGTAATCTACAAAAGAATTTCAAGATAAATAAAGAGAGAAATAGTTTTTGGGTAGATCATATTTACAACAATATTACTCGTGATTTTGATGGTTATTCAGATTACGAAGAAGTACTTAATGGTTTAACAATTAAAGATTTATCTGCTTATTCTAAGATGATGATTAAAGGAGCAAGTATTCACGAATTGAAAATGACTTCAAAATAAAATTCTTTAATTATAAAAAAACGTTGCATACTTGATTTGTATGCAACGTTTTGTTTTTTTATAACACTCTTATTATGCTCATGCCATCTCTAAATGGCATTATAACAACCTCCACTCGGGGGTCGTCTTTAACATATTTATTGAATTTTATAATTCCTTGAGTATATGTGTCTTTAAGATTTTTAGGCGATTCATCTATTACTTTTCCGTCCCATAAAACATTATCAGCAAGTAGGATAGATCCTTTTTTTATTGCTCCACAGTTAAAAAGCATATCATAATATTCGATATATTCTCTTTTGTCACCATCAATAAAAACGATATCAAAAACCTCGTTTAAGGTTGGAGTAACATCAAGTGCTGAGCCAATATGTTGAATTATTTTATCCCCATATTCTGATTTCTCAAAAAAACGTTTCGGGATATCACCAATTTCATCGTTTATATCTATAGTATGAAGCGTTGCTCCTTCTTCAAGTGCTGATGCCATTGCAATAGCCGAATAACCAGTGAAAGTTCCAATTTCAAGAATATTCTTAGGTTTAGCCATAGCAACAATCATTTTCAATATAAGTCCTTGAATATGACCAGATAACATACGTGGTTGTAAAGAGTAAATGTTTGTTTCTCTGTCTAGTTCTTTAAGAATAGTATCTTCATCGCTACTATTTTGTTTTATATAATTTTCTAATGCTCGTTCTACTAACTTCATTTTATTTATATGTTAGTGTAGATAGATTATTTTTGTTAAAGACTAAATTGGCAACGTCCATGATATCTGAAGCTGTTATACCAAAAACTTTTTTTGTCAACTCTTCGTTGTTAAGAACATTTCCATATAGCATATAACTTCTAGCAGAACTAAGCATATAATTTTCTATGCTTTCAGAAGCAATTGTCATCTGTCCAATAAGTTGACGTTGTGCCATATGTAGTTGTGTCTTTGTGAGTTCCGTAGTCATTAACGTTTGTAACTCTTTGTCAATAAGTTCTCTACAGCGTTCAGTATTGTTTTTATCTGCGCTGAAATATATCGATACAAGACCTGTTTCTTGATACGTTGTTAGGTTAGCTTCAACATTATAAGTTAGCCCATGTTTTTCTCGAAGAAGTGACGAAAGTCTGCTATTTGCACTCGAACCGCCAAGCATATTTACTAATAATGCTAATGGAATGCGTGCTTTGTTATCATAACTAACACTTCGTCCGCCAATCAAGCAATGAGTTTGGTAGGTGCGTTTATCAATTACTTTATCTATTCTTGTATATTCTGGAATAGTGGCTCTTATTGTTGTGTTGTGATTTGCTTCGATAGAACCTAAAAATTTGTCGCATAGTTGTTTAAAACGATTAAATGTTATATCACCAACTACGGCGAAAATCATTTTATCGGTGCTATAATTTTTATTTCTAAAATTGATAATATCGTTGCGAGATATCTTTTTTAGCTGTTTCTTAGTTCCTAAAATATTTCGTCCAAGTGAAGAACCTGCAAAAATAATATCTTCAAAATCGTCAAATATTAGTTCTGAAGGAGAGTCTTTATAAGCATTTATTTCGTCTATAATAACTCCTAATTCTTTTGAAAATTCTTTCTCTGGATATATAGAATTAAAAAAAACATCAGAAATAAGATCTATTGCTTTTGAGAAATCTCTTTTTAGAGTTGTGGCGTGTACCACAGTTTCCTCTTTTGTGGTGAAAGCATTTAATTCTCCCCCTACATTATCAAGGAGAGAATTAATATGAAATATTTTTCTTTTTTTAGTTCCTTTAAACATCATATGCTCAATAAGATGAGCTATACCATGTTCGTTAATTTCTTCGTCTCTAGTTCCAACGTTTACTGTTAAAGAAGAGTAAACAACAGGAGATTTTATTTTTTTTAAAATACATTTTATCCCTGAGGGTAATGCATATTCTTGAAATTCCATATTTGGATTATTCCTTTTTATTTTTCGCTCTTACTTTTTTTCGCTGTTACGGTTTTAACAGTTTTTAAAGCACTTTTTTTAGCAGCTGTTTTCTTTTTAGTTACGGCTTTTTTGGCTGTTGCTTTTTTAGCAGTTGCTTTCGCTGTTGCTTTAGCAGTAGTTTTTTTAGCAGAAACTTTTTTAGTAGTAGTTTTCTTCGTTGTTTTAGTGCTTTTTTTCTTAGCAGGAGTAGCTTTCATTTGTTTTTTAACAATCTCCATAACTTCTTCAAAAGGCATATCTACTAGAGTTTCTCTAATGGTTTTATCCGCTTTATAGTTTTCTCCGTCATAGTGAATATAAGCTCCCCAACGACCATTGTGAATTTGAAGTTTTGTATCTTCTTCATAAGTTCTTAATACTTTTTCACGGTCTCTTTTACGTTTCAGCTCTATAAGTTCAATAGCAGCATCTAGCATAATAGAATATGGATCGCACTCTTTAGGTATAGATGTAAATATACCATTATGGCGTATGTAAGGTCCAAAACGTCCCAATCCAACAACAACTTTATACTCTTCATAATTTCCTAAATCACGAGGCATTTTAAGTAAAGTTAGTGCTTGTTCAAGGGTAACCGTTTCTATAAGCATTCCTTTATCAAGGGTTGCATATTTAGGTTTATGTTCTATGTCTTCTTTATCTTCTAAAGTTTCTCCAAGTTGAACCATAGCACCAAAACGTCCCATTCTTGAGTAGACATTTTTTTCAGTTTTAGGATCAACGCCAAGTAAACGAGAATTTGGTGTTGCAAAAGAGTCTTCATTTAAAGCATCATCAACAGATTTATGGAATGAACCATAAAAACCAGTTAGCATTTTTTGCCATACTAATTCTCCGTTAGCGATATCATCAAATTGTCTTTCAACAGAAGCAGTGAAATTATAATCTAAAATAGAAGAGAAGTGTGTTTTAAGATAGTCTGTAACTATTATCCCTATATCTGTTGGGAAAAGTTTAGATTTTTCAGCGCCAGTATTTTCTTGACGAACAACGTTTTCAATAGTGCCATTTTCATTTAGAATAACAACTTTATACTCTCTTTTTATTCCGTCTCTGTCTTCTTTAATTACATATCCACGATTTATAATTGTAGATATTGTTGGTGCATAAGTAGATGGTCGTCCTATTCCAAGTTCTTCAAGTTGTCTTACTAACGATGCTTCAGAATATCTAGAAGGACGTTGCTCAAATTTTTCTTGAGCTTCTGCTTCAATAACATTTAAAGCGTCACCAATGGCAACTGGAGGAAGGATAGTATCTTTATCATTTCCATCATATATTTTCAAAAAGCCTTCAAAAACAACAATTTCTCCTTTTGTTACAAAGAACATTTTGTCTTTTGGAGTTGCAATTTGTATGGTAGTCTTTTCTATAGCAGCATCTTGCATTTGTGATGCTACCGTTCTACGCCAAATAAGATCATATAATTTTGTTTCTTGTTTTGTACCAGAAACTTTTTCTTTAGATATGGTCGTTGGACGTATAGCCTCATGGGCTTCTTGAGCACCTTTAGTTTTTGTAGCGTAAACTCTATGTTTGAAATACTCATTACCAAAGCGACTTGTCACCTCTTTATCTATAGCATTTATTGCATCATTAGACAAATTTGTAGAGTCAGTACGCATATATGTGATAAACCCAGATTCGTAAAGAGTTTGAGCTACTCTCATAGTTTGGCTAACCGAAAAACCTAATTTACGACTTGCTTCTTGTTGTAAAGAAGATGTAGTAAAAGGGGCTGAAGGTGATTTTTTTCCTTGTTTTTTATCTATAGCTCCAATGCTAAAAGCGAAGTCATGACAACTTTTAAGAAAAAGAGTTGCTTCTTCAAGAGTTTTGAATTTTTTAGATAACTCAGTGCTTATTTCGTGTGTTTCTCCATCTTTTACGACTGTAAAAGTAGCTGTAACACGGAAATAATTTCCAGCAGTAAAAGCTATAATTTCTCTTTCTCTATCGACTACTAATCGAACAGAAACAGACTGAACTCTACCCGCAGATAAAGATGGTTTCACTTTACGCCATAAAACAGGAGAAAGTTCAAAACCTACAAGTCTATCAAGAATTCTTCGTGCTTGTTGAGCATTTACTAGTTCTATATTTATGCTTCGAGGATTTTCTATTGCTTTTATTATTGCTGAAGAGGTAATTTCGTGAAAAACAATTCTGTTTGCACTCTCATTTTCAATACCTAGAACTTGACTAAGATGCCATGCTATGGCTTCTCCTTCACGGTCTTCATCGGATGCAAGCCAAACTTTTTCAGCCTCTTTTGTTAGTTTTTTTAATTCAGAAACTACGCTTTTTTTATCTGCAGATACTTCATAAGTTGGAGCAAATTCATTTTCGACATCTATGCCAACTCCTTTCTTCGGTAGGTCTCTTATATGACCAAAACTAGATTTTACAATGTAATCAGTACCTAATATTTTTTCAATTGTTTTTGCCTTTGCCGGCGACTCAACTATAACGAGATTTTTAATCATCTTTTGCGTAATTCTTAATATAATATATTACTCACTTATTCCGTATGTAACTACAAGTTTTATAGGTCTTTCCTTTGTGTTTACAAGCTCCGAAGATTTGTAAGTGAACGACGATGTTGCATTTGGAGCAACTTGTAATTTGTAGTTATCAATTTTCCCACTTAAAAGTTGTTGGATATATGTTGTGATGTTCATAACATACTCTTTCTTAACTCTATTTAATATTCCCCCAATCTCTCCTTGATTGTAAACATTATAACTTGGCATATATTTGTATTCTTGGTAGTCAAAATAAAGTACCAATGGATTTATATAATCATTCATAGCATTTGCGCTATCATCTCCAATAGGAATTGTTAGTTCAGCTTTTAGAATGCTAATATATCCACTCTCTGTATTATTAGCTTTATCTTTTATTCTTTTTATCTCTTCTTCTGGAATTGTTAGCTCTGTTATATATCCATCAAGACCCATAACGTAACTTTTTGATGTTGAATTTGGGTCAAAATTATATGTAGGATCTATAAAGCTATAATCCCTTTTGTAGAAAGAAAAACCTTCGTTTAACAGAACTTTTTGTCTAGATGCTTCGTCAGTATATATATGAGAAAAAGTTATGTTATAACTTAATTTCTTTTCAGGTTCTGCAGGTTTGTGATAATATATTTTAATTCCACTACGAGTAGTGTTTATATTATATAATACACCTAAACCATAAGCAGTATTTGCTTCAAAATAGTATCCAGGAAAATCTTTTATGAAAATATCTCTATCATCATTTTGTGCTTTTGTAGCATCAAGATATTTCTGTACATATTTTGGATCAACCTTTATATATGTAGCTCCAGCATTTTTAAAAGTTTTAGTATAATCTGGATTTTCATTAATATACTCTTTTATTGGAAAATTAGTATAGTATGAAGTTTCTTTAGGATAAGGTAAAGGTTTATTTAACTCGTAAACATTAACAGTTAATTTATAATCCTTAATACCTGAAAATCCGTTAGTGCTTAATATTACGTAGGCGGAATCTGCAACAACTCCATCTTCAAACTCACCTTCTTCGGGAAGAGTTCCTTTTGCAACTTGCGTAACAAAAGAAGCATCAATTTTACCCATTCTTGGGAAAACTGACGAGCCTAAATAATAACTTTCAGCATTATCTGCTAACATAGAATCTGTTTGAATAGATTTTATGTTAAATCCGTCTGATATAGTTTCTGTTGATATTTTTAGTCTATCAACTGGGGGAATTAAATCGCCACCTAAATTATCGTCAATATCAGTACAAGATGTTGAAACGATTAAAACCAAAACTAATGAAAGTTTTGAAACACTATCTCTGAAGTATTTTATCATAAAAAGTAGAGTATTCTTCGGTATTAACTTCTTCGTCGTATGCCTCAAGGATATCTATATTGTTTTCCTTAGCATAATTAATAATATCTTTGTCGACTTTATCACTTGTAACGATAATACCATCGACATATTGCATGGTAAACAAAATTAAATTTTTGTAGCTTGGATTATCAAGAAGTTCAAGATTCTTAGGATTACCTCCTTCGCTTTCAACTTTAGAACGTATCTCAGAATCTAAATTACCTTCAAAATCGTTACCATATAAAGAAAGGATAACCTTACTGTTTTCGAATAAAGGTTCGTCTTTATATAAATCTTTAACGTACATAGCTATTATGGCAGTAAACCAATCGTGGCAATGAACGATATCTGGTGACCATTGAAGTTTAGTGACAGTTTCGATTACGCCTCTAGCATAGAAAATAGAACGTTCATCATTATCTTTGAACATTTCGTTATTTTCGTCACATAGAGTTTTTTTGCGTTGATAATAATCTTCATTATCAATAAAATAAACTTGCATTCTAGCACTAGGAATAGATGCAACTTTTATTATTAATTGATGATCACAATCGTTGATTACGATATTCATTCCAGAAAGTCTTATGACTTCGTGAAGTTGATTACGACGTTCATTGATGCAACCAAAACGAGGAATAAAAGTTCTTATTTCTTTATTTGTTTTTTGAATCTCCTGAGGAAGATTACGACATATTAGAGATTCCCTATCTTCAGGTAGATATGGGCTCATTTTCTGACAAACATATAGTATGTGTGTTTTACTCATTATTGACACTTAATTGGTGATACAAAAAAGGTTTTATACGCACATTTTGCGTTAAACACTAATAGTACAAAGGTAGTAAACATTTAATAGATAACCAAATTTATTTGCTTTTTGACATTTTAAACTCTTTTTTAGTTAAAAAAAGTGTATTATAAATATGGAGTTTTCAAAAAAATGGTATCTTTGCAATTGAAATAAAATTTATGATTATGATTAATAAAAAATTAATAGGATTATTTTCTATACTTTTATCATTATTGATGATTGGTTGTTCGGGAGATAAAGCGACAATAAAAGGCACTTTATGTGACCTTAAAAATGAAACTCTTTTGCTGGAACAACTTGCAGGGAACCAACGACTTTTTGTCGATTCGGTGAAAGTTAGTGCAGATGGTTCTTTTTCTGTAAAATATTTATTCGAGTCAAAAGACGAACCTGTTTTGCTGAACTTAAGGCATAAAGAGGACTATATAACTCTGCTTGTTGAAGCGGGAGAAAAAGTAGATGTTGAATCTATAATAAATCTTTCTAGAAACTATTCTGTTTCTGGTTCAAAAGGTTCGGAGCAGTTGAAAATGCTTAGCAAGTCTCTGATTTTGACTTCTAATACTATAGATTCTCTTTATGGAAGTTATAATAAATCGACTTCTTATGTGGAGAAAGAGTCTATAATAAAACAGATAAAACAAACGTATATTAATCATAAAAGAGCAAATATTGATTTTGTACTAAATAATTCAAATTCTATTGCGGCAATGGTGGCTCTTTATCAGAGAATGCCAAACGGGATAAATGTATTTGGAGATAAAAATGATATTCTTTATTTCCGTAAAGTTAATGAGGCACTTCTTGAAAAATATCCTAATTCAAGATATGTTCAAGCTATGGGTAGAGATATAAAAGAGCAAGAAAATAGAAGCTCGTTAGATAATCTTATTCGCAAATCGGTATTAAATTCTGATAATCATTGGCTTCCTGAGATAGATTTAAACGATATCTATGGTAGAGAACATAAGCTTTCTGATCTTAAGGGTAAAGTTGTACTATTGAACTTCTGGAGCTATACACTTCCAAATTATAGTGTGTTGAATGCTGAGATGAGAGATGTTTATGAACAAGCTAAAGATAAAGGTTTTGAAATTTATCAAGTTTGTTTAGATGATGATAAAGCAACATGGATTGGGGTAGTATTATCACAAAGTCTTCCATGGATAAGTGTTCTTGACCCAAAAGGTGCGGGTTCTATAGCTGCAAAAAATTATAATATTTCAACTATGCCAGCAAATTTTCTTATAGATAGAGATGGCAACATAGTAGGAAAAAATATTTGGGGTGCAGATCTTGTTAATAAAATTAATGAGATAACAGAATAATGAAAGTTTTTTTTGCGTCAGACGTACACATAGGTGTTTTAGGTTATAAAACTGCCGAAGCTAATGAGCTTGAGGAGCGTTTTATAAATTGGCTTGATATGGTTAAAATAGAGGGTGAAACTCTCTATCTTTTAGGTGACATATTCGATTTCTGGTTTGAATATAAGCATACAATACCTAAAGGTTGTACTTCCGTTTTAGCTAAATTACGTGAATTGGTTAAAAGTGGAGTAGACATTCACTATTTTTGCGGTAACCACGATGAGTGGATTCAAGATTATTTCACAACTTATATAGGTGTTATAATTCATAATAAAGAGCCTGAAACTATAGAGTTACAGGGTAAAAGGTTTGTTATGGGACATGGTCATAAGCTAGGTCTTGATAAGCGTTTTTTTGCACGTTTTATGCACGTAGCATTCAGTAATCGTCCTTTATATATGTTTTGTGAAAAGATGTTTCTATCAGATTTTTTTATGAGTTGGGGGCAGAATTGGAGTCGTAGCAATATGATAAAAAAGAGAACCCAAGAATCTATGACATTTAACCCTGAAAATAATAAATTACTGACTTATCTAGAAAATTTCAATCAAGAAAAAGTAGATTATTTTGTATTTGGTCATTTTCATACTCCTACGATATATCCCATAAATAATTCAAATTCGTCAAAACTATTTATTTTAGGCGAATGGTTGAGAAATCCTCAATATGCAGTTTTAGAAAATGGGGAACTTGATCTTCTTAAGTTACAGTAAATATTATTTAGATAGCTCTCTATAAATTTCGGCGTACTCTTTTGCCGAACGTTCCCATGAAAATGAGCGTGCATATTGTTTTTCCTCTTCAATATCTCTATTTATAGGGAAATCTTTCATGCCATTTTCAAATTCCATTTTCATCTTTTCACGATTAAAATCTTTATCGAAGTAATAGGCATATTTTCCTCCTATTTCGGGTAAAGAGGTGTGCTGAGATAGAAAAATAGGTTTCCCATAAGCCATAGCTTCTATAACAGGAAGCCCAAATTCTTCAGCTATAGATGGAAATAAAAAGGCTGAACAATTATTTAAATACCAGTGTTTTTCGGCTTCGCTAATTTCTCCTAGCATTATTAATCTATCTTCAACTCCATACTTTTTAGCTTCCTCTTTTATTTTTAAAGAGTAGTCAGAAAGTTTTCCAGCTATTAAAAGAGAGTAATCATTATCTTGAAGAAGGCATGGTAGGACGTGCCAATTTTTTTTAGGTAGAATTATACCCAAAGAAAATAAAAATGGTTTTTGTGGCTTGTTCTTAGGCTCTGTATGTTCTCCATCATAAAGATTACAGCCATTATATATAACTTTTATATTTTTTCCTTTAATATCAATATTACGCATTAAATCCATTTTTGAAAATTCAGAAATGGCTACAACTTTATCTGCTCTATCAATGTTCTTTTGAAGTAAAGAGAGTCTTCGAAGACGTTTTCTTTTGTTCTTTTCGTATAAAAAATTTAAATCGTGTACAGTTATCAGAACCTTAACTTTCTTAGGAGGAAGATATGGTGACATCTGAAAAGTAGAGTGCCATAAAACGGCTTTTTTAGGAGAAAATATAGTCATTCTATGATAAAATTTCAGAGCTATATATCTAGCATTTCCGAATATGCCAAATAGTCTTTTAGGAATAAGAAATGAAATTGAAAATTTATCATTTGCAATTTCTTTATTTAAAGCTAAAGCCAACTCTTTAGTAAAATGATAAAGACCAGTATTAGGGTGTTTAAGTTTTGTAGCATCAAATATGATATTCATAATTTAGTTTTTTTTAGCTTTAAGAATGTTATATGCAAAAGTAATTATATTTTTTTATACATATCAAAAAAAACCGTTAAAAATTAATTTAACGGTTTTTTGACTTTATAATAATTTTCAATTATTTCCAGTTAAGGATTTTTAAGAAATCATAATCTTCAGGATTCTTAACTAATTTACTAGCTGCTTCATAATCATCTTCAGTAATGTAGTGACAGTTATTCATATAAGTACTCATAACTTTTTGAGAATCTATATCTACAAGACGTGGTTTGATTTTGCCAGTTTTTGCATCTTCTATATCTTTTAAGAATAGAGGAGCTACATCACCATTGCTATTTGTTGTAACAATACAACCAGTGTGACCTTGTTCAAATAATTCAAGAACACCAATACCAAGACGAGTAGTGTACGATAAATCGTAAGCTATAGGACGGCAACAACGAAGTTCGTAACCCATTTCGTTAGGACGACTCTTTATTTGAATACCATTCTTTTTAAGTTCGTGTTGAGTAAGCATATTGAAAACGTGAGATTTACTTACGTTACCAAGTTCTGGGTGACCATGTTCGTCATATGTGAAGTTGATGCCAGTATTTACGATATCTTCGTCTGTCATAAAGTGGAAAACACCTTCAGAAACACTTGCTATACCATAGTTGATACCAAGAATTTGACGTTTAATCATTGAAGAAACAATTAACTTAGTGATTTTATCAAAAGTAATTTGAGTCTTGTTAAACATTTCAGGAATGATAATCATTGGAAGGTGACAAGCTGTACCTATACCGAAAGCAAGGTGACCTGCTTCACGACCCATTGCAGAAACAACAAACCATAAACCGCTTGTACGAGCGTCTTCATAAAGAGTTGTTGTAAGTTTTACGCCTTCTTCCATAGCTGAGCTATAACCAAAAGTTGGCATACCTCCAGGAAGAGGAAGATCATTATCGATAGTTTTTGGAACGTGAATATTTGCAACTTTTATATTGTTGTTTCTCAAATATTTTGAAAGTCTATTAGCAGTTGAAGCTGTATCATCACCACCAATAGTAACAAGAAGTTTTACATTATTGTTAATGAAAAAATCTGCTTTAAATTCGTCATCACGAGGTTTGAAACGGCTCATTTTTAAAGCTGAACCACCTTTACTATATATTAAATCTGCTTTTTCAAAGTTTAATTCAGAAAAGTCTGGCTCGTCGGCAAGAAGACTTTTGTAACCACCGTTAATACCAAGTACTCTATATCCTTTTTTTAAAAATACTTTTGTTACTGTACTGATAACTGTATTTATTCCTGGTGCTGGACCTCCAGCGCATAGAATTGCTATTGACTCGTTCATTTGTATAAATTTTATTTTATTATAGTTTTCCTTTTATTCTATTCGGAATACAAAAATACACAAATAAAGAGACTATGCCAAATTATAACTATTCTTTTTGGTTGATTTACAGATGCTTGAAAAAACGCATAATTAGTAATCGTTAATTCTTTTTATTTAAATTAGGCTAAAATAGTTTTATATATATATGTTTGCTTTAAGTTTTAATATAAAACGCGCTTTTAGCTTATCTATTTTTTTTGCTAAAATATAAAAATGATGGTTGAAATATTATTAATTTCAACCATCATTTTATTATTTTTATTTATATCTCTTGTTAATATTGCCCGTTTGCTTTTTTATATTCTGCAATAGAAATTTGATATTGCCAGCTAGTGTTAACATAAGAAACATAAGAAGATAACCATGATATTTGAGATTGAAGAACATCAAGAATGCTTCTATTACCTTCGTTATAGCTAAAAGTATTTAATTCTAGAGTCTCTTCAGCAACATTTAAGCTTTTTACAACAACTTCAACTTGTTCGCTATATTTTACTAAGTTTGTTTTTGTCGATAAAACAGAACTCTTTATATTATCTTTTGTTAAGCTAAGGTTTTCTTCACTAGAACGAATATCAGTTTCTATCATTGCTATTTTTTTACGACGCTCTCCCCACATGAAAATAGGAATATTTAGAGATGCAAAAACTTGACCATAAGTTGGAGGAGCACTTTGTGAAGCGGCAGATATATATCCTCCTTTAGCTCCAATGACAAATTGTGGATTATATTGACTTCTAGTAACTTTTTTCATTTGTTTATTGAAATCAATATTTAACATTGCCTCACGATACTCAGGGTTATTTTCTAACTCTTCTTCAACAGATGTAATGTCTTCGTAAGGTGCAATCTCATATATAGAGTTATAAAGCGAATACTCTTGATTCTTAGATGTTCCCATTAAAGTATTAAAGGTATTTACAGCGTTGTTATATTCTCTTTCTATATTTGTATATCTTTGTTTTGCATCATATAGTTGAGACTCAACCATTAATAAGTCTATCTTTGAAACATAACCGTCGTCATATCTCTCTTTTAGTATGTCATATAAACCTTGTACGATCTCAACATATTTCTTACCAATTTGTTGTGCTTCAATAGCCGCAGAATATGACCAGTAACTTATATCTGAAGAGTATGCTATATCTTGAAAAGTGACTTCATATTGAACGTCAGATATGCTCTTAGATATTTTAGCCGATTTCACACCTGCTCTTACAGTTCCACCAGCATAAACATTTTGTTGTATGTTTAAAGTAGCATAATATCCAAAATCTTTAAGAACGGCGGCACTAGGATATTTAATACTTTGGTCGTGAAAAGAGTATGTACTGTTAGCTTCTCCGTGTAGTGATGGAAGATATCCTGTTTTTACCACATCAAGATTACTATCAGCTTTCTTTATACTTTCAGTCTTTATTTTCAAAGATTGACTATATTCCAAAACTAGCTCTCTATATCTTTCAATAGATATTGCTTCTTGAGCAAAAACTCCTATCGTTAAAAATATAGATATTATTAATAAAATTAGGTTTTTCATTATTTCTTAATTTTCATAATTGCACAATATGTAACGGGAAGTATAAATATTGTCAGAAGTGTAGCGACAAATAATCCACCCATGATTGTTGCTGCCATACCACCAAAAAGTGCATCTGGAAGAAGAGGAAGCATACCTAGAATAGTTGTTCCCGAAGCCATAACCACAGGAATTATACGTGATCTTGTAGCCGTAACTACTGCATCAACAGGTTCTGTTCCCGAAGCTATTTCTATACCTATTTGGTCAACAAGAACAATGGCATTTTTAATATTCATACCTATAAGTCCTAATAGTCCTAATATTGCAAAGAAATCTAGCATTTTACCCGAGATAGCTAAACCTGAAACTACACCTATAAAAATTAAAGGTAACATCAATAGAATAATTAATGGTTTCTTATAATCTTTGAAAAGCAATAGTAGAGTAGCGAAAATCAAGAAGAATGTTAAAGGCATATATACAGCAAGAGCAGCATTAGAATCTTGTTGACTCTCTTTTTCACCATAAACTTTCATGCTATATCCGCTTGGAAGTTGTGCTTGCATAGTATCCCATAATTTCGCATAAACTTGTTGATATGCTTCTTCGGTATTTGCTCCTTTTATAGGGTCACACTGTGCCTTCATGGTTAGTTGGCGTTGATAGCGTCTTATTATATTCCAATCATAAGGAGTAGATATTGAATCGGTAACCTGAGCTAAAGAGACTGTTTCTCCGCTGTTAGTAAATACGGGAAGAGAGCTAATATTTGCAAGGTTAAAATTATCAATATTATCATCTTTCAAAAGAATAGGCATAAATAAATCACCTTCTCTATAGTCACCCATATTAATACCATTTGTAGAAAGTTTGGTATAATTGGCAATGACTTGTCTAGAGACTCCTAAGCGTTGACCTTTCTTTTGTGAATAAGCTGGACGTATAGAAGGAGTTTTATTTCCCCAATCTGAACGAGGAACACCTACTAAATCACAATCTTTCATAAGTAGCATACTCTTGTTTGTTAACATTGCAAGAGTGTCAGCATCTTCACCAGTAAAACCAAATTCTATTATGGCGTCTGGAACTGGAGAAAGAGCAAAAAGAGAACTTCGAACAACAATATTAGGATAATTGTTGTTAACATAAGCATTTAGTCTTCTCTCCATAATTTTAGTAGAATCTGTAGTAGTAAGTTCTATTAACATATTACCAAAATTAGAACGAGGTCCAACAGAGCTACTTGCAAGATAATATCTTAAAGGAGAACCACCAACAGTCATAGATACATTTTTCACGGAAGGTTGTTTCTCAAGCCAATCGTTTATATCAAGCATTTGTTCTTCACTATTGCTGATACTATATCCATCAGGCATAAAATAATCGGCACGGAAATAAGGTTTGTCAATATTAGGGAAGAAACTTTTTGGCGAATAAGACATAACCACTAAAGCAAGGGCAAGTAAACCTACCATAGATGTTAAGGTTATATATCTGTGATGTATAAGTTTATAAAGAATTTTGTTAAATTTAGTATAAAACTTATTATCATAAGGATCTTTGTTCTTATCTCCTTTTTTTAAATCTTTTAATATGTGTTTACCAAAAAGAGGAGTTTGTGTCATTGCTAATATCCAACTTAACCCTAGAGATAACGATAAAACAATGAAAAGAGGTTTTACAATTTCTGCTACTGAAGAGGGTGCGAGATATAAAGGTAAGAAAGATATTATAGCTATAAAAGTAGCCCCTAGAAGTCCCCAAAGAGGTCCATTTGCTCCGTCTATAAGTGCATTACTTTTTGATTTCCCTCGTTTAATTGATATCTGAGCATTATCCGTGACAACAATGGCATTATCTACAAGCATACCCATAGCGATGATAAATCCCGCAAGAGAAGTTCTATTAAGACCAACACCTAGGAATAACATTATAAGCATTGTTCCAGAGATAGAAAATATTAACGATGAACCAATAAGTACACCTGCTTGAAGTCCCATTACAATCATTATAATAAATACAACGATAGCAATAGATTCTATTAAGTTTAATATAAACCCATTATTTGCTTCTTCGGCAATATCATTCTCTAAATATAAAGGACTTATTTCTAAGCCATAAGGAACATGACTTTTTATTTGTTCTATACGTTTAGCAACATCTTCACCAGTTTTAACAACATCAGAACCATCGATATTTGAAACTCCTATACCAATAGCACGTTTACCATTAACACGCATCAAAGAAGTAGGAGGGTCAAGATAACCTCTTTCTATTCTTGCAAAGTCGCCTAGACGAATTTGTGTGCCATCTGTTGACGTGATAATTTGATTTTTTATATCTTCAAGATTTTGGTAAGTTCCCGAAGCAACCACCGAAATACTAAGATCTCCAGCTTGTTTAGTACCTGTATTTACGAGTTTATTCTGAGATGTTAGAATGTCTACTATAGTGTTTGGATTTACACCTATATTAGAAAGTGTTGAGGTTGAAATATATACGTTAACAACTTCTGTTTGTTCACCATACAGTGATACTTTTTGTACGTTATCAACAATTACAAGTTGTGTTTTTATATCTTGCGCTATGTCACGCATCTCTTTAAAACTAAAACCGTCATCAGCAACTAATGCGTAATATATCCCATAAACATCTCCGAAATCGTCATTTACAGATATTGTAGATGATCCTTTTGGTAGTTTTGGCTGTACATTAAGAACTTTTCTTCTTAGTTCGTCCCATCTTTGAGGAATAGCATCTGGAGAAGTAGAAGGTTCTATTTCAACATTTATTTTTGATAAGCCGTAGTAAGATTCAGATTTTATTTTATATACGCCTTCAAGAGTTTGTATTTCTCTTTCTATAGGTTCTGTTATAAGTAGTTCAACCTCTTTTGGTGTTGCCCCAGGATATTGGGTAATAAGAACAACATTTTTTATAATAAAAGGTGCGTCTTCTTTTTTTCCAAGTTTTCCAAAGCTATATAAGCCTCCAATTAACAAAACAAATAAAAAGAAGAAAACGACTTTGGAATTATCTAAAGAGTATTTAGGAATATTCATTATTCAGTCTTTTAAGATTATTTAAGTACGTTTACTTTTTGATTTTCAGATAATTGGTATATACCAGCAATGACAATTTCTTCATTAGCTTTAAGCCCACTTGTTACGATAGTTGCATCTTCGTCCATAAGATATGAAGTAGTGACTTTTCGTTTGTTTACACAGCCTTTTTTTCTATTATAAATCCAAACAAATTTATCTTTATTATTAGTTGGTTTAGAGAAAATAGCTGTTATAGGTATAGTTAATAAATTGTTATTACAGTTTCCTAATTTGCTAAGTTCCACTTTTACATTACAAGCAAAACCTGCTTTTACTTTATATTTTAAAGCGTCAAATTCTGGGTCTGTAATTTTTAGAGTTACAGGAATTCCCATTCCATTAACCGAAGCATCAACAATATCTTTAACTTCTGTTTTAAATAATTTCCCTTTGATATTATCAAATTCAACAAAAAAAGCATGATTTAAACCTGTTATGTTAGCTTCAGATTCAGGTATAGTAAAATCAATTTCTAAAGAATTAGGAGTTATAAGTCTTATGATTACTGTTCCAGCAGAAACTTTTTGATAGTTGTTTACGTCTTTTCTTTCTACAGAGCCATCAAAAGGAGAGTATAATTTAGTATATTCAAGTTGATTTACAGAATATTCATAAGCTGATTTTGCTGTTTCAAAATTGGCAATAGAAATTTCATAATCTTGTTGTGAAATAGCATTTTTGTCTACTAATCGTTTATTTCTTTCAAGAGTAGATCTGGCAACATCATAGCTTGATTTGTTAGAATTCATATTTAATATAAAATCCTGAGGATCAATTTCTGCTATAAGATCTCCTTTTTTTACTCTTGTACCTTCAGATACATGAGTTTTTTTTATAATTCCTCCTACTTGAAAAGATAGCTCGGCAGAAGTCCCTGAAGTTACAGTTCCAATAAAATCTTTTTTGTAAGTGCTTAAAGATTCGACCGTTGCCAATTTTACAGGTCTTATGTAGGTGACAGTTTTTTCTTTTCTCCAGCAACTGCTCATAATAAGAGACATTAACAAGAGTAACGTGAATTGTTTTTTCATAGAATTTTTATTGGGATTATTATTATTTTCTTATGACAAATGTAACATTTTATATTTTAATTTTTTATAAAAATTACATAAATTTTGTAGTTTTTATAATTTTATAAAACCTATTTATGAAAAGAATGAAAGCAACTGTTAGTCCAGAAAGAAATCCTATCCATATTCCCGAAGCTCCAACATTAAGTACAAATCCTCCAATATAAGACATTGGTAGTGAAACTAGAATATATGAAATCATAGCATATTTCATTGGTTTATGAACTTCTTTAATACCTCTTAAAGCTCCAAGAGTAGTCACTTGTAATCCATCAAAAAGCTCCATTATAGAAACTACAATAATCATTGATGATGCAATAGCGATGACTTCTGGGTCTGAGCTGAAAACGGAAGCTAAGTTTTCACGGAATAAAATCATAATTGCGCCCATACTTACCATTAATGCTACCGTAATATAAATAGATGCTTTTGTATATTTAACAATTTCTCGTCTATTTCTTCGTCCATATTCATGGCTTGTCAAAATTGTCGTTGCTCCAGAAATTCCGTTTACAATAAGAAACAAAACTTGAATTATAGACATCACAACTTGTCCAGCAGCAATAGTTGCAATGCTTATCCAGCCGAACATTATTGTTGTTACGCTCAAAGCACCAACTTCCACAACCATTTGCCATGCAATAGGCATACCTAAAACTAAAAGATTACGTTTTGTTGATAATGAAGAGTTGTCTCGAGAGAAGAATTTAAAAAACTTACTATATAAGGTATGCCTTCTAAGAGTTATATAATATATTATAGGCATAAGAAGTCGAGAGATGAATGTAGCAAGTCCTGCACCGAAAATCCCCCAAGCAGGGCACCCAAATTTTCCATAAATAAAAATATAATTAAGGAATATATTTAATACATTACACGCTATTGTTATATTCATGGTCATTTTTGTATTCCCAATGCCGTCCATAAATTGCTTGAACGAAAGGAAAATCATATTCGGAATTATGGAAAGTGCAACGATAATATAATAGCTTTCTCCAGCATCAATAATATCTTGCGGTTGTCCAAGGTATGATAAAAATGGTTTTATAAAAAGCAGAGTTCCCGCAATGAAAAGACCAATTAAAGTGTTTAATACAAGTGAATTTTGTAGTAATTTAGAGCAATATCTATAACCTCTGTTAACGTAGTTCTCGCCTACTAAGGGAGTTAAGCTTATAGCCATTCCGTTTCCTAAAACCATAAGGTTAAGAATTATCATGCCTGCAAAAGCTACAGAAGCCAGAGGGGTAACTCCAAGTTGTCCCACCATAATGTTATCGGCAAGATATACCACAGCTTGTCCTGCATTGGCGATAATAACAGGAGTTGCTAATTTAGTAACTCGACTGTAATATCTATTTTCTAATCCTAAGACCATCTTTTAAAATTTTGATTACAAAAGTACCTATAATAAACGAGAATACAAATTTAAAGATGTTAAGGAGAGAGCTAATGTTCGTTTTTGTGATAGTGAGAAAAAGGGGCTTTAAACGTGATTTTTATATGAGCTATTATTGTCTTGAAAAGTCCAAAGTGTCGGTTCATAATTTCGAAACGCTCTTTTAGTCCAGCTTTTCTATTTGCAGAGGTGTGTCCACCTTCCATAAATATAGATAAACAATCATTTATTCTATATATAGACTTAGAATCTCTAACAGCCTTTATCATTTGCTCATAATCTGCCGAATGACGATATTTTAAATCGAAAGCATTTAGAAGTTTTCTTCTAGCAATAAATGATTGATGACATACAACCATGCCATTTAGAAAACTATTTTTAGTAAGTTTTTTAGGGAGTTTCTTTTTCCTTAAACCTAAAACTTTATTATTTTCATTAACTATAAGAGTGTCTCCATAATATATATCGTGACATAAATCTCTGCCTTTGAATATATCTTCTAAAACATAGGGCGAATATGCCAAATCTCCAGCATTTATAAACCACACATATTCTCCAGTGGCTATTCTAAGAGCTTTGTTCATAGCGTCATATATTCCATTATCAGGCTCACTTATCCAAATATCTATTTTCAGAGAGTTTTCTTCAAGAATAGCTTTTGTGCCGTCCGTAGAACCGCCATCAATAACTATAATTTCTTTATTTGGATATTTTAAAGATATGATATTAGATATAGTTTTTTCAAACAAATCTTTTGCGTTGTAAACAACTGTTATAATTGAAACTTTAGGTAAAATCATGTTTTTTTTGTCAGATATAAAATAATATTTATCTTTGTTAATGCGTTTCTGCAAATATAATCATAATTATTGTAAATATGAAAAAAGAAAATAAAGGTCTTTTATATGTTTTTATAGCGTTTATCCTTGTTGGTTTCTTAGGGTATTCTGTGGGTGTCATGAAAGAACGTCGTGAAATTACGGGCGTTGTAACTTCTTTTAATAAGTTTTTTAAAAGTCAGCCTATAAATACGAATTTACAAAATATTATACGTTTGGTACAGAAAAACTATGTAGATTCTGTAGATATGGATTCAATTTCTGAAAAAATGATACCTCTTTTATTGAAAGAGTTAGATCCTCATTCATCATATATCCCTGCACGTCTAGCTAAACAAACTCAAGAAGATTTACAAGGCAATTTCGACGGTATTGGTGTAATGTTTAATATGCTTACCGATACAGTTATTATTCAAGATGTAATTTCTGGAGGTCCTAGTTCAAAAGTAGGTCTTATCACTGGCGATAGAATAATAAAAATTAACGATTCTATTGTTGCAGGTCGTAAGATAAATTCCAAAAATATAGTAAAGAAACTTAAAGGCAAAGGTGGTACGCAAGTTAAAGTTGGTGTAAAACGTTTTGGCGTTGATTCTTTAATAGATATAAGTATCACACGAGGAAAAGTTTTGATTAAAAGTATCGATGCTTCGTTTATGATACGTCCAAAAGTTGGTTATGTCAAGTTATTGCGTTTTTCAAGAGATACTCATGCAGAACTTGTGAAAGCTATTTCGAGTCTTAAAGAGAAAGGTATGGAACATTTAATCCTTGACCTTCAAAATAACGGTGGAGGTTATCTAGACCAAGCAATTCTTATTGCTAACGAATTTCTTCCTGCTGATAAAATGATTGTTTACACCGAGGGTAGAGGAGAGCGATTATCAGAACAATATTCCGATGGAAATGGTAGATTTATAGATGAAGATGTTACTATATTAATAAACGAAGCGTCAGCATCTGCAAGTGAAATTGTTTCGGGAGCTCTTCAAGATAACGATATAGGCGAAATTATAGGTCGTCGTTCTTTTGGTAAAGGTCTTGTTCAACAACAAATGGATTTAAGAGATGGAAGTATCTTATTATTGACTATTGCTCGTTATTATACTCCTACAGGTCGTTGTATTCAGCGTCCTTATGTCGGAGGCGATCAAGAAAAATATTATAAAGATTATTTTGCTCGTTTCGAACATGGAGAGATGTTAAGCAGAGATAGTATAAAGCAAAACGACTCTTTACGTTATGTGACTCCAAAAGGAAAAATCGTCTATGGAGGTGGAGGCATCATGCCCGATATTTTTGTTCCTATGGACACAACATCATATTCTCAATTCGAGCGTAAGGCGTTGACAAGTTTATTTAGAATACGTTATGCTTCTCAATATACAGATAAACATCGTAGAGAGCTTGAGGATATATCAAATAAACAAGATTTGGACAAATATTTCGATAAAAATATGTCTTCAATAATGAGAGGATATAAAAAATATTTCTTTAAATCAGAAAAAGATGGAGGTACAGCCAAAGAGTGGAAAAGAATAGACGAAGATTTAATTAAGTTATTTAAAGCAACTATTGGAGATGCTACACAACTTAAAACAAATGCCTTTTATATTTATATGGCTGACTATGACCAAATTATAATGAAAGCCATAAATGTGACAGAAAATAAAGATATTGCAAAGAGGTAAATCCGCTAAAATAATTTGTATACATAAAAAAAATAAGTATCTTTGTACTTTAGAAATCATTCTAAAAATTATGTCTGAAAATAGATTCGTAAAGTTAACCCTTGAGGACGGTTCAGTGTTTGTTGGCAAACACTTTGGAGCGCAACAATCTGTATCGGGAGAGATTGTGTTTAATACCTCAATGACAGGTTATCCCGAAAGTCTTACAGATCCTTCTTACAGTGGACAAATTCTAGTTTTAACGTTTCCTCTTATTGGCAATTACGGTGTGCCTTCAACGGAAATGAAAGACGGTTTGTTACGCTTTTTTGAGTCGGATAAAATTCATATCAAAGGTCTTGTAGTGTCAGATTATTCTTTTGAATATAGCCATTGGAACGCAGTGAAGAGCCTAGATACTTGGCTTAAGGAGAACGATATTCCTGCTGTTTATGGTGTAGACACACGTCAAATCACAAAGATTATTCGTGAGAGAGGTACAATGCTTAGCAAACTTACAACAGATGGTTGTCCAGAAGTTGGCGAGTTTATCGACCAAAATAGTGAAAACCTTGTTGCCGAAGTCTCTACAAAAGAGATTAAAAAATACGGTACTGGTAAACACAATATTGTCTTGGTAGATTATGGAGCAAAATACAACATCATAAGAAATCTTATAAAACGTGATGCAACTGTTACGGTTGTTCCATGGAATTACGATTTCACTACAATGGATTATGATGGAGTAATGTTATCTAATGGCCCAGGAGATCCTTCAAAATGTGAAGAGTCAGTAGATGTTATCAAAAAAGCAATGATTGTTGGGAAACCAATTTTCGGAATATGTATGGGTAATCAAATTTTGGCTCAAGCGGGTGGTGCAACTACCTTCAAGTTAAAATATGGTCATCGTAGTCATAATCAACCTGCTTTGATGTGTGGTACAAATCGTGCTTACATAACATCTCAAAATCACGGTTTTGCTGTTGACGATTCAAAGTTAAATCCTGCAGAGTGGGAAACATACTTTGTAAATCTTAATGACAACACTTGTGAGGGTATTAGACACAAATCTAAACCATTCTTTTCTGTACAATTCCACCCAGAAGCTTCGAGTGGTCCTGTTGATACAGAGTTCCTTTTTGATAAATTCATTGAAGAAATAGAGAGATGCAAAAAATAGAAAAAGTCATAGTATTAGGTTCAGGTGCGTTAAAAATTGGTGAAGCTGGAGAGTTCGATTACTCAGGTTCTCAAGCACTTAAAGCCTTAAAAGAAGAGAACGTATTTACTGTTCTCATCAACCCAAATATTGCTACTGTACAAACTTCCGAAGGGATTGCAGATAAAGTCTATTTTCTACCAGTTACTCCCGAATATATTGAGGAAGTAATTAAGAAAGAGCGTCCTGAAGGAATTCTTCTTGCATTTGGTGGTCAGACAGCACTAAATTGCGGTGTAGCATTATATGAATCAGGTGTATTAGAAAAATATAACGTCAAGGTGCTTGGTACTCCTGTTCAAGCAATTATGGACACAGAGGACAGAGAGCTTTTTGTAAAAAAACTTGATGAAATTGATGTTAACTCAATAAAGAGTGAAGCTGTAAATACCGTTGATGATGCCGTGCGTGTTGCAAATATGCTTGGTTATCCAGTCATCGTTCGTGCCGCTTACACACTTGGAGGTCTTGGTTCAGGATTTTGCGATAACGATGCGGAGATGAGAATCCTTGCAGAAAAAGCATTTTCTTACTCTTCACAATTACTTATAGAGAAATCTTTAAAAGGTTGGAAAGAGGTAGAGTATGAAGTAGTTCGAGATAAATATGACAACTGTATAACAGTTTGTAATATGGAGAATTTCGATCCACTAGGTATTCATACTGGAGAGAGTATTGTCGTCGCACCATCTCAAACTTTAACAAATTCAGAATATCATAAACTTCGTGAAATAGCAATACGTATAATTCGTCACGTAGGTATTGTCGGAGAGTGTAATGTTCAATATGCTTTAGATCCAAACTCAGAAGATTACCGTGTTATAGAGGTAAATGCTCGTTTATCACGTTCTTCTGCCTTAGCTTCAAAAGCAACAGGTTATCCACTTGCTTTCGTTGCTGCAAAACTAGGTCTTGGTTTCGGTCTTCATGAACTTAAAAACTCAGTAACAAAAACTACTACAGCTTGTTTCGAGCCTGCTCTAGATTATATCGTTTGTAAAATTCCACGTTGGGATTTAGGTAAATTTAAAGGAGTTTCTCGTAAACTTGGTTCAAGCATGAAATCTGTCGGAGAGGTTATGGCTATAGGTCGTAATTTCGAGGAGGTCATTCAAAAAGGTCTTCGTATGATAGGTCAAGGTATGCACGGTTTTGTTGCTAATAAAGAGCTTCCAGTTGCCGATATCGACATAGAAAAAGCACTTTCAGAGCCTACAGATGAACGTATCTTTTATATCTCTGAAGCATTAAAACGTGGTTATTCTGTTGAGAAGATTCATGAATTAACAAAAATCGATTGTTGGTTCTTAAATAAGCTAAAAAATATTCGTGTTTTATATCACGATATAGAAAAATACAATGAAATAAACGAAGTTCCTCGTGAAAAAATATTATCAGCAAAACAACTTGGTTTCTCAGATTTCCAATTGGCAAGAGCTGTATATGTAAGTTCAAATGAGGTTATCGAAGCAGATATGCTTAACATACGTGAATATCGTAAAAACATAGGTGTTGTTCCTTATATCAAACAAATAGATACGCTTGCTGCGGAATATCCTGCACAAACAAATTATCTATATGTAACATACAACGCTTCAAGTCACGATATTACTTTCCAACATGACAATAGATCTATCATTGTTCTTGGTTCAGGAACATATCGTATTGGAAGTTCTGTAGAGTTCGATTGGTGTGGTGTTAGTGCTATAAAGACTGTTCGTAAGAGTGGCTATCGTTCTATAATGATAAACTTCAACCCAGAAACTGTTTCTACAGATTACGATGAGTGTGATCGTCTATATTTCGACGAGCTTACTCTTGAGAGAGTCTTAGATATTACAGATCTTGAAATCCCTAAGGGAGTTGTAGTTTCTACTGGTGGACAAATTCCAAATAACTTGGCAATGAAACTTGACTGCCAAAATGTACCAATTTTAGGAACGTCAGCCGAAGATATCGACAGAGCAGAAGATAGACACAAATTCTCAGAAATGCTTGATGAAATTGGTGTTGATCAACCACGTTGGAAAGAGTTAACTTCTATATCTTCAGTTTTTGATTTTGTTGATGAAGTAGGTCTTCCAGTTCTTATACGTCCATCTTATGTACTTTCGGGTGCGGCTATGAATGTTGTTTCAAACCGTGATGAGCTTGAGCATTTCCTTACTCTTGCTGCTAATGTGTCGAAACAATATCCAGTTGTTGTCACAGAATTCTTGCAAAACGCTAAGGAGATAGAGCTAGATGCTGTTGCAAAAGACGGTGAGCTTATGCTTTATGCAATTTCCGAACACGTAGAATTTGCAGGAGTCCATTCTGGTGATGCGACAATAGTTTTCCCAGCTCAGAAGTTATATACCGAAACTATAAGAAGAATAAAGAAAATAGCACGTCAAATTGCTAAAGGTTTAAATATTTCAGGACCTTTCAATATGCAGTTATTGGCTAAAGATAACGATATAAAAGTTATAGAGTGTAATCTTCGTGCATCGAGAAGTTTCCCTTTTGTTTCAAAAGTTCTAAAGGTGAATTTCATCGACTATGCAACAAAAATTATGCTTGGTATTCCAGTAGAGAAACCTTCACGTTCAGCTTTCGATCTTGATTATGTAGGTGTTAAAGCGTCACAATTCTCTTTCTCACGTCTTCAACAAACCGATCCCGTTTTAGGTGTAGAGATGTCATCTACAGGTGAAGTAGGTTGTATAGGAGAAAATTATCATGAAGCAATCCTTAAAGCAATGGTTTCTGTAGGTTATAGAATACCGAAGAAAAACGTGTTCCTTTCAACTGGAGATTATCGTTCAAAAGTGGAAATGCTAAGTCCTGCAAAACTTCTTATTGAAGGTGGCTGGAAGCTTTTCGCTACAAAAGGTACAGCTACTTTCTTAAAAGAAAATGGTGTTGAAGATGTTTCAACTCTTAGCTGGCCAGATACTCACGACGAAAATCCAAATTCTATGGATTGTATTCGTGATGGAAAATTGGACTTGATAGTAAATATACCAAAAAATCTTACTAAAGATGAACTTCATAATGATTATGAAATTCGCCGTAGTGCAATAGATTTTAATATCCCACTAATTACAAATGCTCGTTTGGCAAATGCCTTTATCACGGGTTTCTGTACTCTTAAAAAAGAGGATATTGAAATTAGAAGCTGGGACGAATATTAGTATATAATTTTGAATTAATATAGATTGAGGGGAGGCTGAATAATTTAGTCGCCCCTTTTTATTTTTAAAATATGAAATATTACATTATTGTAGGCGAAGCATCTGGCGATGTCCACGGTGCTAAATTGATGAAAGGTATCAAAGATAATGATCCACAAGCAGAATTCCGCTTTTGGGGTGGTGACCGAATGGTTGAACATGGAGGAGTAGAAAATCTCGTCCATCACTATCGTGAGCAGGCTTTCATGGGTGCTGTAGAAGTTATCCAGCATCTTGGAACTATAAAGAAGCGACTTAAGGAGTGTAAAGAAGATATCAAAAATTACAATCCTGAAGTTGTTATTCTTATTGATTATAGTGGTTTCAATCTTAAAATCGCCAAATATGTAAAAAGTATAGATATAAAAGTTTTTTACTATATACTTCCTAAAGTGTGGGCTTGGAATGAGTCCCGTATTGGGAAACTCAAAAAATACGTCGATGAGTTATTTGTTATTCTCTCTTTCGAGGTAGACTATTTCAAGAAGCACGACCTTAAAGTTCATTATCTAGGAAATCCTATTGTCGATGAAGTTGAGGATAAGAAGCGTGTTGTCCGAGATACGCTAGATGAATTTAAGAAAAATATAAATATACAAAAAAAAGAGGGTGGTTATACTATCGCCTTACTCGCTGGAAGCCGTAAGCAGGAGATTTACTATAATCTTCCTTTTATGGTTAAACTTGCTAATTCTATGCCCGAAAGTCGTTTTCTTCTGGCTGGAGTCTCGTGGTTGGAGCGAGAACAATATGAAAAATACCTTTCCAAATCTATCGGAAATATAGAGTTGCTAACCGACAAAACCTATGAGATATTGCTGTCTTCTGATGGAGCTGTTGTCACTTCTGGCACAGCCACTTTAGAAACTGCTTTACTAGGAATCCCCGAAGTTGTAGTTTATAAATGTGCTAGTATTACTTATTTTCTAGGAAGTTTCATCATTCGAAAGATACATTATATATCTCTTTCAAACCTTATGTTTAAGAGAATTTGTATTGATGAATTTATCCAAAGTAGGGTAAAGCCTCACCTTGTCCGTAAGGGATTATTGAATGTTATTGAGGAGGGTGAACGCCGAAAGAAGTTGCTTGAAGATTATAAACTTCTGAGTGAAATGGCAGGCAAAGAGGGTAGTTCCGAGCGTGTAGCGAAAAA
>JADFUS010000011.1 GCA_015222165.1 Bacteroidota bacterium
AAACCTGCTAAATTTAATTTTAGCAGACAGATTTAGCAGGTTTTTTGTATTTTAATATACTCTATTTTTCATAGAAGAATTTCTCTTCACCAAAAGCAGGTTTAAGATTGTCTAACCAAGTAACCTTAGAATCAAATTTTGCGAAGAAAGGTACATCTACCCAACTTGTCTTACGACCTTGAATAAAACGTAAAACAAAAACTTTCTCGCCTCTAACTTCTGAAACTCCTAATACCTGTATTTTCCCAGGAGAAGCACTCATACTTGGACCTCTAACTGTACGGCAAACTCCACTGACGCTACTATAAGCATCACGGAAAATCTCCCAACATTTCTCTAAAGGCAATTCAAAAAACGCCTTAGAACCAGTATCTCTAGCAACAAACATATAATATGGTATCATACCCATATCAACTTGTTTACGCCACATATTAACCCATATTTCAGCCTTATCATTGATATGTTTTAGCAGTGGTGACTGAGTACGAATTTGTGCTCCCGTAGCTCTAATCAATTTAACAGCTTTTTTAACTATATCTGTAGAAAGTTCTGTAGGGTGATTGAAATGGGCTTGAATTGCTAGACAACGTCCCGAATCAGTAACCTTTTTAAATAAGTCTAATATCTCTTGAGAATCAGCGTCTGCAGTATAACGATATGGCCAATAAGATAAAGTCTTAGTACCTATTCTAATCGTTCTAATATGGCTAAAACGCTCTGTTAACAGAGGTTCTATATATGCTTTAAGAATTTTTGCCGACATAGTCATAGGGTCTCCCCCAGTGAATAAAATATCGGAAACTTCTTTATGTTCATCAAGATATTGATATAGCAAATCCGCCTCTTTCATCTGAAATTTCAAAGCACTCATTCCAGAAAATTGTGGCCAACGAAAACAAAAAGAGCAATAAGCATGACAAGTTTGACCTTGAGATGGGAAAAACAACACCGTTTCTCTATATTTGTGTTGAATACCTTTTAGCTTAACTTCTCCGAGCATAGGAACATTATGATCTTGATCTGCAGGATTCGGATTTAGCTTTAAGCGAATTTCATGAACAGCTTCTTTTATTTCCGCTACTGGAGCGTCATTATCTACTAAAGATTTTATTGTATTATAAGCTGTTTCTGATAGCATTTCCTTGCGAGGGAAGGTAAGAGTGTAAATAGGGTCGTTAGGTATATTGTCCCAATCGATAAGATTATCGACAACATAATTATTGCACTTAAATGGCAATACCCTTCCCACAATCTCTATAGCTTCAATTTGTTCGTCAGTTAATTTTGAGATTTGCGGAATTGATTTAAAGTTGTGTAATGTAAAAGAATTGTATTTCATAGCCTCAAATTTTTAACCGTTCTGAACAAAGATAGTCAAATTTTTACACATATCCTATAAAACGCACAGTA
Source organism: Bacteroidota bacterium (assembly GCA_015222165.1). Classification (GTDB taxonomy): domain Bacteria; phylum Bacteroidota; class Bacteroidia; order Bacteroidales; family Rikenellaceae; genus JADFUS01. The sequence goes on from JADFUS010000011.1 coordinate 1,411, forward strand.
CAAAGCTATTTCGTGTAATAAACATCATTTGAATAAATATAGAACAATCGGTGTAATATCATAATAAATAGAAATGTTAATGTATTTATCTACTTTTAAAGAAAAAGTAAACATATATCATATTTTGGGAAATTATTAGTTTAAAAGAGTTGAATTTAAACGCATAAAGTTAACTTATGTTAATATAATCGTAACATTTTTTTAACAAATAATCGTAATATCTCTTATATAAACAGCTACAATATTTATATTAGAGATATAATGATTTAAAACTAATAGTAATTGATTTTTAAAGAAATACCATTATATTTGTAACAAATAAAATAAAACAACAATATTTTTCATTATTTAATAATTTATAGTCAATTTAAGAAATAACATATAAACTTTAAAATAATATTTGAAGCACATAAGAGATGAAAAAAATCTTCACTTTTTACTTTATATTTTTAACATCAGCCATTTTCGCTCAAACACGAGAATTTAGAGGTGTTGTAGTCGATAAAAACAGACAACCTATAGATTTGTTTACTATCGTTGTAGCAGAAAAATCTCACCCTGAAAAACAGCTATACGGAGAAATATGTCACGAAGGAAAATATATTTTTTCTCTAAAAACAAATGGAAACGAAGAGTGTTTGATATATTCATTGGGCTATGAGGACATGAAAATTCCAATAAAAGTTTTGCGAGATACTATTATTATGAAAAGCTCAACTCTTGAGATAAAAGACGCCATAGTAAGTGGAAGACGTAAAGTTGAATCTAAGATGACTCCTCAAGGTGGTGTTTTATATGACGTGCAAAATACTGCACTTTCAAATATGAGCACCTCAACAATGCTTCTTAACTTTATACCTGGCGTAAAAACTTCTGACCAAGGAAATATCAAAATTTTAGGCAAAAATGGAAATGTTGTGGTATATCTTAATGGGCTAAAACTAATAAATAACGATAAACTTCTTACCATAAGGAGTGAGGATATTAAAAGTATAGAAGTTATTCGTAACCCAAGTGCAAAATATAAAGGAGCAAGTTCTGTTTTGTTAATAAAAACGAAAAACACACAAGATGGGTTCGGAGGACGTATAAAAAACTGGTATATTATTGGAGAAGGATATGAAAAAGTAAATCCAAATGCCGATTTTAATTTTACAAAATCTAAAATATCTGTAAATTTAGCATATTCTTATAATTACAATAAAAGTAAAGATAAAAGTTACGAAATAAAAAAAATAAACGAAGATATTATACCTAATAATTGGGCTTTACAAAATGAAAATATAAGTGATAATAAAAACAATAATCATTGGTATTATGGTCAAATAAAATATGACATTACAGATAATCATTTTCTTTCATTAGAGTATTCTGGAAATGCTGTAAACAATAATAGAAATAGCAATTCCGAAGAAAATATATTAGAAAATATTGATGAGACAATATACAACGAAACAATTCTTCTTGATAATGATTATAGCAATATAAGCAATCAATTTCATCTTTTTTATAAAGGAAAAATAACGAAAACCTTTGATATTGAGTTTAATGCAGATTATTCTGACCGTACACGTAAAGATATAAATAAAAATAATTGGAGTATATACGATTTAGAAACCGAACAGACAAAAGAAAATATATTTACTCAAAATACAAAAAATTCGGGGAGTGCTATAACGTGCGAATTAATGCTTTCAAATACGATAAAAGATAAACACGTAATAACCTATGGTAGCGATTTTTCATACTTAAAAGATAATACATCATCTAATATTAAACAACAATCCTCAGAGTATGAATTAAAATCAAAATTTGTAAATGCCTACGTTGATTATAGCTTTACACCAACGGATAAATGGTCATTAAATGCAGGCTTAAAATATCTATATAATAATTTCAGTGATAAAAAAAATCCTGAAAAAATATCAAATAATTTTACTCCAAATTTTTCAGCAAATTATTATAATACTACGAAAAAAATGGGTTTCAATTTTAATATTGAATATAAAAGTTACCCACAGACAGCAAAATGGCTTGACGACACAACAATAACATATATATCTCCATATCATATTTCTACAGGTAATAGTAATCTATCAACTGGAAAATCGATTCATACTTCTATCTCTTTTAATTATAAAGATTTACAAATAGGCTTTTTTAGTCAAAACATAATTAATACCATAGCAGAATTAGATATAGTAAAAATTCAAGATAATGGAAAGCCTCTTTTCGTAAATATGCCCGTAGAATTAGAAAAGCCATTTAGCGACTATTCTCTATATGCAAGCTATCATAAGACCATTAATTTTTGGACTTATACAATTTATGGAAATACTAAATATACTCGATGTGATGTAGAACAATCTAAAAATAATTTTGAATTATTTGACGGCTTCACTTATAATTTAAGTATGAGTAATAAATTTGAACTTCCTAAAAATTTCTATATCTATATTAATGGATATTATGAAACAAAGGGACAAATGTTTATCTCAAATACAAGCGCCTCATACGGACTTGACATATATATAGAAAAATTATTTTTTAACAAAAAATTAGATGTCTTTATAAAAGCAGGAGATTTATTTAGCAGTAAATTTAACACCTCTGATATAAAAGCGTATGGCATAAATTCTTTTTTTAGAAACAGAAATTATGGGCAAAATAGATTTAACTGCTCTCTTTATGTATCATGGAAATTTAATAAATATAAAAAGACGAGAAAAGCCAAAAACAATGAATATATTAATATGTTAAAATAGCCTTATGAATAAAATACTACTGTTATTGAGTTGTCTGTTTATAGTGTCACCAGCGATAGCACAAGATATATTTTCAGGCAGATGGAATATGCTTTATTATAATTCAAATAATAATATTCAAGACTATTTTGATATAACTTTAACACAAGATAGTACAAAACTAACTGGGTCTCACGATGGTGTATTTTTTAGAGGTAATCGTATAGAGAGTAGAGATAATTCCATAAAAGGTGAAATTAAAAATGGAGTCGCAATAATAACTATAAAAAGTGGAAGAACGGCAACAAAAGCTGGAACAGCTAAAATAGAATATATCGGAAAGGACTCTGTACTATTTACTCTTATTAAAGAGCCGTCAGACGGTGAACATATGATTCCAAAAAATATTATCTTGACAAGAGATAAATCTTATAAACAAAAATAATTGCTACAGATTAAAAAATCAAAATAAACTTTTATTATTGAATTCTATTTTGTAATTTTGCCAAATAGTAAAATAGATAACATATAAAAACAACATTTATGAATAAAGATATTGAAAATACTTATTTAGACTCTGCAGAAATGTTTAAAGCATTATCTCACCCAACACGTCTATTTATAATCAACACTATAAAAGATAAGAAATTTTCTGTTAGAGAACTTTCAACAATGGCAGAAATTGATATATCGACAATGTCTAAACATCTTAATATTCTTAAAAAGAATAAAATAATCAAAGGTGAAAAAGTAAAAAACTTCATTTACTATAAATTAGAAATTCCTTGTGTACTAGATTTTATAACTTGTGCAACGAAAATTATAAAAAAATAAATATTTCCAAATAACATACTATTTAAAAATTAACATAATGAATGAATTAGAAGAAATAATTACTAAAATGGATTTCCAATATTTTGGAAACGGCGAACACAAAATTGATGCAGAAGAATTTCTATCTACAAAAAATACTATTCTTTTAGATGTTAGAGCAAAAGAGGAACAAGAAACCATAACTCTCTCTTTAAAACATCATTGCGAAGTTTTAGAAATCCCTACAAATGAAGTTCCAAGCAGAATAAATGAAATCCCTAAAGATAAAACCATAGGTGTTTTCTGTTCAGCAGGAGTACGTGCAACAATAATTTTTGTATATCTAAAAAGTAAAGGATATAACAATGTGAAAATAATTTTAGGAGGTTACCCACCACTAATGAATGCCGTAATGCCTGGAAAATTATATAAAAAGCTAAATAAATAATCTATGAACATTTGGATATTAGCAGTCATAATAATGCTAATTGCGTTTTTAATGACTATGACTGGACGAGGTGGTGGAAATTTTTATATGCTTGCGCTTGTTTTATCAGATGTTAGTATGAACATTTCCGCTTCAACTGGTCAATTTATTTTAATGTGTTCGTCACTTATGGCGACAATTCTTTTTAGCAAACAGAAAATGAATGATTGGAAATTAATTATCCTACTAGGAACATTAATTTTTATATCAGCTCTTTGTGGTGGCTTTTTTGGACAATATTTTAATGAAAAACTACTTAAAGGCACTTTTGCTGTAGTTATGTTTTTGGCAGCTCTACTGATGTTACGAAAACCAAAAAAGCATCTTAGAAGCGATCACAAATGGGTTATTTCATTGAAATCAAAAGATGAGGAATACCATATTAATTTATTGGTAACTGTTCCTATTGTATTACTAACTGGATTTATTTCTGGAATGGTAGGTGTTTCTGGAGGCTCTTTTTTAGTCCCATTAATGCTTCTAACTATGAATATCCCTATGCATATAGCAGTTGGAACATCAACAGCTTTAGTCACCATCTCGGCAGCAGCAGGATTTTTCGGACATCTTGGTGCTGGCATTTTTAATCCTCATTTAGCAATACCTCTTGCCTTAGCTGGATTTATTGGAGGATATTTCGGAGCAAAAAAAGCATTAAAAACAAAACCCAAAAATCTAAAATATCTATTTGCAGGAACTCAATTTATAGCTTCTATAATAATGATTATCAATATTATATTATAAAATAAAACTTGATAATAAAAAAAAGTGTAAGTAGCAGATGCTATTTACACTTTTTGCGGAGAGAGAGGGATTCGAACCCCCGGTGCCTTGCAGCACAACGGTTTTCAAGACCGTCGCATTCGACCACTCTGCCATCTCTCCAGATACACATAAGTAATATGTGGTATCGAATACGGTGCAAAAGTATAACTATTTTTTATAAATACAAAACTTTTACCACTTTTTTTTTATTTTATTTCTTAACTCTCTGAAAATTGGGACAAAAAGAAATTTTACTACCTTTGTAGCATAATTTAATAAATACTATGAGAAATCTATTTTACATCTTCATAATTATCTTTATGTATGGCTGTTACGGAGAACCTGACCTAAATAGCTCGTATATTGTGACCTCTTTGGAAAAAGAAACTGTTGTAGAAGATAAAACAACAACAGATGTTGAAAACAAAAAAGATGACGAAGGAACTAAAGCAGATGATGAATTTAAAATAACAAATGACGTTATTGTTTATGCCTTTAAAGGAGACAGCACCTCGCTTCATGTAGATTCTTACGACCTTGCATTTCATGGGAAAGCTAAACAAAAAAATAATAACGACAATATCGTTGATAATAATAAAATTTCAAAAATTAACGCAAATCGTCAAATAATTGATAATATAACATTTTCCCCAGCAATGTTTGTTTGGTGCGACACAGTAAATAAAATTTACGCCTCAAATAGTCTTGATTTGATAGCAGGATTTGATTCTGTCAGAATAAATATCAAATTTGATAACTCTAAAATAGGGAAAGATATGACCATAAAATATGAAAAATGGTTGATTAGAAGATAACCTGCCAAATATTTATGTGGTATATTAATTGATTGTTATATAGGTTACAAACATTAGAAAATAAAAAAATTCGATATATGAGCAAAGAGAAAAAAGCTGTTAATGAGGAAGTTAACACCTCTGAAGAGACAGTTGAACAAACAGTGGATACTCCAAACGGCGAAACTGAAGAGACTCCAGTGGCAGAGACAGAAGAAGATAAAAATGCTAAATTGGCACAACAAGTGGCAGAATGGCAGGATAAATATATGCGTCTGTCAGCTGAATTTGATAATTTCCGTAAAAGAACTCTTCGTGAGAAAATGGGTCTTATAGAGTCTGCAAGTGAAGACGTTGTGAAAAGTGTTTTACCTGTAATGGACGATTTGCAAAGAGCAGAAGAAGCTAATAAAAAGAGCGACGATATAGAAGCTATAAAAAAAGGAATGAATTTAATTTCTAAAAAACTTTTTGACACGTTAACTCAAAAAGGACTTAAAGAAATCGAATCAATGGATAAAGAATTTAACACAGATGTACATGAAGCTATAGCTCGTTTCCCTGTTGAAGAGAAAAAGAAAAAAGGTTGCATTATAGATGTTGTTGAAAAAGGATATAAACTTAAAGAAAAAGTTATACGTTTTTCTAAAGTAGTTGTAGGAGAATAATTTATGTCAGAGAAAAGAGATTATTACGAAGTTTTAGGCGTTGAGAAAAACGCTACTGCAGAAGAACTTAAAAAAGCATATCGTAGAGCTGCTATAAAATATCACCCAGATAAAAATCCAGATGATAAAAGCGCAGAAGATAAATTCAAAGAGGCTGCAGAGGCTTTTGATATTTTGGGTAACCCAGATAAAAGAGCTCGCTATGATCAATTTGGTCATGCAGGAATGAATGGCAACGGCGGTTTCGGCGGAGGCGGACAAGCTGGAGGTTTCTCTATGGACGATATTTTCGAGCAATTCGGAGATATCTTCGGTGGTGGAGGCGGAAGCTTCGGCGGTTTCGGAGGTTCTTCACGTCAAGGAAGACGTGTAAATAAAGGTTCTGATTTGAGAGTAAAAGTAAGAATGACTCTTAAAGAAATTCTACACGGTGCCGACAAAAAACTTAAAATCGCTAAAATGACAACTTGTACTTCTTGTCATGGTACTGGTGCTAAAGATGAAAATTCATACTCTTCTTGTAGCAACTGTAACGGTAGCGGATATATTACAAGAGTTGTAAATAGTTTTTTTGGTCCTTCACAAACTACACAAGCTTGCCCTAATTGTAAAGGAACAGGTAAAATCATCATAAACAAATGTTCTTCTTGTCATGGTGAAGGTGTTGTGAAAGCCGATGAAGTTATAGAAATTCATATCCCAGCAGGAGTTGGCAAAGGAATGCAACTTTCTGTTTCTGGAAAAGGAAATGCTGCACAAAATGGCGGTATAAACGGAGACTTACTAATAGTTATTGATGAAATTGCTGATCCTCAATTAAAAAGAGAAGGCAACGACCTTATTTATAATATGCGTTTAAGCATAACTCAAGCTATCTTCGGAGACACTATAGAAGTTCCTACAGTAGACGGAAAAGCTCGTGTTAAAATAGACAAAGGGACTAGCGCTGGTAAAGTATTAAGACTTCGAGGCAAAGGTCTTCCAGATGTAAATGGCTATGGAGTGGGAGATATTCTTATCTGCACAGACATATATATTCCAACAAAATTAAGCAAAGAAGAGCATAAAGCTCTTGAAAGTATTAAAGACTCGGAAAATCTTAAACCTAAGAAAACCGACGAACCTAATATTTTTGAAAGAGTAAAATCTTTTTTTAATTAACATATAAATATTAACGTTTAGAGGTTATCCAAATGGGTAGCCTCTTTTTTGTTTTAAAAGATGAATTACCAAAAAGCACTTGATATTCTAATGAATATACCCATGTTTCAAAATGTGGGAAGCAAAGCATTTATTCCTACAATGGATAATATTGTCGGACTAACATCTATATTAAACAATCCGCAAGATAAATATCCTATGATACATATTGCGGGGACTAATGGAAAAGGTTCATCATCTCATATTCTAGCTTCTATATTACAAGAAGCTGGATATAAAGTTGGACTTTACACTTCACCTCACTTGATAGATTATCGAGAGAGAGTGAGAATTAACGGCAATCTTATAGAAAAAAATATTGTCGAAGATTTTATGGATATTATCGAAGAATATAGAACTACTAACAAAGTATCTTTCTTCGAAATAACAACAGCTTTAGCTTTTTATGCATTTGAACAAAAAAAAGTTGATATTGCAATCATAGAAACTGGACTTGGAGGAAGATATGATTCTACAAATATCATAAATCCATTATTATCGGTTATAACAAATATATCTTTCGACCATAAAGCTATTTTAGGAAACAGCCTAGAAGAGATCGCCTTTCAAAAAGGTGGTATAATAAAGAAAGAAACACCCATAGTTATTGGCGAACATAACGAATCTTGCGATAAAGTATTTGAAAAAATAGCTAAAGAACTTGATTCTGAATTAGTTTACGGGGAAAATTTATTCCACGTGGAACAAAAAAAAGAAGGTTATATCATCTCTGGCAAATATAATTTAAATATTGAAACATCTGATATTCAGGGAGGTTATCAATATAAAAACATATCAACCGCACTTTCTGCTTTAGAATATATTAAGAAAAGCTTTGATATTAACGAACAACATATAATAAAAGGTATCTCTAGATGTTGTGAGAACACTGGATTACGTGGAAGATGGCAAATAATTGAACGTGAACCACTTATAATTTGCGATGCAGGGCATAACGAAGGCGGGATAGCATATCTTAAAGGAGAAATTAAAAACACGCCACACGAGAAACTATATATAGTAATGGGAGTGATGGCGGATAAAGATGTTGAACACATATTAAAACTAATGCCTAAAGATGCATACTATTTTTTCTGTCAGACAGGCAGTGAAAGAGCTATGAAAAGCGAAATTTTATATAAAAGAGCCTTAGCAATTGGTCTTAATGGAGAGTTTGTTGATAATTATGACAAAAGCAGTGTCTTTTTAGGAGTAACAAAAGCTAAAAAGGTTGCATCATCTAAAGATATGATTTTCTTAGGAGGAAGTTGTTTTGTCGTTGCTGATTTACTTGCTAACATTAAAAACAATATATAACTTTTTATGGTATCATTATTGTAATCAATTAATTATACTGATTATACCATGAAAAACAAAACAAAAAAAGCTATTAGTTGGACAATACCAATTAGCATTACATTAAATATTATATTATATCTTTTATGCTCATGTTTATATCAAGATAAACAGGGATTACTTTTTATGGTAGTAACAACTTCTATTGGAATTTTATCTTTATTTTTTCTTATAGACAAATATAAAAATAAATAAAAAAATTATAAAAAAATTATAAAAAATAATAGCCTATTCAAAAACCTTGAATAGGCTATTATTTTATCCTTAAAAAAAGGAAAAAAAAAACCTAAAACGCTATAAACTAATAAAAAAGGAAAAAAAATTTGGGAAAGAGGAAAAATGTTCATACCTTTGCGGACTCGCAGTAACCCTGTGAGAGTTGGATCAAAAAACAATATTTATTAACTAAAAACAAAAACGAAGTGGATTCATTAAGCTACAGAACAGTATCTATAAACGCCGCTAACGCTGATAAGCGTTGGTACGTGATTGATGCTAATGATGAGGTTCTTGGTCGTTTAGCATCTCAGGTTGCAAAAATCCTTAGAGGCAAAAACAAACCATCGTTCACCCCAAACGCAGATTGCGGTGACAACATCATTATTATCAATGCTGAAAAAGTAAAATTAACAGGTAAAAAAATGCATGACAAAGTGTACGTGAGACATACTGGATATCCAGGTGGACAACGTTTCGCAACTCCTTTGGATTATCTTGCTAAAAGACCTGAATTTCTTGTTATGAAAGCTGTTAAAGGTATGTTACCTAAAAACAGACTTGGTTCTCAAATGTTACGTAACCTACGTGTTTATGTAGGACCTGAACATAATCAAGAGGCACAACAACCTATTGAACTAAAACTAAAGGAGATTAAGTAATTATGGAAGTAATAAATACAGTAGGACGTAGAAAAGCAGCCGTTGCACGTGTATATGTAAAAAGCGGTGAAGGCAAAATTACTATCAATAAACGTGATTTTACAAATTATTTTCCTTTGGAAATTTTTCAATTTGTAGTAAAACAACCTTTATTAGTAACTGAAAAAGAGGGAACTTTTGATATTAACATTAACCTTACAGGTGGTGGTATCAAAGGACAAGCTGAGGCAGCACGCCTTGGAATCTCAAGAGCTTTATGTCAAATTGACGCTGAGCTTAGACCTATTCTTAAGAAAAACGGGTTCTTAACTCGTGATGCTCGTGTTGTTGAGCGTAAGAAACCAGGTCAACCAGGTGCTCGTAAACGATTCCAATTCAGTAAACGTTAGTATTTAATCTCGTCCTATTTAAAGCACAACATAGGTTTTGCAAATGGTGATAACCGCTTAAGACGCTCACTCTCCATTGCCTAGTTGCGGAAAATGACAAAGACCACTTTTGATAGTAGTGCTACTTTGGAATTGACGTAGAGAAAAATAAAAAAAGAAAAACAAAGATGTCAAAAATTGAATTTCAACAATTATTAGAATCAGGTGTACACTTTGGTCACCTTAAGAGAAAGTGGAACCCTAAAATGGCACCATACATTTTCATGGAAAAGAATGGTATCCATATTATCGATCTTCACAAAACTGTAATTAAACTTGATGAGGCTTCTGCAGCCCTTAAGCAAATTGCAAAATCTGGTCGTAAAATTCTTTTCGTTGCAACAAAACGTCAGGTTAAAGACGTTGTTGCTGAGAAAGTAAAAGAAACTGGAATGCCTTTCGTAACAGAAAGATGGCCAGGCGGAATGCTTACAAACTTCCCAACAATCAGAAAAGCTATAAAAAAAATGTCTATCATTGACAAGATGGAGACTAATGGTACTTTCGGTAACTTCTCTAAAAGAGAGAGACTTCAAATTTCTCGTCAAAGAGCGAAGTTAGAGAAAAACCTTGGTTCAATCTCAGATCTAAATAGACTTCCAGCTGCTATATTTGTTATCGACATACAAAAAGAAGCAAACGCCGTTAAAGAAGCAAAAAGATTGAATATCCCTGTATTTGCTATGGTTGATACTTGTTGTGATCCAACACCAATCGATTTTGTTATTCCTTCAAACGACGATGCATCTAAATCTGTAGGTACAGTATTAAGCGTTGTTATCGAAGCTATTCAAGAAGGCTTAACTGAAAGAAGAGCTGAAAAAAGCAAAGACGACGAAGAAAAAGCAGCTAGAGAACAAGCAAAAAAAGCTTCAAAATCAGCACATAAAGCTGAAGTTGCAGCAAAATAATTCTAAATAAACTTTAACAAGTTACTAAATAGGGAGTATTTAAGTCAATTAAATACTCCCCTCTTAGATAAAACATACAAAAGCTATGGAAATTAAAGCAGCAGACGTAGCAAAACTACGTAAAATGACTGGAGCAGGTCTTATGGATTGTAAAAAAGCTCTTGTTGAAGCCGAAGGCGATTTTAGTAAAGCAAAAGATATTATCCGTGAAAAAGGCAAACTTATTGCTAATAAACGTGCTGATAGAGATGCCGCAGAAGGTATCATGGTGTCTCAAATTATAGGTAACAAAGGTTATATTCTTTGTCTAGCTTGTGAAACTGACTTCGTTGCTAAAAATGAATCTTTCGAGGAAAACACAAACAATTTCTTGAAAATAGCTATCGAAAATGATTCTGCAGATTTGAAAGCTCTTCTTGCAACTGACGTTAAAGGTCAAACAGTTCAAGAAATGGCTACAGCTCTTTCAGGAACAATCGGTGAAAAAATAGAAATTCCTTTTTATGCACGTGTAGAAGCTCCAATGATTGGTTCATATATACATATGAATAAAAAACTTGGTACTCTAGTAGGTTTCTCTTGCGAAATAGATAAAGATGTAGCTCACGATGTTGCTATGCAAGCAACTGCAATGGCTCCTATAGCTATTGACAAATGTGATGTTCCTGCAGAAGTTCTTGCAAAAGAATTAGAAATAGGAATGCAACAAGCTCGTGAAGAAGGAAAACCTGAAGCTATACTTGAAAAAATAGGTAACGGAAAAGTAAATAAATTTATCAAAGAAAATACTTTGATGAATCAAGCACTTGTAAAAAACAACAAAATGACTGTTGCTGAATTCATTCACAACGAAAATGCTGATGTTAAAATCAATGCTTACGAACGTTATTCTTTAAACGACTAAAAGTAATAAACAAATATAAATAGAAGTAGGATAATCAAGTGATTATCCTACTTCTATTATAATATAGTAGTTATAAAATTTTGATATATGGGCAAATTTTCTTATTATTGTAAGTTAACCGACTTATATAAAAAAGAAAACACTATAAACCAAAACCTAATAACTCTAATGAATTTAACCTTAATCTCTCGAAAAAAACACTATATCTTCGTTTTTTTCGTATTTTTGCTATCACTTGTAAGTTGTGAAAAGTTTGATAATGGTAAAGAACCTATCAATCCAACTACAGATGAAGCAAAAATAACCTCTTTTATATTAAAAAAAGAGCTCAATCCTCAATTAAAAGCTGATATTACAGCAGAAATTGACGATAAAGAAAAAATAATAACTTTAGTAATTGATTATGATGTTACTTCAACATTATTTACTCCAACAATTACACTTTCCGACGAAACCACTATCTCTCCTGATGCTTCTCAACAAATAGATGGTTTAAAACAAAACAAATACACTGTAACAAGAAAAGATGCTTCAAAAGAGTACAGTGTTAAATTTTTAATAAATCAACCTTTATCTTTAATTTCATTAAATGTAAATGGTGCTAAAGCATGGTATAACGAAGTAGATGATAAATATTATACTTCTATTCATGAGAAAAAATGGAGTGATAAAGCTATAATAGCTCCATACGGTACAGGAATCCAAAAAGTTCTTTTTGACGGTGTGGAGATAGACCCTACACAGCCTTCTACTATTATAGATTTAAAAAAAGAGCATACTTTACGTATTGAAAAAGGTGGCTCATATCTTGAAAAAACTATAGTTGCAAGAGGTCTTCCTATTTTTGTTATTGATGCAAATTTCAAAAATATTAACAATATCCCTGAAAAAAATGAAGCAAGAAAAGAAGTCGAAATTTCTGTTTACGACGGAAAAAAAGATGGAAAATATACTGTTGAAAAACTTTATGCAGGAATAAAAAGACGTGGGGGATGGACTTCAAGTGAATATAATGGTCATGAAAAACTTCCTTACTCTATAGAATTTTGGGATAAAGATACTAAACTAGAAAAAGATACTACCCTTTTTGGTTTAAGAAAAGATGGAGATTGGATTCTTGATGCCTGTGCAACAGATTATATTCGCACAAGAAATAGAATATCTACAGATATTTGGAATGATATAGCTCGTTTACCTTATAAAAATGCAGAACCAAAAGCTCGTCCAGGTACTCGTGGTAAATTTGTTGAATTATTTTTCAACGGTAAATATCACGGTATGTATTGCATAACTGAAAAAGTAGATAGAAACCAACTTAACCTTGATATGGAAAATGGTTATCTTTATAAAGCTAAAGATTGGGATGTTGGTACAAGATTTAAATATTATTATAGTCTTCCTAATGATGGAGATGAAAATTGGATAATGGATAGCGAACTAGGCTGGCAAACAAAATATCCTAAACCTAATTTTAAATGGACTCCTCTTGTTGACTTAACAAAATTTATTGTTGATAATAATGGTGATACTTTTAAAAACGGAATAGTAAGTCGTTTTGACATAGATAATCTTGTAGATTTCTTCTTATTTATAAACCTTATTGGTGGTACAGATAATATTAGCAAAAACTCATATGTTGGTTTTTATAACCTTGCAAGTACTAATAATAAAGAAAAATTAGGATTTTATACTGCATGGGATTTAGATGCTACTTTTGGTAGAGAATATGATCACAGTCGAGTAAATAATGATACAAATATTTATGGCTTAAAGTGGGGCAAACAAATTTCTGGAGAAATAATTAATCACTTAATTCTTAAAGCTGTACAAACTAATGCTGGTGATATAAATTCTAAAATTAAATCTCGTTGGACAGAATTACGTCAAAAAGAGTTTAAACAAGAAAATTTAATGGCACGTTTTTATGATTATCAAAAACGTCTTGAAAATAGTGGTGCATACCAAAGAGAAATAGACGCTTGGCAAGGAGGAGATGAAACAAGACCTTTAACACCTGAACTTGAATATATAAATAGTTGGTTAACAAGTCGTCTTTCTTATCTTGATAATTATATTCAAAATTGGGACAGTCATTTAAAAGAATTTTAAAATGGTAAAAAAAGTAACAACAGTGATAGATAACTTCGACACTATATGTCTTGAAGACTCAGGAAAAGTGAAGTTTCTGAAACGTTGTGACTATAAGTTCGTTACAAATATTGAAAAATTATGTGAGATTCTTGATTACATCAAAGAAGATTATTTTGTGATGACAATCAAAGAAGCTAAAATTCAAGATTACAGAACAACGTATTTTGATACTGACGATAATTATTTTTATATCTGCCACCATAACCAAAGAAATAACCGTTTTAAGGTTAGAAAAAGAGAGTACGTAAACACTGGAGAACATTTCCTTGAGATCAAAAGAAAAACTCTTAATGGTCGCACTACAAAAAAAAGAATCAATAGTTTCACAGAAACAGACGAACAAGTCACCATTGATGAAAATGTTTTTATAAAAAAATATATTCAAAATGAGTTAGAAGGACTTTCACCAAAATTAGATACTAATTTCAAACGTTTAACGCTGGTAAGTAAAAAATTCGACGAACGAGTTACAGTAGATTTAGGTTTGAAATTCAAGGAATATGAAAATAACACAGATTATCAAACAAATAATCTTTGTATTATAGAAGTTAAATGTAATAAGATGTGCGGAAAAACATCTATACTTAACGCTCTAAAAAAATTCAATGTACGCCTTGGAGGATTTAGTAAATACTGTATTGGCAGAGCCGTACTAAACAAAACACTGAAACAAAATAACTTTAAAGTTAAAGTTAATCTCTTAAGAAAATTTAGTTAAACCAATTAAAGCATAATAAAATGATAGATTTAGTAACAACAATAACAGACAAAGCAGTAAGATTTTTAGATATAAAACTTATTAACGTTGGAGATTTTTCTGACTTAATTTTAAGATTTGGTATCAACTTTTTAATGTGTTATATTATCGTACACTGCGTTTACCGTAGCAAAAAACAAAACTTTACTTTCACTTATTACACTCTTAGTGCATTAGTATTTTTATTATGTTTCCTTCTTGGAAATGTAAAACTAGAACTTGGTTTCGCTCTTGGTCTTTTTGCGATATTTGGTATTATTCGATATCGTACAAGCTTAATATCAATAAAAGAAATGACTTATCTTTTCGTTGTTATTGGTATAGCTGTTGTAAATGCTCTTGCAAATAAAAAAGTTAGTTGGGCTGAATTAGTATTCGCAAATGCTGCTATTGCTGGTATCATGTATTTCCGTGAAAGAATTATTCGTCCAGGACTTAAAGAAAAAGATATTAAATATGATAATGTCGCTTTACTTCATACAGACAAAAGACAAGAACTTTTTGCTGATCTAAATAGTAGACTTGGCATTAATGTTGAAAATGTAACTATCGGAGATATTGATTATATTAAAGATGCTGCACAAATAACAATTTTCTATCATGAAGATGAAAATAAATAAATTAAAAATAGTTATGACGCTAATAATAAGCGTCATAACTGTTAATGCTTTTGCTCAAGAAGAAAATCCTGATTACACTCAAGAATTTCAAGGACGTGCTTATGTTTCTATAAAAAAGTCGTTTTTAGATAAATCTTTGAATGTTGAATTAAGTCCAGAAGTTCGTTTTGGTAATGATTTTAATTACAATAAGACACTTATAAAACTGAATGTTGACTATGATATTTTAAATTGGTTTAACGTAGGTGTTGGTGGACGTGCTGTTTTTAACAAAACAAATATCAGAGATAAAGAGGGAGTAGAAAATAATAAAACTGAAATAACTGGTCGATATGATTTTGATATATCTAAAAAGTTTAAATTGGGGAAATTCAAACTTAAACCTCGTATAAGATATAGCAACTATGATGACTATGAAATTTTTGATGATTATAATAAAAAAGGTGCTTTAAAAGAGAACGATAATTCAGATTTTTTAAGATATAAAGTAAGTTTGACTTATAAGTTCGCAAAAAAAGCTATCTTTGAACCTGAAGTTGGTGTAGAACTCTTCCATAAATTAGAGACTAATAAAATTAGCTCTATAAGATATAACTTTGGTGGAGATTTTAGACTTTCTAAACACAGTGCTATAGGGGTTAATTATCTTGTAGAAAGTGAATTTAAAATAAGAGAGTTAACACATATTGCAGAAGTTGGTTATAAATACAAATTCTAAAAATTATGTTTTTTACGGATATTATAGGTCAAGAAAATATTAAAAATATCCTACGTGAAAATATAGATAGTGGGCGAATAGCTCACGCACAACTATTTGAGGGTAAGAGTGGCTATGGCACTCTTACCCTTGCTATTGCATATGCAAGATATTTGAATTGTGAAAACAGACATAATGGGGAAGCATGTGGAGTATGTAAGTCATGTTATGCTATGAATACTCTGGAACACCCTAATTTACATTTTGTTTTCCCTTCAAATAAAACAAAAAAAGCAGAGATGATGTATAATGATGGATCATCTACTTCAAAAGTTGTTAGCGACTCATATATTTCATATTGGAGAAAATTAATATTAAGTAAAAAAGGATATATCACTGAACAGGAGTGGTATAAAACCATAGGTATAGGAGATGTTAGTAAAAATGTATCTGGAATAATAGGACGTGCAGATGCTAAAGCTCTTAAAGAAAAACTTATCTATAAGAGTATAGGAAAAGGTTATAAAGTCATTATTATATGGCTTCCTGAACGTATGAATATTGAAGCTTCAAATACCCTACTTAAAGAATTTGAAGAACCTTCTGAAATGACTGTTTATCTTTTTGTTTCAGAAAATAGTTCAGCTATTATTCCTACAGTATTATCTAGAACTCAACAAATAAATATACCTCCTATTAAAGATGAAGATATAAAATATTATCTTCAAAAAAATAAATTAGATGATAATTTATTTTATCAATCTCAAGGAGATATCAACATAATAAATTCTATTATTGATAAGAAAGAAAATAATGAAAATTTTTCTTTCTTACCTATATTTCAGAATTTAATGAGATGTTGTTATACAGATAATTATTTAAAACTTATAGATTGGAGTAATGATTTTTCAACTCTTAACAGAGAAGAGATAAAAAGTTTTTTCTATAACTCTATGAGAATTTTAAGAAGTTGTTATATCACAAATATAGGTCTTAAAAAATTAAGTGTTATATATCCTGAAGAAAAATTATTTATAAAAAACTTTGCTCCATATATAAATGATAAAAATATAGAAAATCTTATATCTATATTTGAAAAATGTTTTCTTGATATCTCAAGAAATGGAAATAGTAAAGTTGTAATGTCACATTTCGCATTAACGGTGTGTAAACATATATCTTCAAAATCAATAAGAAAATAGATGAAAGTAACTCTTATAACAGGTGCTAATTTAGGAGAAGCAAAAAAAAATATAGTATCTGTAAAAAAACTTATAGAAAAAGAGATCGGCAGTATTTATAATATGTCAAATATATATACTTCCGAAGCTTGGGGATTTGAAAGCAATGACATTTTTTATAATCAAGTGTTAATTTGTGAAACAGATTTGTCTCCTGAAGATATACTTCATAAAATATGGAGCATAGAAAAACTTTTTGGGAGAAAACGAGGAACAGAAAACGAAGAACTTAATAAAAAAAATAAAATCGAATCTGGAGAACTTAATTACTCGTCAAGATGTATGGATATAGACATATTATTCTATGAAAATAAAATTATCGAGACAAAGTTGTTAACAATACCCCATAAATTGATAGAAGCTCGGAGCTTTGTTTTAGAGCCACTCAACGAAATAATGGGTACATACATTCACCCACGGTTAAACAAGTCAATAAACACCTTATTAAAAGAGCTAATCTAAAGCTCTTTTTTTTGTCCTCTATATTTAAGTTACCTAAATTTAATCTTTCAACATTTAAACCTTTCAACATATTATATCTATTCTATTTTTTTAAAAATTAAAAGAAAAGATTATTAGTATATAGTAGTGTTGTTAGTTGTGTTAACAACTTAATAAGTCATATTTGTATACATTGATGAACAAATTATAAACAATGTATAAACACTCTAATATATTAGTAATAAGTAGTTTAAATAGGTTATTGTTTAAATGTTTAAAAGTTATTAATACTCATGTTAACAATAATAAATGTTTATAATGAGATGATAAACATGTTGAAGAGTGTTAACTTATTTTCATACATTTCTCTTGCTTTGTCATACAATTTGTATAAGCTCATCTCTTTTTCAGAATGCAATCTTTTTGACATATTTTTTTAAATTTGTTATTAACAATAGTTAAACACTTTATTGACACTTATAATCATTTTAGTAAACACTATTAAAAAAAGGATTATAGTGATACTTCACCATAATCCTTTTGTAAATATAAAAATATTTTTTAGCTATTTATATGTTATTAATTCAGATACCTCTTTACGTTTTGGAGTATTTACAGGTTCTGTTGGATAACCTAAAGCGATTATAGCAGAAACTTTTTGATTTTCTGGAAGAGATATTGCTTCACCTAATTTTTCTTCATCGAAAATTCCCATTACTACTGTTCCTAGATTTTCTGAATGTGAGGCAAGACAAAAAGTTTGTGTAGCAATTCCTGCATCAAACATTTCCCAACCATCTCCTTTGCTTGTTGTGAAAGAACCATCACGTTCATATCCACATCTTGATTTTATTGTTGCTATAACAACTAATAAAGGAGCTTTTTTTATGGTATTACTATTATTTACAAATCCTGAAACACATTCATTAGCTATTTTGTCTTTTAATTGTTCATCTTCGACAAAAATATATCTTACTGTTTGACTATTTTTCCATGATGGAGAAAAACGAGCCAATTCAATAATTCTTTCTAATTTTTCGTGTTCTACTTTTTGAGAAGTGAAGTTTCTGATACTTCTTCTCTCTTTTATACATTGATTAAAATCCATATTTTCTTTTTTTTACAAATATATAAATAATTATTAGCTTATTGTACTTTTTCCCACTCTTCTATTTCTCCTTCAATAATATTAAAAATAGGATTACTTTCAGGATTTTCTATATCAATAAGATTATTATATAAATAAGGATTTCTTTTTATAAGTTTTCTTTTAAGAAATTCAAACTCATATTCTATTTGATTTTTAGTAATATCGATCTTTATATTTTCGTAGAATTTATCTATTTTATTTTTCGTGAAATTATAACCTCTATTTTCAGACTCTTTTAATATCCAAAACAGATAACTATCAAGAGCTTTTATAGGATCTTTTAATTTTTTGAATCTTATTAATTGTGGGTGATTTTTATATCCTTTAGTTTCTCCTAAAAGAACTTTTCGTGCGAGTAGACCTTCTCGCCAACAAGCAATTAAGCCGATATTATCTAAATATTTAGGGTGTAATGACCATAATCTCATAACTTTATATTTTTTTATGATATAAATTATTAATCAAAAATAGTGCCCCTTATTATTAATTATTAATCATTTATAAAAGTATCTACTGTTCCATTTTCACGATATAATTGTCTATATTCTGTTGGGTTTTTATTTGTAATTTTTTTAAACTGTCTATTAAAATTAGATAAATTTTTATATCCAGAGTCATAAGCTATCTGACTTATATTCATAGAAGAATTAATAAGAAGTTTGCATGCTACATTTATTCTTATCTCTGCTAAACATTCAAATATACTTTTTTTAGTACTTCTTTTAAAATATCGACATAATGCTGCAGAGTTAAATCCGACATATTTTGCGATATCGTCAAGAGAAAAAGTTTTATTGTAATTTTGAGTTATATAATTATATACTTTAATAATAGTCTCATTTTTATTTTTTTCCATAAAAATAATATTTGAGCTATCTTTAGTCATAAGCTTATAATCATTTTGATTAGCTAAATATTCTAAAAATCTATATAGAGTACATATTCTTTTTATTCCAGTGAGTTTATCGAGCTCACCCATAATACTTTTTATATTTTCAATATTTTGAGGAGATTTAAATAATATTCCTTGTTTACTTCTCTCTAATAAATTATTTATATTTTCAAATTCTTTTACTGAATTAATTTTTCTTGGAAATATATTTTTTGTAAATCTTATAACTTCACAGCTACTTTTTATATTATCATTGTTATTTTTGATATCATAACTTAGATGAAAATGAGGTAAATTTCTTCCATAAAGTACTAGATCTCCAACTTTAAATTCGTCGACATAAGTATTTCCTACAAAACGTTTTCCACCTCCTGCAGTAACTATTATTAATTCATATTCTGGGTGATAATGCCATGACATTATAAATTGTTTATAAACAATATGTGAAAATTCACTGCCTGGTTTATCTATTATTTTTTCAAAAAGCATAGTAAATCTTATTTTGAGCAAATATAGTATTTTATTCTGCAAAAATTGTAGTTGTGAGAAATTATTTTCATTCATAACTTTGTAACATACCAACCCACGGAATAATCAATATGAAACTTTACTGAAAAAATAGTTTTATAAATTCCCGAAAGAGCCTAACTAATTTTTTAGATAGGCTCTTTTATTTTAAATAATTGAGTAGTTATTAGTTATAAAAATAGTCCTATTAATAATTTTATTAATAGGACTATATATTATATAGTTAATAAATTTAATTTATTTTTTTATATCCATAAACTGCAAGTTCTCCAAGTTCTTCTTCAATACGTAAAAGTTGATTATATTTTGCCATTCTATCTGAACGACTTAAAGAGCCTGTTTTTATCTGTCCACTATTTGTTGCAACAGCAATATCTGCAATGGTAGAATCTTCTGTTTCTCCAGAACGGTGAGATGTGATGGTTGTATAACCATGTCTATGTGCCATTTCTATAGTATCAAGAGTTTCACTTAATGATCCTATTTGATTAACTTTTATAAGTATAGAGTTAGCAGAATTTTCTCTGATACCTCTTGATAAGAATTTCACATTTGTAACAAATAAATCATCACCTACAAGTTGGCATTTTGAACCTAATTTTTCATTAAGTTTTCTCCAGCCTTCCCAGTCGTTTTCATCCATACCATCTTCTATAGAGTCAATAGGATATTTTGTGATAAGAGATTCTAAATATTCTACTTGTTCGTCAGAAGTGCGTTTCTTGCCATCTTTACCTTCAAATAAAGAATAGTCATATATTCCATCTTTATAGAATTCTGAAGCTGCACAATCCATACCTATCATAACTTGGCTACCTGCTTTATAACCAGCATTTTCTATAGCTTCGATGATAGAATCTAGAGCATCTTCTGTTCCTTTAAGATTTGGTGCAAAACCACCTTCGTCTCCTACAGCAGTGCTAAGACCTCTTTTATGTAGTACAGATTTTAGTGAGTGAAAAATTTCAGCACCCATTCTTAGAGCCTCTTTAAATGATGGTGCTCCAACAGGTCTAATCATAAATTCCTGAAAAGCTATTGTAGCATCACTATGCGAACCTCCATTAATAATATTCATCATAGGAACGGGCATGACAAATGTATTTGTTCCTCCTATGTATCTGTATAAAGGCATTTTAAGGTAAGAAGCTGCCGCTTTAGCTACAGCAAGAGATACCCCAAGAATTGCATTTGCTCCAAGGTTAGATTTTGTTTTTGTACCATCAAGACCAATCATTATATTATCTATCTTACGCTGTAATGTAACATCTTGACCAATTAGTACTGGAGCGATTATTTTATTTACATTTTCTACGGCTTTCACAACACCTTTTCCAGAAAATCTTTTTTTATCTCCGTCACGAAGTTCTAATGCTTCATTTTCACCAGTCGATGCACCCGATGGAACAGATGCTCTACCCATCACTCCCGATTCCAAAAAAACGTCTACTTCAATTGTCGGATTTCCTCGTGAGTCAAGAATTTCTCGACTCCAAATTTTAGCTATTTTCATAATATTAATATTATTTATATTTACTTTACAAAGAACATAATTTTAAACGTAATATAAAATACCTATAACTAGGTATTTAGAATTTGAATAATCATAAGTTATGCCAAATACTATAAAATCAGTATGACTTTATATATCATGTTACATAACCACTAAAAGTAATAATTTTTTTCGAAAAAATAGGTTTTTCGATAATAAAGTGTTTATTTTGTGGTTAATAATTTTTATAAAATAACATATAGATGAAAATAGCTGTTCCTACAAGGGGAGAAGTGGTTGATAGCCACTTTGGACATTGTGAATTTTACACAATATTCAATATTGATGAAAATAAAAAAATTGCTTCATGTCAGACTCTACCTTCCCCACAAGGTTGTGGTTGCAAATCTAATATAGCTCAAGTTCTTGAGGAGTTGGGTGTTACCATTATGATAGCTGGAAGTATGGGTAATGGAGCATTAATTGTTTTAAAAAAACATAATATAGAAGTTTATAGAGGTTGTGAAGGAAAAATTATTGATGTAGTAAATAATTTTCTTAGTGGCGGTATTAAAGATTCTGGTGAGGCTTGTTCTCATACAGATGATAATCATGAATGTTCAGAAAATCATTAAAAAATGGAAATTTTAGAAGCTTTAAATTTTACAGGTTTAATAATAGGAGTAGTAACTTTTCTAATTATAGGTATATTTCACCCTCTTGTTGTTAAGTGTGAATATTATTTTGGTGTTAGTTGCTGGTGGTGGTTCTTAGTTCTTGGTATTCTAGGAGTTGCAGGTTCTCTGTTTGTTGATAATGTTTTAATATCAACATCTTTAGGTGTTTTAGCATTCTCTTCTTTTTGGACAATAAAAGAGGTTTTTGAACAAAAACAAAGAGCTATAAAAGGTTGGACAAAGAAAAATCCTAAACGAGGAAAAGAATATTATAGTTAATAGATATGAGTAAATTAAAAAAGTTATTATATATATTTGCTGGAAGTATAGCCTTTGGGCTTGGTGTTCTTGGAGTGTTTGTTCCGGGATTACCTACAACGCCTTTTATTCTTCTTGCTTCGTGGTTATATATTCGTTCAAGTAAAAGACTTTACGTTTGGCTATTAGCTTCGCCAATGGGAAAATATGTAAAGGGATATCATGATAATGGAGGTATGGGTAAAAAAGCAAAAATATCTGCAATATTAACAATGTGGTTTATGATTTCTCTTTCGTGTATATTTTTTATCCCTATAGCAAAAATAAAATTAATTGTTTGTTTAGCAGGAGTTGTTGGTACATCATGTGTTCTTTTTGTTGTTCCTTCGGCTCGTCAATCTAAAAAGAGTAAACATATTAATTAGTAGTTATATATTATTTAATATTAATGATAATAAATTTTTTATTATCATTTTTTTATTATAATTATTGAGAACTATCATGAATAGACTATTAAATAGTGTTGTTATTGGCTGTTTTATTTGTTAAATATGCTTAAAATAACCATATTTTGAGTGATTTCTGAAAAAAAATAAAAAAAAGATACAAAAAGTGTTGATTATTGAAAATATTATTTTATATTTGTGGAAGAGGCTGTTGTGAAACAGCAAAATGAAATATTTTTTTTCATGTATATATAATTAAGTATTAGGTTAAAATAGTGAGATAAAAAGTCTGTTGTATATCATACAACAGACTTTTTTCTTTTATATAGATAATTTAATTATTATTTATTCTTATATTCTTTGTAAGCTCTTAAGCCCTCTTCTAAAGCTATAACTGCACGTTTAAGTTCGCTAATTTTAAGAACATAAGCTACACGAACTTCATTCATTCCATGATTTGGTGTAGAATAAAATCCACTTGCTGGTGCTACCATAACAGTTGTTCCTTTATATTCAAATTCTTCAAGAAGCCATTTAGCAAATTCGTCAGCATTTTCTACTGGAAGTTTTACTACAGCATAAAAAGCACCTTTTGGCATAGGACAATAAACACCTTCTATTTTATTTAATGCTTCTACAAGATAATTACGTCTAGCAACATATTCTGCTTTAACTTCTTCAAAATATTCTTTAGGAGTATTTAATGCAGCTTCGGCAGCTACTTGTCCAAAATATGGAGGACAAAGTCTTGCTTGAGCAAATTTCATTAATACAGAGATAAGTTCGTTATTACGAGTAACTATTGCTCCGATACGTGCTCCACACATACTATAACGTTTTGATACAGAATCTATAACTATAGCATTTTCTTTTAATCCGTCAAGTTCAAGGATAGATATAGGAGTGTGACCATCATAGCAAAATTCACGATATACTTCATCAGCAATAAGAAAAAGGTCGTGTTTAAGGACAATCTCTTTTAGTTGTTCCAACTCTTTTAGAGAATATAGGTAACCTGTTGGATTTGAGGGGTTACATATCATTATTGCTTTTGTTTTTGGAGTTATCTTTTTCTCAAAATCAGCAATTGGAGGTAATGCGAAATCATTTTCTATAGAAGCTGTAATAGGAACAACATTAATGTTTGTCTGACGAGCAAAGCCATTGTAATTTGCATAGAAAGGTTCTGGAACTAGTATTTCATCGTCATCATTAAAGCAAGCATTAAATACCATCACAAGTGCCTCAGAACCACCAGTAGTAATCATGATATCTTTAACATTAAGATTGATATTATTATTCTTATAATAATTAACAAGTCCTGATTGATACGAAGAAACTCCTTCAGAATTTGTATATGCAACATCATTTGTAGGAAGATTTTTTATAGCATCAATAGCTACCTGTGGTGCTTTGATGTCAGGTTGTCCTATGTTTAGATGAAGTACATGAACTCCACGTTTTTTAGCTTCTGTTGCGTAAGGAACTAATTTACGTATTGGAGATGATGGCATTTCTATAGCCTTTTGTGATATCTTTGGCATGATGATTGTAATTTTTTTATTAGTAAAATTGATTATTGGAAAGGTGTAGCAAATTCAACGCCACAAATATATTACTTTTTATTAGAAAAAAGAATAGAATAACAATAATAATTGGCATTACTATTGTTATGTATTATTTTATTATATAAAAATAAGTTTTTCTTATTTAATTAACGTTCTTTATTAACAAACAAGGTTTCTTCATTTATTTAAGTTTGGGTTAGTAGTATTGGTATGGGTACCAATACAAAGAAATAGGCAGTCGTGAGACTCCCTTTTTTTTTGCCCAAAATTTAAGGGTGATTGAAACAAATATTCAATCACCCTTAATTATATATTTAAGATAATGTTATCTTAAAATTCCTCGTTTAGAACTTTTAACGAAAGCTAAAATTTCAGTTTTGAATTTTGATTCTTCTATCTCTTTTTCTACTTGCTCTACAGCTTGCGAAACATTTATTCCTTCGCACATCAAAATACGATAGATATCTTGAATTGAAGTTATATCAGAGCTTGTGAATCCCCGTCGTTTAAGACCTATACTGTTAAGACCTTTATATTCTGCAACTAAGTGTCCAGCAGTTACATAAGGAGGAACGTCTTTTCCAAGAAGAGCTCCACCAGCAATCATAGCGTGTCTACCAATTTTTACAAATTGATGTACTGCAGAGTGTCCTCCGAGTATTGCAAAATCGCCAATTTCTACTTCGCCAGCTACGGAAACACTATTTACAATAATAACATTGTTTCCAACTATACAGTCATGCGCTACGTGTGCATAAGCCATTATAAGACAATTATTTCCAATAACAGTTTTGCCTTTTGCAGCAGTACCACGATTTATAGTTACGCTTTCACGTATTGTTGTGTTATCTCCTATTATAGCTAAAGTTTCTTCACCTTTAAATTTAAGATCCTGAGGAATTCCTGAAACTACTGCTCCAGAGTGAACTTTACAACCTTTTCCTAAGCGAGCACCGTCAAGTACTACAGCGTGTGGAGCAAGGTAGCTATCATCTCCAATTACAACGTTTCCAGCTACATAAGCAAACGCTTCTATAGTCACATTGTTCCCAATTTTTGCATCTGGGTGTACGTATGCTAAATTGCTAATCATATTCTTTATTATAAGTTTATTACTTGTTTTTCACGATTTGAGCCATAAGTATAGCTTCTGATGCTAATTTATTCCCGATGAATGCTTGTGCAGCCATCTTAACAATACCTCTACGAATAGGACAAACAAGTTTTAAAACAAAAATTAATGTGTCACCAGGGACAACTTTATTTTTGAATTTTACTTCGTCTATTTTCATGAAATATGTAGAATATTTTTCAGGCTCATCAACTGTACTAAGAGCTAAGATACCTCCACATTGTGCCATAGCTTCAACTTGAAGTACTCCAGGCATAACAGGCTCGTCAGGAAAATGTCCTACAAAGAAAGGTTCGTTCATAGTGATGTTTTTCACTCCAACGATACTATCTTCAGTCATTTCCATGATTTTGTCAACCAATAAAAATGGAGGACGATGAGGAAGAGTGGCTTTTATTCTATTTATATCGTATAAAGGTTCTGTGTTAATGTCATATTTATAAGGACATTTAGTAGAATCTTCTTTGATATGTTTACGTATGATTTTTGCAAATTCTGTATTTGCATGATGACCAG
This sequence comes from Bacteroidota bacterium, assembly GCA_015222165.1. GTDB lineage: Bacteria > Bacteroidota > Bacteroidia > Bacteroidales > Rikenellaceae > JADFUS01. The sequence continues at coordinate 27,925 of JADFUS010000011.1, forward strand.
GACATTTTGCGAAAACTTTACCTTTAAGTCTGACACCTGTAAGAAATAGGTCGCCTATAAGGTCAATAAGTTTATGTCTTGCAATTTCGTTTTCGTGTCTAAGTTCTAAATGATTAAGATAGCCTTTGTTAGTTACTTCAATATCTTCTTTACCGAAGACTTTAGCAATACGTTGGCGTTCTTCTTCTGAAATAGGCTTTTCAACAATAACTATAGCGTTATCAACATCGCCACCTTTAATAAGTCCTGCCTCTATAAGAGGAGAAATTTCATGAAGGAAAACAAATGTACGACAAGGAGCAATCTCTTTTTTGCTATCAACATTTGGGTGTAGCATAGCGTACTGCTTACCTATAACTGAAGAATTAAAATCAACATTTAAGTCGATTGTAAATTCATCATCTGCATATCCAGTAATCTCTGTTTTAGTACCTTCAATTTGATATTTGCACTTATTATTTATCTCGTAGAATTTACGATCAGCTTTTTGATCGACAACCCCCATATCTGAAAATTTAGCAACATAGTCTTTTGCTGAACCGTCTAATATAGGAACTTCTGGAGCATTAATATCTATAAGGGCATTATCTATATCGCAAGTATAAAGAGAATACATCAAATGTTCTATAGTAGAAACCTTTGCATCTCCTTGTTCTATTGTAGTTCCTCGAGAAGTAGAAGTTACAAATTCTGCTAGAGCACGAACTATCGGCGTACTCTCTAAATCTGTACGTCTAAATCTTATTCCGAAATTATCATCGGCAGGGTTTATGGTCATTTTGACCATTAAGCCTGTGTGTAGTCCTTTTCCTTCGAAAGAAACTGCACCTGCTAACGTCTTCTGTTTTTCTGACATATAATTAAATGATATTTGGAACAAAGATAAATAAATTTGTTAAATATACAAAAAAAAGCTATTTTCGACCCATAATTGAAATTTAAAATAAAGATGAAAACAAAAATAATATTAGAAGATATAGAGGTACACGCATATCATGGTTGTTATAAAGAAGAGCAAATAGTAGGAAATAGATTTCTTGTTTCTATAAGCTATGTATATGATGCTTCTGAGGCTTCAAAAACTGATGATATAACAAAGACAGTCAACTATTTAGAGTTATGCAAAACTGTTAAAAAAGAGATGGCTATAACTTCTTTTATAATAGAAAATGTTGCTAAAAGAATAATAGATAGGTTGTTTTTAGACTTCCCATTAATAGATGAATTAGAGGTTAAACTCAGCAAATGTAATCCTCCATTGGGTGGGCTTGTTGGTAAAGCAAGCGTTATTATGAGTGATGTGAGGAAAGTTTGAAAAAAGAATTGTTAACTTTTTATTTTATATATTTGGGTTTTTTCGTATCTTTACCCCTAAAATAAACCATTTGATAAAATACATAAATTATGAGAAAAGCTGAAATATATACTTCAAAAGGAGTTATGAAATTAAATTTCTTTGAAAAAGATGCCCCTAATACGGTTGATAACTTTTGTAAACTTGCTGAGAGTGGTTTTTATGATGGATTAACTTTCCACAGAGTAATACCAAATTTTGTTATTCAAGGTGGTTGCCCTGATGGTACAGGTTGTGGAGGTCCAGGATACTCTATAAAATGCGAAACTTCTGGTGATAATCAATATCACGATAGAGGAGTTCTTTCTATGGCACATGCAGGAAAAAATACTGGTGGTTCTCAGTTTTTTGTTTGTCATAGTCGTGAAAATACATCTCACTTAGACAGAGTACATACTGTTTTTGGTAAAGTTTATGAAGGTCTTGATGTTATCGATGCCATTCGTAAAGGAGATGAGATAGAAACAATAAAAATAATTAACGAATAAATAAAATTATGAATTTCACAGAATTGTGCAATGAGATTTTTGATAAAGCTATCGCTCAATATCATATAAAAGATGATGTTGATGTTAAGATGGTTAATCCATTCCCTAAAGATAGTTTGGAATATCTTCTTTTTGCAAAAACTTGGATTGATATAGTTCAATGGCATTTAGAAGATATTATACGTGATCCTAATATCGACCCAAAAAATGCTTTGGTTATTAAAAGACGTATAGATGCTTCAAATCAAGATAGAACAGATATGGTAGAATATATCGATTCTTATCTTTTGGAAAAATATAAAGAGGTTAAACCTATTCAAGGAGCAAGATTAAACACAGAAACTCCAGCTTGGTCTATAGATAGACTTTCAATCCTAGCGTTGAAGATTTATCATATGCGTGTTGAAGCTCTACGTGTAGATGCTACTCCAGAGTTGCGTTTAAATTGCGAAAAGAAATTTAGTATCCTTTTAGTTCAACGTCAAGATTTGTCAAAAGCTATCGAAGAATTGATAGAAGATATTGAAGCAGGACGTAAATATATGAAAGTATATAAACAAATGAAGATGTATAATGATCCTCTTTTGAATCCTGTATTATATAAAAAATAGTATGAAAGTACTCGTTATAAGATTTTCAGCAATGGGTGATGTCGCAATGACTTCGCCCGTTGTTGCTTTTGTGGCAAGCCAAAATCCTGAAATAGAATTTACTGTTCTTACTCAAGATTGGTTATCCGCGATGTATACACCAAAAGATAATCTTAAAGTAAGAGGTGTGAATCTTAAAAATTATAAAGGTTTAAAAGGTTTACATAGGCTATTTAAGGAGCTAAGTGGAGAAGGCTATGATATAGTTATTGACTTGCATGACGTTCTTAGAACTAAGATTCTTCGTACGTTTTTCTTGTTTAAAAACACTCCAATTAGAGTCATAGATAAAGGTAGAAAAGAGAAAAAAGCTCTTATAAAAAGTGGTGTTAAAAAACAGCTTAAAACAACGGTAGAAAGATACCGAGAAACGTTCGAAAAGGCAGGGTTCCACGTGGAACTGCCTATGATTAGGGTGCAAAAACAACGTAGCCTACCTTCTGAAATAGAGTCCGTTAGCGGTAAAAAAGAGGGCAAGTGGTATGGTGTAGCTCCGTTTGCTCAACATCAAGGTAAAAAGTATCCTCTAAACTATGCAAAAAGGCTTATTGAGCTCCTTTCTAAGGAAGAAAATGATAGAGTTTTTGTGTTTAGTGGAGGTGGAGAAGAGAAGCAACAAGTAGAAGAAATTATAGCAAATATTCCAAACGCAATTGCTGTATTTGGAAGAGTTCGCATTGCTGGTGAACTTGCATTAATGAGCAATTTAGATTGTGTAGTTAGTATGGATTCGGGAGCTATGCATATGGCTTCAATTGTTGGAACACGTTGCGTATCTATCTGGGGAGCGACGCATCCACATGCTGGATTTCTTGGTTGGCTTCAATTAAGAGACGATGCTATATCACTAAATAAGGAGTGTTCACCTTGTTCTATATATGGAAATAAACCATGTAAATTTGGAACTTATGAGTGTATGACAGAAATTACTCCTGAAATGGTGGCTTCTAAAGTACTATAAAGAATGTAAAATAATATACAAAAAGAGCTATCCTCTATCATGAGAATAGCTCTTTTTATTATATTAAAATGAGTTATAATTTAACCATTGCAAGTTCTTTAAATAGTCGAGCCATTCTGTCAGATGCTTTGATACCAATATTCAAAACTTCCTCATGTGTAATAGCTATATCGTTATTTGTAGAGTTTGTTATTAGTGATAAAGCAAAGACTTCCATGCCTGCATGACGAGCTACAATAACCTCTGGAATAGTCGACATTCCTACAGCATCTCCTCCGATTAGTTTATAAAACTTTATCTCTGCTGAGGTTTCGTACGAAGGTCCTGAGCAACTGATATATACGCCCTCTTTAAGATTGCTATATACTTGTTTTGCTTTTTCTATTAATCTTTTTGAGTAGGGCTCTTTCATATCTGGAAAACGAGTACCAAAACGATCATCATTTTTCCCTACTAACGGGTTTGGAAGCATATTTATGTGATTTGTTATAATCATCATATCTCCAACTTTAAGGTCGTCATTTAACGAGCCTGCTGCATTCGAAAGAAGCACTCTTTTTACGCCAAGAAGCGACATAACTCTAATAGGTGCAGTTACTTGCTCCATAGAATATCCTTCGTAATAATGGAAACGACCTTTCATTACGACTACTCTAACCTCTCCTAAATACCCAAAAACAAGACTTCCGTCGTGTCCTGCAATTGTTGAAACAGGAAAATCTTTTATATCTTTATATTTAATTTTATATCGTACATCTATTTGCTCTGCAAACGAGCCTAGACCAGAACCTAAAACAATTCCTACTGTAGGTTTAAAATTTTTAATTTTTAGGTTTATGGCTTTTACGGTTTCTTCTATATTCACCATATAATTTATTTTTAACAGTGTTAATAAAATTTATTTCATTTAGAGCTTGAGGATAATCTATAACCTCTAAAGAGATGTTTACTACATAGATACGTCTCGTTATATCTTCTCCTAAATTTAGCTCTTTTATTTTTACAGCATCTTTTGCGGTACACAATAAAGGAGTATCCCAATGAAGGCAATCTTTGTCCTCATTTTGTTCGAAAATGGTTTTTATATCTGTAGAAGAATAATTATGATGATCTCTAAATATGTGAATATCTTCTACTTTATAATTTCTTTTAACTTCGTCAATAAATTTCTCAGGCATACCTATTGCCGTGGTTATCATTACTTTATCAGCTTCAACAAGAGGTGTATTGTCAAATAATGAGCAAGGTTCTTGAGTTTTTATTTTTGTAAACAATAGTTGTTGATAAGGTTTCAAAGAGAGATCTCTCATTGCTAAACGTAAGTCTATAGGTTTAACTTTTTCTGGACATTTTGTAATAACAACGATATCTGCTTTTTTAGCTCTCTCTTTAAGGTCTCGAAGAGTCCCTATTGGCATAAGTTTATCAAAAGTATATAGATTTCCGTACTCTGTTAGTAGAATTGTAGATTTTGGATTTATTGCTCTGTGTTGCATAGCATCGTCCAAAATAATAAGGTTGATTTCAGGATTTTCACGTAAAATTTCTTTCACTCCTTTGCAACGGCTTTCACATACAGCAACCATAATATTTGGGTTGAGTAGTTTTTGAAGTAGAGGTTCATCACCAACTTCTGAGGTTGTAGAATTATCTTTTAATATCTTGAAACCTTTAGATTTTCTTTTATAACCCCGAGAAAGTACCGCTATATTGTACTCTCCTTCAAGATGTTTCACTAAAAAATCGACCATTGGTGTTTTTCCTGTTCCTCCAACTCTTAAATTGCCAACGCATAATATTGGTACGTCAAAGCTTTTGCTTTTTAGTAAACCCATATCATAAAGTAAGTGCCTTAAACGTATTCCTATGGAAAAAATGATCATTAATGGATATAAAAGAAATTTCATAATTAAATAAAATATATATTTCATCAAATATAAAAATAATTATCCATAACAGCAACTTATTACTAATTTTTATATAAAAAATGATATATTTGCAGTAAATTTAATGATTATATGGATACTAAAATTTTTCTTGCTCTGAATTTTGACGGAGGAGCTTTTCTAGATTATATTATGTGGACAATGTCTCATTTTCAAATCTTTGTTTTTATGGTTTTGATAATGATTTATGTTTTATATAAGAATTTATCACGAAAAGAGTTTGTTTTCAGTCTTTTGGGAATTTGTTTAGTGGTGCTTTTTGCAGACCAAACAGCTACTATTTTTAAACATAATATTCCTTTTTTTAGACCAACTCATACCCCTGAAATTCAAGGACTTGTGCATACTGTTAGGGACTATGTAGGAGGGCTTTATGGAACTGTGTCTGGTCACGCAGCAAATAGTTTTGGACTAGCTATTTATATATCTCTTATTTCCAGAAAACGTTGGGTTATTGTGCTATTTTTTACTTTTGCACTTCTAACATCTTATAGTAGAATATATTTAGGTGTACACTACCCTTCTCAAATACTTTTTGGAACTGTTGTAGGTCTTATTTCAGGATTTTTAAGTTATAAGATTTTTTCACTTTTTAGAAAAAAATATTCTAATGACAATAAAACAACGATATAAATTTGTTATAGATTGGTTTAAAGAAAATATGCCTATTGCCGAAACAGAATTACACTATAATTCTCCTTTCGAGCTTCTTGTTGCTGTGATTCTTTCGGCTCAATGTACAGATAAAAGAGTTAATATTGTTACTAAATCACTCTTTGAGGAAATGCCTACTGCTGAGTGTTTTGCGGAGTCTTCTGTGGAGGTTATCTATGAATATATAAAGAGTATTTCTTACCCAAATAATAAGGCGAAAAATTTATTTAAGATGTCTCACCAGCTGTTAGATAATTTTGGTGGCGTAGTTCCAGAAGATATAGATAATCTTCTATCTCTTGCAGGTGTTGGAAGAAAAACGGCTAATGTTATAGCTTCGGTGATATATAATAAACCTATGATGGCGGTAGATACTCATGTATTCAGGGTTTCAGCTCGTTTGGGGCTTGTTAAAAATGCAAAAACTCCTTTAGAAACAGAACGCCAACTCACAAAAAATATTCCTGATGAACTTATTCCTAAGGCTCATCATTGGCTTATTCTTCACGGTAGATATGTTTGTACAGCACGTAATCCGAAGTGTGAAAAGTGTGGTTTAAGTCCCTTTTGTAAAGCAAAAGAGACTTTATAAATTTATTTTTTACCTACAACGACAACAGATAAATCTTCTTTTTGAAGATACTTTTTTGAAAGAGAACGAATACGCTCTGCATCTGTTTCTCTAATTTCTTTTATCAAATCGTTAAGGTTACTATTATCTTTTTTATTCTGAATATTTTCTATTGTGGCATCTGCTATTCCAAAAGGACCATCAAGAATACGCATGACTTCTCCAATCATAACATTCTTTACCATAGCAAGTTCCTCATCAGAAACAAGTTCTGTTTGAAGTGTTTTTATCTCGTCAAATACACATTTTATAGAGTCTTCGGTAAATTCTGCTATAACCTCTCCTGAAATTATAAAATATCCCGTTGTATCTGTGTTAGAGACATTTGCAAATATACCATAAGTATATCCTTTATCCTCTCTAAGGTTCATGATAAGACGTGAGCCGAAATAACCACCTAATATTTTAGCGACAATTTGCATACCAACGAAATCTTCGTGTGATTTGTCAAAAAGTATTCTTCCCATTTTTAAAGAAGATTGTACGGCGTCTTTTTTCTCAAGATAAAACTCTTTTTCGCTTTTTATTTTTGGTAAGATCGCTTCTTTTTTTGTTCCTTGAGGAAGTGAATTTATTACTTTTTTAATAGAGCTAATTTCCTCTTCTGTGCTATCTCCACTTACCACGACAAACATATTTTCTTGAGTATAATTTTCTTTGAAAAAAGTTTTAAGGTTGTCGCTTGAAAGATTATCATAATCCTCTGGTTGGAAGATACGTCCATAATAATTTTCTTCACCAAAGATAGTTTTTTGAAAATATTCTTGAGCAAGGTATGATATTTTAGCTCGTTGAATAGACATCGACTGTTTCTTTTTCTTAATATAAACAGAAAGTTCGTGACTTGGAAAAATTGGTGTACTACAAAGTTCTCCCATTAGTTCAATTGCTTCATTAGCAAAACGTTTGAGAGTACAAATAGTAATTATAGAATAATCCATATCGATAGATACGTCGTATATAAATCCATAAAAATCTATATAGTCTGCTAACTCTTTGGAATTTCTTTTTTCTGTTCCTTCGGCGATATTATTTAGTGTTGCTGATGCTGTAAATGCCTCTTTTTGTTGGGTCACTCCCCCACGATAAACGAAAGATATACGTATCACATCATATCCTTCATTATCAAGACGATATATTTTTACACCATTTTTTGTTTCTATTGTTTCTGTTGCTACAATATTTATGCTTTGAGGAATAACTACCTCAGGTTGTATGCTTCTATCTGTCATGTTTTATTTATTCTCCTAGTTCAACACTACTTTCATAAATTAATGTGGTGCTATGTTCTTTTGTGAAAAGACGTTTTGCCATTTCAGTTATTTCTGAGGCTTTAATATTTCTATAACTTATTGTTTCAGAGTTCATTAAGTCTATATCGCCAATCATCTCATAATAACATAAATTTATAGCTTTATTAGAAACATTTAACTCTCCAAAAAGCGTATTTGCTTCAAATTTATTTTTTACTTTTTCAAGTTCTTCGTTATCTATAGGCGTATCACAAAAATCTTTTAGCTCTTTCCATAAAGCTTTTTCAGCTTCTAGAGGGTCAGTATTTTTGTTTATATATCCGCAAACCATAAATAATGAAGGGTCGATATTTCCAGAAATATATGCGTTTACAGATGAGAATATAGGGCTGTTTTTAACAAGATTTTGGTATAATCTAGATGATGTCCCACTTGAAAGAATATCTGAAATAGTATCACTAAGAATATAGTCTTTAGAAAGTCGGTCTTTCATCTTAAAAGCTATGTAAATAGCTGTTACAGGAACATCTTTTTTTAGCTCTACTCTTCTAGCCTCTTTTTGTTCAGGTTCTTGAGGAATAGGTTTCTTAGAACATTTTCCTTTAATATCGCCGAACCATTTTTCAACTAAATCAAATATATATTCGCTTTCGAAATCTCCTGAAATACCTATTATAGCGTTGTCAGGTTGATAGAAAGAGTCATAAAAATTTTGAACATCTTCGAGATTTGCATTTGCAATATGCTTAATATCTTTTCCTATGGTAAGCCATCTATATGGGTGTGTCGTATATGCCTTATCACGTAATATTGACATAAGGTCGCCATATGGTTGGTTTATATATCTTTGTTTAAATTCTTCGGTAACAACTTTTTTCTGAACAGAAAGTGTTGACTGATTAATATTTAAGCCTCTCATACGATCAGATTCTACCCATAAAGCGGTTTCTATATTTTCTTTAGGAACAACTTCATAGTAGTTTGTATAATCGTCATTTGTAAAGGCGTTATTTTCTCCTGCAGCAACTTGAAGTGGTATATCAAATTGAGGAACGTTTTTTGAGCCCCCAAACATAAGATGTTCGAAGAGGTGTGCAAAGCCTGTTTTTTCTGGAGATTCGTCTCTTGAGCCAACTTTATAAATTATGTTAACAGCCGCCATTGGGGTGTTGACATCTTTGTTAAAAAGAACAATTATACCGTTGGGTAAAACTTTTCGTTCGTATGTTATCATAATTTGTGGCTTTTATCTTTAATAAATCATTGAATTTTAATCAATGCAAAGATAGCAAAAATAAGTTACTCTTTGTGGAAAATGGAGATGTTCAAATTAATTTTTTTCATTAAAATAGATTATGATATTTTCTTTTTTCTATCTTTGTTTTATGGACAAAAAAAGATTAAAGTTTATCATTCCATCAGCTTTGGGCGTTTTCTTATTTATTACCCCAATAGTTGTTGGTGAGGAAGTTACTATTCCTATTGCCTTTCTTACGAAGCTTATAGCTTCGTTTCTTAAAGAGACAACTCCTGTCCTTGCTTTAATAATCGTAGGGTTTTCAGCTTTAGGTGGACATCTAAAGTTCGGAAAAAAGGAGAAAAACACTTATTTAACTAATTTGCTTTACCCTTCAAAGGCTTGGCGGATAGTTCGGTATGTGGGCTTTATCTTTCTTATTATGGCTGTGTTTAAAATAGGAGGTGAGCCTTTTTGGGGAGCAACAACTGGTGGACTTATTCTTAACGATTTATTTCCTATACTTCTAGCTGTATTTTTTATTGTAGGAATTTTACTCCCTTTACTTTTGAATTTTGGGCTATTAGAATTTGTCGGTACAATGATGACGAGAATCATGCGTCCTTTATTTTGTCTTCCTGGGCGTTCTTCAATAAATTGCATAGCTTCGTGGCTTGGTGATGGTTCTATAGGTATTTTAATGGCTAATAAACAATATATAGACGGCTATTATACAGAAAAAGAGGCTTCAATAATAGGAACAACTTTTTCGGCTGTGTCAATAACTTTTTCTCTTGTAGTTATTGAAACCGTAGGTCTAGGCTTTATGTTTCTGCCTTTTTATGCTACAGTTTCTATTGCTGGTTTTATTACAGCATTGATAATACCTCGTATTCCTCCTCTTTCTAGAAAGAAAAATATTTATTTTAATAATTCTCCAGCAAAAGAGAGCGAAACTATACCTGAAAATATGAAACCATCTGCGTGGGGGCTTTATCTTGCAGAGAAAAAAGCCGATGAAAATAAAAATATATCAAGTTTTTTTATTGAAGGATCTAAAAATGTACTTGATATGTGGGTTGGTGTTCTTCCTATAGTTATGGCTGTGGGTACATTTTCTTTGATGCTTGCAGAATATACTCCTATCCTTCAATATTTAGGTCTTCCATTCGAGCCTTTATTAAATTTTATGGGAGTTCCTGAGGCTCAGGAGGCTTCACAAACTATGATGGTAGGTTTTGCGGATATGTTTATCCCTTCTATTCTTGCTTCGGTAAACATATCATCTGCTATGACACGATTTATTGTTGCTGCGGTTTCTGTTTCTCAGCTTATTTATATGTCAGAAGTTGGAGGGTTGCTTTTAGGCTCAAAAATTCCCGTTTCCTTTTGGAATTTATTTGTTATTTTTATAGAGCGAACCCTAATAACACTACCTATTATAGTGATAATGGCAAAAATAATTTTCTAATATTAACCTTAAACTCGTCAGTAAAATGGCGGGTTTGTTTTTTTATTAACAATAAAATTATATATTTGTGGCTGTAAGTTTTTAGTTTTTCAAAAAACAATATTAAAAAATAAATACAATTAGTATGAAAAAAGCGTATGTATTCCCGGGTCAAGGAGCTCAGTTTGTCGGTATGGGTAAAGACCTTTATGACAACGTCCCTGAAGCAAAGGAACTTTTTGAAAAAGCAAATGAAATTTTAGGCTTTTCTATAACAAATATAATGTTCAACGGAACTCCCGAAGAACTAAAACAAACAAAGGTTACTCAACCTGCAATATTTCTTCATTCTGTAATTCTTGCTAAGGCTTTAGGTGCAGATTTCAAACCAGATGTTGTTGCTGGTCACTCTCTTGGAGAATTTAGTGCATTGGTTTCAGCTGGTGCTTTATCTTTCGAAAATGGTCTAAGACTTGTTTCTCAACGTGCTTTGGCTATGCAAAAAGCGTGTGAAAAAGAGCCTTCTACAATGGCTGCTATTTTAGCTCTTGGTGATAAAGTTGTTGAAGATGTTTGTTCTTCAATAAAAGGAATTGTTGTTCCTGCAAATTATAACTGCCCAGGTCAACTTGTTATTTCTGGTTCTGTGGAAGCTGTAAATGAGGCTTGCGAGAAACTTAAAGAAGCTGGAGCAAAACGTGCTTTGATACTTCCTGTTGGAGGAGCTTTTCACTCTCCACTTATGGAACCTGCACGTCAGGAACTTGCAGAAGCAATAGAAAAAGCAGAATTTTCAGCTCCTATCTGTCCTATCTATCAAAATGTTGATGCAAAACCTTATACAGATCCTGCAAAAATTAAAGCTAATCTTATGGCTCAGCTTACATCTCCAGTTAGATGGACACAAACTGTTAATAATATGATTGCTGATGGTGTCGATTCTTATATGGAATTAGGTCCTGGTAGCGTACTTTGTGGTCTTGTGAGAAAAGTTGATAAAACTATGAATTGCGAAAATAAATCATCTTTATAATTCTAAATGATACAAAATATATTATACTTGCTCCTAGGTTTATCTATGATAATCTTTGGAGCAAATTTTTTGACCGATGGTTCGGCAAGTCTTGCAAAAAGATTTAAAATACCTGAATTAATTGTTGGTTTAACAATTATAGCTATAGGAACATCTGCTCCTGAGCTGGTTGTTAGCATATTAGCAAGTTCTCAAGGGAGTAGTGATATAGCTATAGGAAATGTCGTAGGTTCGAATATTTTTAATATTCTTGTCGTTATAGGTCTTACGGCGACTCTGAAAAATATACGTTTATCACGTAATAATATTAAAAAAGATATATTTTTTACTTTTATAGCTTCTATTATTTTTGCTGTAACTCTAAGTCTGAATAAAATTTTTGGTATAGATATGCCAGAGAAAATTAGTCGTGTTAGTGGGGTAGTCTTTTTAATGATTTATTTTGGATTTATTATTAGCACTATATTTTTTGCTCTTAAAAAGCGAAATAAAAAAACAGATGTATCAGATAACGAAATATATATAAAACGACATAGTATAGCTATGATTTGTTTGCTTATTTTTGGAGGTCTCCTAGGGCTTGTTTATGGAGGTGATATGTTTCTTAATAGTGCAAAAGCAATAGCTCATAAACTAGGAGTTAAAGATTCAATAATAGCTATAACTCTTATGGCTGGAGGAACTTCTTTTCCTGAACTAGCGGCGTGTTTTGTTGCGGCGAAAAAAGGGAAAACTCAGATGGCTCTAGGAAATGTTATAGGTTCAAATGTAGCTAATATTTTCCTTGTTTTAGGGACAAGTGCTGTTGTAAGTCCTCTATATATAGGAACAATAACGACCATAGATATTTCTATGGTCGTTATCAGTTCACTTTTGTTATTTATTTCAGCCTTCACCTTTAAACACGGACGTGTCGATAGGGCAGAAGGGTTGATTTATATAACTCTTTATATAAGTTATATAACTTATCTTATTTTACATCAGTAATTTTATATACTGTTGAAGTAGTATTATCTCTCATAGTTATAACAGCTTTAATTTCTACGTTTTTACCAGAAGTTAGAGTTGTTGTTTCTACTCCATTAACAAACCATTTAGCACTTGTAGATTGTTTATTTTTATCAAGAAGTTCAAGAGTTGTAGATGCTGTGAATCCTCCAGCAGGAACTTTGATATTTACAAGTGGGAAATTAGGGTCATAATCATTTACGCCATATTGCATAGTTGCTGTTTCTCCATTTAATTTAATATTTCTAATGGTAAATGAATCGTTTGAATCATAACGTGATTTAGAATTAGGACTAGATGTAGGCGTAATATTTTTATTATTTGTACGTGGATATAGCCAACCATTTGGGCTATATTCTTGATTATTAGCATAAAGAACTTTTGCACATTCTGCTCCACGTATTGATACGGGTTTATTCCATGCCCAAAGAGTTTTGGCATCCATGTTAGATCCTGGGGGAGTTCTTGAAGATTGATCTATGAAATATGCTAGTACTCCAGCAGCAGGAATATATTTATCCCAGCCCTCTTTTTTACGATATTCAAGATAATAATCGAAGTTTTTAACTTTTGTTTTTATTACTACTGCTTCATTATGAGCAATAGTTTTTATTTCAAAGAAAGCAGGATCTATAGTTTTATCAATAGTAAGATCAGATTTTTTTAACCAGCCAAACATTACTTTTTCAAAAGCCATATGATTTGGAGGGCAAGCTCCACCACCATTATAACCTCCAGAACACATTAAAGAGTAAGCCCCCATACCTGATGCTTGACCATTTGTTTGATAATCTGTATCATAAACATCCATTAAACCAAGAACATGAGAAAATTCGTGACAGAAAGTTCCTATTCCTGTTTTTCGTGCTCCTGAAGCTCCAGATAATTCAGAAGAGCAAGCATAAACATCTAGAGTTTTACCATCATAGGTTTTAGGATATCCTCCTGTATTCCATACATTCCATTTATGAGGCCATATATGATTTGATCCTCCACCTTCTGCTTCATTATGTCCAGCAAAATAAACAAATACCATATCTATTTTACCATCTTTATCTTGGTCGTATTTTGTAAAATCAACTCCCTCGTTTTTATTAGCAAGATCACATGCTTCAGCAATCATCTGATTAGGATTTCTATCAGGATTACCTCCCCCATAAAAACTATAAGATTGACTAACCATAACAGGACCATAAACATCAAAAGAAAATTTAAGTTTATCCATTGAACTGTCTGTGAAATATGCAGCAGCAGATTTTGTACCTTCGTTTACAAGGCTATTCATGTCAGCTTGTGTGTATTTATATCTTAAATCTGGAAATTCAACAAGGATAACACAACCTTTAAAAGTACCTTCAGTAGCAAATGCTTTTGTGGGAACATCAGGATTTTTAGTTAGAAAACCTGTTTTTGTATGATTTGGACGGATTTTGTTCGCTCTTTCTGTTGCTATGGCAAGAGTACTATTGTTCATTCTTTGACCAGAGAAACTTTTTGTTGCTAGTCCAACAAGGTTGTTTGTAGGAAGAATTTCTCCATTTGAGTTTAATTCTGCATATACCCATTGGTCTTTTTCATTACATGTAATAACTTCTCCATCTTCACTATTTAGTGTAGCCCAATGAAAAAACTCATCACCGTGAAGAAATGCAGTAAAAGATACTCCATTTTTATTTATTACTATAGCTCCAGGTTTAGGAGGAATAGCGTAAGCTCCTACTACACAAAAAATAAATAGTGATAGAGCAACGATTTTTTGTAATATATTTTTCATTATAAATAACGTATTATGAAGCCTTGCTTTTGTCCTATATTATAGAACCAAAGTTTATTGTCTTCTTGTTTGTAAAGAGTGTATTCTCCTGTTTCAGGAATTGTAGAAGTTATGCCTTTAAGTGTAGTAGTGATAGTAGTTTTACCATTTAACTCAGGCATTTCAGATAGCGTTATAGATAAAATTTGTGTTTGATCGTCTGTAAAAATGGCATATTTATAACCAACAGATGAAACACTCATTTGCATAGTACTACCTTCATAAACATGAATTGGAGCTCCTGTCATGTAGTATCCTTCAGCTGTTTGCTCAATAATATTGTCTGTTAATTCGCTTATTGATGCAGCTGTTTGTTTAACATTTAATTCAACCACTGCTGTGCCATCGGCATAGGTAAGAGATATAAGTTGCTCACGGTCAACACCAGTATCGTTGACAGATAGCGTAGATATAAGTACGTCTGTAGCATCAACTCCTTCAGCTGATTCTACTTTAAGCCATTCAGGAATATTTCCGAAAGACCATTGACCCAATGTGTTAACCGTAACAGATTGAGGTTCATTCATAACATTACCTGCAAAAATAAGCTCAGTTTCATTTAGAGGCCCATTTTCTATTTCTTTCTCTTTTACACAAGAAGAAAGTAAGAATAATGATATAAAAACGATTAATATGTTATTGATATTTTTCATGTAGGCAAAGTTATGTAAATTTTTTTGTATTTTACTATTAATTTCGTATTTTTTAATATATAATAATTTTTACTATTTTTGTACGGTAATAATTTATTGAAAATTATGAAAAAAGAAAAACCAGCAGAAACGCCATTAATGAAACAGTATAATGCCATAAAAGAGCGTTATCCAGATGCAATATTATTGTTTAGAGTAGGAGATTTTTATGAGACTTTTTGTGATGATGCAATAAAGGCGAGTAAAATTTTAAATATTACCCTTACAAAGCGTTCTAATGGGAAGGCTTCATTCATAGAACTTGCAGGTTTTCCTTATCATGCTCTTGATAATTATATGCCTAAGCTTGTTCTTTCTGGGGAAAGAGTTGCTATTTGTGAACAGCTTGAAAATCCAAAAACGGCAAAAGGTATCGTGAAAAGGGGTATTACAGAACTTATAACTCCTGGAGTCTCTTTAAATAGTCATACACTACAAAATAATGAAAATAATTTTTTAGCGTCTATATATATAGGTAAGAAGCAAAATGGAGTATCGTTTCTTGATATTACTACAGGAGAGTTTTTTGTAGCTTCGGGAGATAGAGAGTATATCCAAAAGCTTATTTCTGCTTTAAATCCAAAAGAAATTCTGTGTCAGCGTTCATATAAAGATGAAATTACCTCTTTATTAGGACGTAATTATTTTATTTTTCCTCTTGATGAGTGGGTTTATAGTACAGACACGTGTTATAAAAAGCTAACATCACATTTTAAAACACAATCTTTAAAAGCATATGGTATAGAAAATAGTATTGAAGAGATAAATTCTGCGGGAGCAGTTCTTCACTATTTAAATATGACAGAACATAAAAATTTAGACCATATTGTTAATATAAAAAAAATAGACAAGGAAAAATATGTTTCTATAGACCATTATTCTCTTCGTAATCTAGAAATTCTTGAGCCAAACAATATTGGTTCTCGTTCTCTTTTTTCTGTTATAAATAAAACAGTTACACCTATGGGAATGCGTCTTTTAAGACATTGGCTCTCTTTGCCTTTAAAAGATAGCATAGAAATTAACAATAGATTAGACCTTACTGAATATTTAATAAATAGTACAGAAGAGAAAGATAATTTAAGCGAAGAAGCACAAAATGTTCACGATTTAGAGCGACTTATAACACGAGTTAGCGCTCAAAGAGCAACACCTAGAGAAATAGAACAGATTGGTTATGCTTTAACGGCTATTCAGAAAATAAAAAGTCTTTGTGAAAAGAGTGAAAATATAACTTTAAAAAAATGGGGAACTAATATTGATGATTGTGAAAAGATAAAAAAAATTATTTTATCAACAATTATTGCTAATGCTCCTTCAAATACTTCTAAAGGAAATTATATTGCGTCAGGGGTTAGTGAAGAACTAGACCAGCTACGTAAAATATCTATAAATAGTAAAGAATTTTTATGTAAAATTCAATCTCGAGAAGCCGAGGAGACAGGCATAACGTCTTTGAAAATAGGTTTTAATAATGTTTTTGGATATTATATAGAGGTAAGAAATACCCATAAAGACAGAGTTCCTGAAGGGTGGATAAGAAAACAAACTCTTGCAAATGCTGAAAGATATATTACTCCTGAGCTTAAAGAGTATGAAGAAAAAATATTGGGTGCTCAAGAAAGAATTTTAACGATAGAACAAACGGTTTATGACCAACTTCTTGTTGAAATATGTAAATATACTTTGAATATTCAGACTAATGCAAAGGTAGTAGCACATATAGATGTTATGCTTTCGTTTGCAGAATCGGCAAAGAGTTGTAAATTTGCAAAACCTAAGGTTAATGATGAAGATGTTATTGATATAGTTTCTGGGCGACACCCCGTAATAGAATCTTCTATGGCTATTGGTGAGAGTTATATCCCAAATGATATACATCTTAGCAATGACGATCAGCAGATTATTATTATTACAGGTCCTAATATGTCGGGTAAATCGGCAATATTACGTCAGACGGCGATAATAACAATATTAGCTCAATGTGGTTCCTATGTTCCCGCAAAGAGTGCAACAATAGGGATTGTTGATAAAGTTTTTACACGAGTAGGAGCTTCGGATAATCTTTCAGAGGGCGAATCTACTTTTATGGTGGAGATGTTGGAGTCGGCAAATATATTGAATAATGTTACTTCAAAAAGTCTTGTTCTTTTAGATGAAATAGGTAGAGGTACAAGCACGTACGACGGTCTTTCAATTGCTTGGGCAATGGTAGAATATATCCATGAACGTGAAGGAGGACGTGCAAAAACACTTTTTGCTACTCACTACCACGAATTAAATGAAATGGCTACTCTATATAATAGAGTGAAAAATTTTAATGTACAGATAAAAGAGATAGATAATAAAATAGTATTTCTAAGGAAACTTATTCCTGGAGGCACAGAACACTCTTTTGGTATTCATGTTGCAAGAATGGCGGGTATGCCAAATTTTGTTGTGAATAGAGCAGATGAAATATTAAAAACTCTAGAGAAAAAAAGAGATACAAATAATAATAAAATTGAAGCAATAGATAATACAACCAATAATAAAGAGTTTATGAAATATAAACAAGAGACAAAGGCGGAGAGTGGGGTACAGCTATCTTTATTTCAGCTTGATGACCCTCTTGTTGCTGATATTCGTAAAACTTTATATAACGTAGATATTAACAATATGACTCCTATTGAGGCTTTTACAAAGCTAACAGAGCTTAAAAATTTGATAGGGCAACATTAGAAAAGAATGGATTTTAAACTTGAACATACAGCTCTTGGGAGCAAAGCTCGTTGTGGAACATTAACAACAGATCATGGTGATATTCATACACCTATTTTTATGCCTGTAGGTACGGCAGCCACTGTAAAAGGGGTCTTTCATAGAGATTTAAAGGAGGAAGTTAAGGCAGAGATAATATTAGGAAATACATATCATCTTTATCTTCGTCCAGGTCTTGATATTTTACATCAAGCAGGAGGATTACATAAATTCTCTTCTTGGGATAAGCCTATCTTAACAGATAGTGGTGGATTTCAGGTTTTTTCGTTGGCAGAAAAAAGAAAATTAACTGAGGAGGGTTGTAAGTTTAGTTCTCATATAGATGGTTCTAAACATCTTTTTACTCCCGAAAATGTTATTGATACTCAGCGTATTATAGGTGCCGATATTATGATGGCTTTTGATGAATGCCCTCCAGGAACAGCAGAAAAAGACTATGCTTCAAAATCGTTAGATTTAACAAATAGATGGCTCGAAAGATGCTTTAATCAATATCATAAAACAAAACCTGCATACGGACACTATCAATCTTTATTTCCTATAGTGCAAGGTTGTGTTTATGACGATTTAAGAATGAAATCTGCAAATTTTGTAAAACAGTTTGATGCTGATGGCTATGCTATCGGAGGACTTGCTGTTGGAGAACCTGCAGAGCAAATGTATTCGATGATAGAGGTTGTTAATGAGATACTTCCAGCCGATAAACCTCGTTATCTAATGGGCGTTGGTACACCAGCAAATATTCTTGAAGCTATAGACAGAGGTGTGGATATGTTCGATTGTGTTATGCCTACACGAAACGGCAGAAATGGTATGCTTTTCACATGGAATGGATTTATAAATATCCGTAATAAAAAGTGGGCAAATGATTTTAGTGCAATAGACGAAAATAGCGACTGTTTTGTTGATAAACAATATAGTAAAGCATATTTACGACATTTATCAATCTCAAATGAGATGTTAGCGGCACAAATATCATCTATGCATAATCTAGCTTTTTATCTTCAACTTGTTAATGAAGCCAGAAAACAGATAAAAAATGATACATTTAAAGAGTGGAAAGAAAAAATGATTCCTATCTTAGGACAAAGATTATAATTTTTAAAAAATAGTTATTTAAGATAGAAATATTATGAAAAGGAATAGTTTAAAAGTGGGGCTTATAGATTGGTATATTATCCGTAAATTCGTGGGTACATACCTTGCTGCTATCATGATGCTTGTTGTGATAGTTGTTATTTTCGATATGGTCGAAAAAATCGATGACCTTATGGAAATGCACGCACCACTATACGATATAATTTTTGGTTATTACATAAACTTTGTTCCTTTTTTTATGAATAAGTTTAGTAGCCTTATAACTTTTATAGCCGTTGTGATGTTTACTTCCAAGATGGCATATCAAACGGAAATTGTAGCTATATTATCAAGTGGAGTAAGTTTTAAAAGGTTTATGTGGCCATATTTTTTATCGGCATTTATAATTACTTCGTTAAGTCTAAGTTTAAATTTATTTGTCATACCATCTGCAAATGCTAGACGTATACAGTTTGAAAATCAATATCTTAGAAAAGGAGGACGTGGCATTTATGAAGATAGAATATATAGACAAATATCACCTAACAATTTTGTATCTATAAAAGGCTATAATAATAAAACTTTGAGAGCAGAATTTTTAGTGTTAGAAACTTATGATAAACAGAGCATAATATCTTCACTCTCTGCACGTAGCGTAACTTTTGATCCAGAAAGTAACCATTGGAAATCTGATAAATATTTAACAAGAACATTTTCTGACGGTGTAGAAATAATGAAAAAACATGAACAGTTAGATACGTTAATAAATCTTACTGCCGATGAAATAGGGAAAGTTCAAAATCATATCCAAACTCTTAATTATAACGAACTTAATGCGTTTATTGCTCAACAAAAAGCAAAAGGTTCTGATCAAATAGCTCTTATTGAGGTAGAAAGACAAAATAGAATAGCATTTCCTATTTCGACATTTATATTGACAATAATAGGTGTTTCGTTGTCTTCTCGTAAAGTTAGAGGAGGTACGGGTTTGCACATGAGTATTGGTATTGCACTTTGTTTTGCATATATTCTTTTTATGCAGTTTGCAAATGAATTTGCAAAAGGCGGAGGAACATCACCAATATTAATAATATGGTTTCCGAATATAATATTCTTAGGTATAGCATTTTACCTTTATAAAAAAGCACCAAAATAATGGAGTGGGAAAAAGTTTTTAACAATAATATCTCTTTTGAAGAGAGAGCTTTAGAAGTATTTCGTTTCCAAGCTGTAGAAAATAAAACCTATTCAAATTATCTTAATTTGATAGGTTGTAATATTCAAGAAGTAAATTCTATTAAGAAAATACCATTTCTTCCTATAGAGCTTTATAAAACACAAAAAATATATTGTGGAGAAGAGCCTCATGAGGTTGTTTTTTCAAGCAGTGGGACTACTGGCATGGTTCAAAGTAAACACTATGTTAAGAATCTTAAAGTTTATGAAAAAGCTTTTGAAAGAGGATTCGAAAAATTTTATGGAAAAGCCGAGGAGTGTAATATCTATGCTTTACTTCCAAATTATTTAGAAAGAGAAGGTTCTTCTTTGATATATATGTTCGAGAAATTAATAGAAAAAAGCGCTGACGGTGGTTTCTATTTATATGAACATGAGGAACTTGCTAAGAGAATAAAAAATAGAGATAAGTCTAGAAAAACAATTTTGATAGGTGTGACATTTGCTCTTTTAGATATTGCAGAAAAGGGTGCTATTGAAAAAGATGAAACATTATGTGTCATGGAGACAGGAGGCATGAAAGGACGTGGTGAAGAGCTCCCAAGAGAAGTTATACATGAAAAATTATGTTCAGCTTTTGGAGTTAAATCTATACATTCAGAATATGGTATGTGTGAATGTCTTTCTCAGTCATACTCTTTGGGTGAAGGGCTTTTTGAAACGTCAGACACCATGAAAATATTAGTCAGAGATATTCATGATCCATTTGATATATCCGATAAAGAGGGTAGAGGAGGCATAAATATAATAGATTTAGCTAATGTCTATTCTTGTTCATTTATCGAAACCCAAGATATGGGTAAAAAATTTGATAATGGTACGTTTACTATTGATGGAAGAATATCTAATTCAGATATTAGAGGATGTAACCTTCTAGTTTTATAGTACAATATACTTTTTTATATTATCTTTACGTTATCTTTCAAACGAATATAATATCATATGAATAAAAAAATATTATGGGTAGATGATGAAATAGAATATCTGAAACCCCATATTTTGTTTTTAGAAAACAAAGGTTATACTATAGAATCATGTAATAACGGTTATGATGCTTTGGAGCTTGTACAAAATACTCCATTCGATCTTATTATTCTTGATGAGATGATGCCAGGTATTACAGGTCTTGAGACTCTTCCCAAAATGAAGGCTTTAAGTCCTAATACTCCTATCGTTATGGTAACAAAGAGTGAAGAGGAGGATATTATGAATCGTGCTGTTGGTGCTAATATCGCCGACTATCTTATAAAACCAGTAAATCCAAATCAAGTACTACTTTCTATAAAAAAGAATATTCATAAGCAAGAGCTTTATGATGAGATAACTACTGCCGATTATCGTGCAGAATTTGCTCAAATTTCTAATTCTTTTGATACGGCAGATAGTTTTGAGGATTGGTGCGACATCTATAAAAAACTTTATAACTGGACTATACAGCTTGAAGAATCAAATGATGATAGCATAAAAGAGATTCTTGTTTATCAAAAAGTTGAAGCTAATAATGCATTTGCAAAATATATAAAAAGAAATTATTTAGATTGGTATAAACCAAAATGTATGTCAAAACCTATTTTGTCACATACATTAATGAAAAATAAAGTTTTTCCTATTGTTGACAAAGGGACAAAAACTACATTTCTTCTTATCGATAATTTTAGATATGACCAATGGCTAATGATACGACCTTTGCTGGCGCCATATTTTAACGTTGAGAAGGAGGAATTCTATTGTAGTATACTTCCAACAGCGACTCAATATGCACGTAATGCCCTGTTTTCGGGTCTTACACCTTTAGCTATTGATAAAATTATTCCTGACCAATGGTTAAATGATAATGAAGATGGTGCTAAAAATCAATATGAAAATGATTTTTTAACAAGACAGCTTCAAGCCTTAGGAAAAAAATATCGTTTAAATTTCAATAAGATTGTTCGTCCTGAGGCAGGTAGAAAGCTTCTTGACAATATGTCTAATCTTTTAAATGCTGATTTATCTGTAATAATATATAATTTTCTTGACATACTTTCTCACGCACGTACAGACACTGCAATTATTAGAGAACTAGCTGAAGATGAAGCTGCTTTTAGAGCATTAACTCGCTCATGGTTTGAACACTCAGAGCTTTTTACGATAATGAAGCAAGTTGCTCATAATGGAAACACCCTTGTGATAACTTCAGATCATGGCACAATGCGTGTAGATAAACCCGTAAAAATTATTGGTGACAGAGAAACTTCGGCAAATTTACGCTATAAAACAGGACGAAATTTAAAATATAATCCTAAAGAAGTTTTTGTTATTGATAAGCCAGAACAAGCTGCCCTTCCGCAAAGTAACATCTCATCAACATACATTTTTGCTTGTGGTAGCGAATATTTAATATATCCCAATAACTACAATCACCATGTGAGATATTATAAAAATACTTTTCAACATGGCGGTATTTCTATGGAAGAAATGCTCGTTCCATTCTTAGTATTAAACCCTAAAAAAGATTAAAAAGAGATGTCTATTTTGGATAAAGAAAAATAATAACTACATTTGCAAGTTATCATAGTATATCCATTAACGATAATCTAATAAAAATAATTGATGAAAAGTAATAGAGCAACAATAATAAAAGCAATTGACGATAAAAAAGGTAAAGATATTGTAGAGATAGATTTCGCAGAAAATAATGGTTCTATATGCGATGCTTATATAATTTGTTCGGCAACATCAAACAGTCATACTGATGCTATTTCAAATGAAATAGACAAACAAATGAGAGAAATTCATAAAGAAAAACCAATTCGTATGGGAGGAAAAGAAGACGGTTTATGGATAATTCTTGATTATGGCGACGTTATGGTACATATTTTTGAAGAACAAACTCGTAAAGTATATGCTTTAGAAAGACTTTGGAGTGGTGCGAAAATTACTAATCATAGATCTTCAGAAGATTAAATAGAATATATGGCAAAACTAAATAAAAAAATCAAAAAACCTAAATTCAGTATATATTGGATTTATGTTGCAGTGATGATCTTAATTGTTGGTTGGTCAATAATTGGAGAAAAAGACAAGCCTGCAGAGGGTAATCGTTCTATGCTTGAAACTTTTATTCAGAATGACAAAGTAGAAAAAGTTGTTCTTGAAAATAAGGAGATAGCGAAGATTTATCTTACTAAAGAGGCTATTGAAGAACTTCAAACTCAAGAGAAATATAAGGATTTACCATCTACGGGTGTTCAGTTTTTTTACCGTATAGGTTCTCCAGTGAAATTTGAAGAAGATTTTGATAAATGGCAAATCGATAAAGAAGCAAAAATAGATATTGTTCAAGAAAAATCTAGTAGTTGGACAGACTATGTTGGTGGAGCTATACCTTTTATTTTGATTATCTTTGTTTGGATATTCATAATGAGAAGTATGAAAGGCGGAAGTAGCGGAGGAAGTGGAAATGTTTTCAACGTTGGTAAAGCAAAAGCTCAAGAGTTCGATAAAAATAAAAATGGCAAAGTAACATTTAAAGATGTTGCAGGTCTTGAAGAGGTGAAAACAGAAGTTATGGAGATTGTAGATTTTCTTCGTAACCCTGCTAAATATAACAACTTAGGTGCGAAAATTCCTAAAGGAGCATTGCTTGTAGGCCCTCCCGGAACTGGTAAAACTCTTATTGCAAAAGCTGCAGCTGGAGAAGCCGATGTTCCATTCTTTTCTATGAGTGGTTCGGATTTCGTAGAGATGTTTGTTGGAGTTGGTGCATCACGAGTTCGTGATTTATTCAAACAAGCCAAAGAAAAAGCTCCATGTATTGTATTTATAGATGAGATTGATGCTATAGGTCGTGCAAGAAGTAAAAATGCTGGTTATTCATCAAATGATGAGCGTGAAAATACTCTAAATCAACTTCTTACAGAGATGGACGGTTTCGGTACTAATGCAGGAGTTATTGTTCTTGCTGCAACAAACCGTGCTGATATTTTAGATAAAGCTCTTATGCGTGCTGGTCGTTTTGACAGAGAAATTTTTGTTGATCTTCCAGAAGTTAGTGAGCGTGAAGCTATTATAAAAGTTCATACTAAGAAGCTTAAAATTATTAAAGATATTGATTTTAAATTCTTAGCTCTTCAAACACCAGGTTTTTCGGGTGCAGATTTAGCTAATGTTTGTAATGAAGCAGCCCTTATGGCAGCGAGAAAAGGTAAAAAAGAGATTGATAAACAAGATTTCCTTGATGCTGTAGATCGTGTTGTTGGTGGTCTAGAAAATAAAAGTAAAGTTATTACTCAAGGTGAGAAAAAATCTATTGCTTATCACGAAGCTGGTCACGCTATAGTTAGTTGGATTTTAGAACATACAAATCCGCTTATAAAAGTTACTATTGTTCCTAGAGGTAAAGCTCTTGGTGCAGCATGGTATCAACCAGAAGAGAGACAAATAACTACTAAAGAACAACTTAAACAAGAACTTGCAGCTTTACTTGGTGGTAGAGCATCTGAAGAACTTAACTTTGGTGATGTTTCAACAGGAGCTTTAAATGATCTTGAAAGAGCTACTCGTCAGGCCTATGCTATGATAGCTTATTATGGTATGGGTGGTGATAAAGTGAAAAATCTTAGCTATTATAACTCTACAGGGCAAGAAAGTTTTTCGAAACCTTATAGTGAACAAACAGCTTTAGAAATAGATATTGAGTCAAAAGCAATTATTGATGAGGCTTATGCTAAAGCTAAAGAGGTGCTTACTCAACAAAAAGATAAAGTAAAAGAACTTGCGGAGTTGCTACTCGAAAAAGAGGTTGTTTTTGCTGATGACTTAGAGAGAATAGTTGGTAAAAGAACAGCTTTCACTCGTACTCAACAAATTGAAGCTGAGAAAAAAGAGAAAGAAGAGAAAGAAAAAATAAAAGCGGAAGTTGTCGAAGAAACGGAAGTTTTAGCTGAAGAAAAATAGTTCTAATACTAGAAATAAAGGGAGTTTTTATAACTCCCTTAACTTATAAATCTTAATCATGAAAAACCTTATTGTCAGAACAATAAGTGGTATAGTTTTAGTAGTAATTCTTATTTTTGGAGTGTCATATTCTCCATTGACGAGAATTATTGTTTTGTCAGCTGTTGGCATTGGCTCGGTAGCGGAACTAACACACTTAATCAAAAAAAGCGGAGTTCCTTCTTTAAACTGGTTCACTATTCTTACGGCTATCCTTATTTTAGGCTCTCAGGTTGTTAACGTTATAGCTAAAAGTGAGGTAATATCACTCTTACATGTGATATCGCTCTTGTCACTTTTACTGATTTTAAGATGCTTTTTAGAGTTATATAGAAAAAAAGAAAACCCTTTCAATTCTATAGCAAATGAATTTTTTGCTATCATTTATACTGTTATTCCGATTTTTTTGCTTAACATTGTGAACGATTACAGAATAGTATTGATACTATTTTTTGTAGTTTGGGCAAATGATGTAGGTGCATATCTAGTTGGTGTAACCTTTGGAAAACACAAACTATTTGAACGAATATCACCTAAAAAATCTTGGGAAGGATTTTTTGGTGGTTTGTTATTTGCTATAGCCACTGCGTCTATAAGTGGTCACATATTTTTTCAACATTCTCCATATATTTGGGGAGTTATTGGTCTTTTAGTTGGTTTGGCAGGTGTCGTTGGCGACCTTGTAGAATCAATGTATAAGAGATCTATAAACATAAAAGATTCAGGAAATATTATTCCTGGACACGGTGGTTTTTTAGATAGATTTGATGCAATGTTTTTTGCTATACCTATTTATTTTTTCACTTTACATCTATTAAAATTATTATAAATAATTACAAATGAAGATAAGACTATATTCTATTGATAAAGAGGGGCATAAAATAATTTTATGTTCAATTATTGTTCTTGCATTATTAGCTGGGGGATTTTTATTAACTCCTTTAGCATCTATTGGCTGGTTAAAAGCTATTTTTATGTCGGGACTTTTTGTGTTGTTGTTTTTAATAATAAGATTCTTTAGAATCCCAGATAGAGATTTTAAATTACAAGATAATGCGGTTGTTGCTCCCGCCGATGGAAAAGTTGTAGCTATTGAAAAGATATTTGTGGACGAATTCCTTCAAGAAGAACGTATTCAAATATCTATTTTTATGTCTATTCTTAATGTCCATGCAAATTGGTATCCAATGGCTGGTGAAGTTGTTTATTTTAATCATCACCATGGTACTTTCTTGGTTGCGAACAATCCAAAATCGAGTACTCAAAATGAAAGAACTTCTATAGGTATAAAACATAATGGAGAGTTGATATTGATGCGTCAAATTGCAGGATATGTTGCTCGTCGTATAGTTTCATATGCTAATGTAGGAGATAAGGTTAAGCAAAATCAGCGTTGTGGATTTATTAAATTCGGTTCTCGTGTAGATGTGCTTCTTCCTCTTGACTATGAAATAAAAGTAAAACTTAACGATAAAGTTACTGCTACTCAATCTGTTTTAGCAGAAAAACCAATTAAGTAAATCTAATAATGGATAAATTAGGGAGATATATAATTATTGCACTCGTCATAACTCTTTCGAGTTTTGTTGTGTGGTATTTCAGCAATGTTGTTATATATGTTCTGATTTCAGGAGTCTTGTCTTTAGTAGGGAAGCCTCTTGTAGATGCTATTTCTCGTATAAAATTCAATCAATGGCAAATGCCGAAGTGGTTATCAGCTACTATAACATTACTTATAATGTGGGGTGTTGTTATTCTTCTTTTCAATATATTTTTACCCATAATTTATGATAAGGTTATGGCTCTGACTCATAATAGTGAGTTGAATTTTAGCAATTTTATAGAGAAGCCTCTCAGTGATTTTAATGCGTTCCTTGCAGAGAATAAAATAGATGCCTCTTTCGCAACATCAAGTAACGACATCTCTTCAACAATATATAGTAAAATATCATCTTTCTTCGATTATTCTATCAAAGGAGTTGGTTCTATTATAGATACTGTTCTTGATTTGTTTGTCGCTCTATTCTCAATATCTTTTATAACTTTTTTCTTTTTAAAAGAAGATAGTCTTTTTAAAAATATTGTCATCAATTTATTCCCTAAAAAACTTGAAAAAGGAGTTGATCAAGCTATCGATAAATCCATCTCTTTATTATCAAAATATTTTATTGGATTAATGATAGAATCTTTGATTAAAACAATCTTAATATCAGTAAGTTTGTACTTCATAGGTATAGATTTAGGTACTGCTATTGTCATTGCTTTAATTTCGGGTATACTTAACGTTATTCCATATATAGGTCCTCTAATAGGGGCTATTTTAGGTGTTATTATAGCGTTTGCCTCAAGTGTAAGTATAGATGCAAATTTCTATGACTCTTTATGGCTAATAATTATCATCTTCTCTTTATTCCAACTTTTCGACAACATAATACTTCAACCATATATATATTCTAGTAGTGTAAAAGCTCACCCTTTGGAAATATTTATAGTTATACTTCTTGCTGGAAGTTTAGCAGGGGTTGTAGGAATGTTATTAGCAATACCAGCTTATACGGTATTGCGAGTTTTTGCTAAAACTTTCTTTCAAAATTTTAGCGTAGTGCAGAAATTAACTGACAAAATCTAAATAGATAAACAATAATGAAAAAGATTCAAGAGCTCGAAAACATTGCATCTCAGGTGAGACGAGACATTGTCCGAATGGTTGCAGATGTATCATCAGGTCACCCAGGAGGCTCATTGGGTTGTGCTGATTTACTTACAGCACTATATTTTAATACTTTGCGTATTGAACCAAAAAACTTTGATATTAAAGGAAAAGGAGAGGATTTATTTTTTCTTTCAAATGGACATATCTCACCAGTTTGGTATAGTGTGCTTTCTCACAGAGGATTTTTCCCAAAAGAGGAACTTGCCACATTCAGACTTCTTGGTTCACGTCTTCAAGGTCATCCAACGCCTGTAAAAGGTATTCCTGGAGTGCGTTTAGCTTCTGGTTCTCTTGGTCAAGGTCTTGCAAACGCTATAGGTTATGCTACAGCAAAAAAAATGGACGGAGACGATAAGCTTGTTTATGTTTTAATGGGCGATGGAGAAACAAATGAGGGTCAAGTTTGGGAATCAGCACAATATGCTGGTGCTAAAAAAATTGATAACCTTATTGCTATTGTAGACTGGAATAATCAACAAATAGATGGAACTTGTGAAGATGTTCTTTCTTTAGGCGATTTTCCTGCTCGTTGGAGAGCTTTAGGTTGGGAAATTATAGATATGAATGGTAATGATATGCAAGATGTCGTTTCTTCGCTTGAGAAAGCTAAAGAAGCTACTGGCAAAAACAAACCAGTCATAATATTAATGAAAACAGAAATGGGTTTTGGTGTTGACTTTATGAGTGGCACAAATGCTTGGCATGGTAAAGCTCCATCTCAAGAACAAAAAGCTATAGCTCTTGAGCAACTTAAAGAAACTTTAGGCGACTATTAGTAGAACTGAAAAAGAAAATTTTGATGAAAAAATATACTATCATAAACGAAAAAGATACTCGTTCAGGATTTGGTGCAGGTCTTCTTGAAGCAGGTAAACAAGATGAAAATGTTGTTGCTTTGTGTGCTGACCTTGTCGGATCTTTAAAAATGGACGCTTTTGCAAAGGAATTCCCAAATAGATTTTTCCAAGCGGGTATTGCTGAAGCAAATATGATTGGAGTCTCTGCAGGTCTTGCAGGAGCTGGTAAAGTGCCTTTCGCAGGCTCTTTTGCTGAATTTTGTACTGCACGAGTTTACGACCAAGTTCGTCAATCTGTGTGCTATTCAAATACAAATGTTAAAATTGCAGGTTCTCATGCAGGTATAACTCTAGGTGAAGATGGTGCAACACACCAGATTCTTGAGGATATCGGTCTTATGAAGATGCTTCCAAACATGGTTGTCATAAATCCTTGTGATTATAATCAAACAAAAAAGGCTACTATTGCAGCTGCAAAATATGTAGGTCCTGTTTATTTGCGCTTTGGACGTCCATCAGTGCCTAATTTTACCCCTGAAGATCAAGAATTCATTATCGGTAAAGCTGTTCATATGAATGAAGGTAGTGATGTTACTATAATAGCTACAGGACACCTTGTATGGCAAGCTCTTTTAGCTACTGAAGCTTTAGAAGCAAAAGGACTTAGTGTAGATCTTATAAATATCCATACTATAAAACCATTAGATGACGAAGCAATCTTAAAATCTGTTAAAAAAACAGGTTGTGTTGTTACTGCTGAAGAACACTTCTTAAATGGTGGACTAGGCGATAGCGTAGCTCAGCTTCTAGGACGTAAACTGCCTGCTCCTATAGAAATGATAGGTGTAAACGATAAGTTTGGAGAAAGCGGAAAGCCTGCCCAGCTTATGACAGCTTATAATCTTGATAGCAAAGCTATAATCTGTGCCGTAGATCGTGTTATAAGTAGAAAATAATATATTTGTAAATCGCTGATATTTAAGAAGAAGAGATTTTTTCTTAAAAAAAGATACTAAAAAATTTGGTTGTAATAGATTTTGTAGTACTTTTGTATCAGCGATTTAAACGGGAGCATAGCTCAGCTGGTTCAGAGCATCTGCCTTACAAGCAGAGGGTCAGGGGTTCGAATCCCTTTGTTCCCACAGAATTCGAAATAACTGCACTTAGGTGTGGTTATTTTTTTGTTTTATATAATTAGCTATATTATTTATAGCTGTATTCTTCTAAAATTATAGATATTCCAATATATAGCCGATCTTTTCACGAAGGTCGGCTATTTTTTTGTTCTTTTTTCGGCTATACTATATAGTGCTCTCTTTTATAAACGTATATTTTCAAAATATCCGAGTCTCATATTAGTAGATTTTCTTGAGTGGATAGGCTTTCACTGTTCTTTTTGCTTGTGTTTTTCGGGTCTATACTATATGATGTGTCTCTTTCGGAGCGTATTTTTAAAAAGATATGCGCGTATTTTCTATATTTTTTCGGCTTTTTAGTGAGTATTTGCAGTTTTTTCAAAAAATGTCAACGTAGATAAAAACTAGAAATTGTGCAAAAACGGGTATTTCGAAAAAATAGTT